>JBDNCV010000151.1:0-9228 GCA_046719465.1 Anaerolinea sp.
TCACCATCTGTTTAGGTTTAGACACTCCCTGTTGCGGGTGTGTCGAAATAGCTGGTGTTGCCCCTCACCCTGTGTGGGATAAGAACAGGCTGGCCGCAGGCCAGACAGGGTGAGGGGACGATTGCGCATCACCACCACGTTAGACATGCCCCTCTCAAAAGTGCGTGTCTCAGCCGCAGCAGAAGGCGACCATGCGCCAAAGGCTAAAGCCTCCTTCAGGGGGCGTGTTGCAGCCGGATGCTTTAGCGTCCGGCGTTCAACTGGCACAAGGGGTGAGGGGCAGGGCCGTCATCAGTGATGTAGACGCTCCCTTTGATGCTGTGTGTCGCATCGCCTGTGTCACTCGTTCACTAGATGTTGACTGCGGCTTTGAATGTCTTGCAAGGCTTCGTCAAGTGTATGTACAAAGGCAAAGCGCTTAACAGCAGCCGGAAAGATTTTCGTGCTGAGGTCGACCACGATCTGCGCGCGGCGCGGCGCGCCGATGAAGTAGCTGAACGCGCGATTGGGGTGCGTAACAACCCGATGACGAGCTGTCTGCGTCAAGTGTTCAAGATTAACTTGTGAAGTGCGACGAATTTTCGTCAGTTCATGGCACACGTAGACATGATGGCTCACAGTGTCGAGCAGGTCTGCGATCTCGTCAAACTGCTGCTTAACTTCAGCGTAGTTAACGTCACCTTGCAACGTGGCAATGATCACAGTGTGTTTATCATCGAGCCACGATACTGAGTTCGACATAGCGAATGGAAACTCCATCGAAATACCTCTGCTATTAAGAGTATTGTGCTAGAGTTTCCAAACGCTGTCAATCGAGGTAGCTGCAAAACTTGTAAAAACTTGTATAAAAGTTGTTGAAATTATTAACGAAGGATCACCCGCCAATCGGTGACGGCAACAATGACCCCTTTATCGCTGACAAACACGGCGGGCTGCACCGGCACATCGGGCGCGCCGAACGGGATCGGATCGCCAAAGCGCTCGTCGTTGTAGAACAAACTCACGCTGCCGGAGGCAAGGTCGCGCTCAATCCGCAGGCGCACCACTGGCGCGTTGACCGTCCGCTGGGCGAGGAAGGTCGCGCGCCCGTCGATGACTTGGTACAGGTTGATGACATCCTGCACGACGATCTGCACGCGCAGGCCAACGGTGTTATTGTTGGCGGCGTTTTGCAGCAGCGCGCCGAACACCAAATCCTCCGCGCTGACGGTGGTTGGGTTGAAGGTGCGCAGCGCCATCTCCACGTCCATCCGGCGGATGCGGCTGGGCGCATTGTTCCCCAACAGGCGGTCGAGATCGTCTGCTGCGAGCGCCACGTTCAACAAGTCGCTCTCACCGGGGACACCGCGCCCAAAGCGGTAGCCACCATCAATCCGCAGGAAGTAATCGGGGTCAGGGGTGACGGTGAGGGCGTTCATCAGGTTGAACAAGTTGACCGTGCCAGTGACGCCGCCGGGCGGCAGCGGGGTCGCAGTGGGTGGGCCGAGCGTCGGCGTGATGGTTGGCGCGGGGGTGGTCGGCGGCAGGGTGGCGGTAGGTGGCTCGCTGGTCGCGGTTGGGGTGCTGGGCGTCGGGCTGGGGGGCGGCAGGGTGGCCGTCGCGCTCGGCGGGAGCGGCGTCATGGTGGCGGTGGGCGCGGGCAGCGTTGCGCTCGGCAGGTTGGCCAGCGCGGCGGCATCGTCGGTGGTTTCGGCGGCTGCCTCGGGTGATACCTCTGCCGCAGCAAGCACTGTGTCAGGCGTGGCGGTGATGGTCAGCTCAATTGTGGGGTTCTGGTTGAGCGAGGACAGCAGGACGGCGCTGCCAATGGCGAGCAGGATCACGATGGGGACAGCGATCAGCGCAAACGTGCGGAAGCGGGACGGCCTCACCGCCAGTTCCTCGAGGTCGTCGTAGCGCGAATCGCGGAAGTCCTCGCGGCTGAGCGGCGCTTGCTCAGCGATGCGCGGCACGGGGTCAGCGGTGGGCGGGGCGGGGAACTCGGGCGAACGTTCTAGGACGTCGTACCAGTGGCGGAACAGCGCATAAGCCGGATGCCGGTCGATGAACATGGCGCGGAACAGCTCGTTCATGCGATCCATGCGGCGGCTGCGGCGCTCATCGGCGGTGAACACGCTCAAGAAGCTGTCGTAGGTGTCGCGCCAGTGGCGCAGCGTGCCGCTGTATTCCTCGCCGAGCAGCTTGTTGGTGACGCTCACCAAGTGGTGGAAGGCCTGCTGCACTTTAGGGTTTGGCTCGTCGGGGCGCTGTTCGATGATCCCGCGCGCCTCGCGGAACTGCACCAGCAGTTCGGCGTCTGCTGCCATCAGCTCCATCACCCATGCGCGATAGCCCGACAAGGTAAACCCCGCCGATTTTTCGAGGTCGGCGATGCCCTTGATGGTCTGCTCGAGCTTCAGGCCTGCATTGCGGAAGTCACCGTCGTTCCAATGGCGCAGGGCGACTTCCAGATCGCGGATGCTCTGGATGCCCGGGGCGAGCAGGCGCGCTTGGGCGCTCCCTTCGAGCTGGCGGCGGATGCCCTCCAAGTCGGGCAGGCAGCTCTTGTCGATAATCTGATTGAAGAGCGCCTGCGCGCTGTTGAGTTCGCGTTTGCGCGTCGTAAATTCGTCGAGCGCGCGCAGGGCAGGATGGCGCAGGCTGTAATCGCCGAGGGTGCGCAGCGCCGCCTCACGCCAGAAGTCACCGTCGGCCATGCGATTTTCGTGGACTTCCAGCGCAGAGAGCAGCACATAGCGGATGTAGAGCAGGCGCAGCGCGGCGGTGCTCGTGTTATGAAAGACCTCGATCAAGCCGCGCGACATAGCTTTGAGGTAAGTCTCAATCGAGGGCATCTGTCGTGTGAAGTCGTCAAGCGTCTCGCGCTCCTCGGGGCTGAAGCGCTTCTCCACCTCGTCGAGGATCGCTTGGGTGCGCTGCGGGTTGTTGACGGCGTTTCGCTCGACCCACTCACGGGTGAGGATGCTCAGCTCTTGCAGGCGGCGGGCGGCTTCATACTCAGCGGGCGTTTTGGCGGCTTCGTAGGCTTGAATGCCGAGGCGTTCGCTGTCGCTTAGGCGGCCACGGTCGAAGGCTTCCCAACCGTCGGCCAGCGCGCGCCCCACCGCGTTGGGGATGCTGTGGCGCTCGATGTAAGCTGCGCCTTCCAACACGACGCGCAAATGGCGGAACCATGCGCTCAACGTCGGGCTGATCGTTGCCACCAAGCGCCCGGCCTCGTCCACCGCGTCGAGCGCGACGTCACGGTTGCCTTGGATGACGGCATCGCGGTACTGCTCCCAGACGCGGTCAGCCGTGGCAAGGTCTTTGACGATGCGCGCCAGCAGGTCATCGAACAAGCGTGAGACGAACGGCGCGAGTTCTTGTTGGGTTGCTTTGAGCCACACTTGAATGTCTGTGCCGTCGGCGTTGGGGACGTAGGTTTGGCAGGCTTGCAGCCGCTCGTAGAGGCGGTTGAGCAGGTACTGCACGTCGTCCCAGACGGGGTTGGTCGGGTCAACGGAGCGGGCGAGGTCAAGCGCGTTGGTGGCGTCGCGCGGGCTGGCGGTGGCCTGCCGCCCGATGACGTGCATCGCGTCGGCCAGCGCCATCGCCGCTGTCTGCGCACGGTCGAGCGAGTTGAGCGGCAGCTGGCGGGAGTCAAACTGGTGCTGCAAGGCGAAGGTCTGCATGACGGGGTTGACGAGCGAGAGCTGTTCCACGACGGAGCGGTAACCATCGCGCAGGCCGGGCAGGTCGATGTTGCCGCCTGCCAGTCGGTCGAGCGTTTGTTCCACGCTGGTGAGGACGCTGCGCGGCTCGCCCGGGCTGTAGCCCTGTTTCTCCAGTGTTTGCAGCGCGAGGTTGAGGCGATAGAGGTTAGGGCGCAGCAGCAGCACATCGGGGAAGTGGGACGAGACGCGCTCCGCCACCAGCCACTGCAAGCGGTAGAGCCGGTCATCGCTGGGCGCTTCGGTCAGCAGCAGGTGGGCGGCTTGGGCCATCTGCCCTTTGAAGGCGGCGGCAAGCGCCTGCTGCAAGGCGGGGGTTGTGCTTGCGTTGTGCTCTTGCAGGATGTCGCACACGTCGATCAAGAAGTTGATGAGGGCAGCCGTTTGGGAGCCGGCGCGCTCGCGCAGCTGCAGCAAGAGGTCTTGGGCGCGCGGCCACGAGCCAGCGTCCATATAGATGCGCGCCGCGTCGAGGTCAGCTTCCACGGCCAGATCGCGCAGGCGGTCTTGGATCACAAGGCTGACCTCGCGCGCTGGTGGATAGCCCGGGTCTTGCTGCAAGGCGGATTCAATCATCGTCTTGAGCGAGCGCAGGTCGTTCTTGCTGAGGTCATCGCGCTTGAGCCGCTCGGTGACAGTGGCGACGGCGTTGTTGCGCTCGCGTTCCAGTGGCTGGCGGAAGCTGGCAAGGTCAGCGCGCAGCGTGGCGATGCTGCCGTAGCGCAGGCGGATGGCTGGGTGCAGCGCGCGGCTGATGATCTCTTGCAGGCGGCTGTGAACGCGGCGCGCGTCGTCGCCAAAATCCACGCGGAACTCTGGCCCCGCGTCGCGCGGCACATCAGGCCGCCGCCCGCCGGTCACAAGGTAATAGAGGAGCTGCCCCACTTGGAACACGTCCGTTTGACGACTGATGCCTTGCGGCGTCATCTCGTCGCCTTCAAGGAAGATGGCGTTGCCCCAGTCGATCACCTTGAGCTGGTAGCGTTCGCGGCTCCAGAACAGGTGCTTGGCGTCCACGTCGTTGTAGACAATGCCTTTGGCGTGGGCTTTTTCGAGCAGGTCGAGCAGATTATCGACGATGACGAGGATTTCCAACATCGGCAGGCGCTCGCCGATGGCGTTTAGCTCTTGAACAGCCTCAGCAACGACCGTGCCCTCGGCGCGCTCCATGACGATGTATTGGTGCGCTACACCGCCCACCATGAACTGCCCCTCGCCCAGCAGCGGGGTGAGGACGGGATGACCGGCGAGGGCTTTGAGGGCGCGGCGCTCGTTGTTGATGCTGACTTCCTGCCCGGCGCGGATGGGCGGGGCATCCAGCGCGGCGGGGCGTTTGATGACGACGGGGCGATCTTGCGCCTCGATGTCAACCGCGCGCAGCGTCTCGCCGCTGCGCCCGCGTGGATAAATGAAGTCATACCGATAGCGCTTATCAAAGAGGCTGTCTGCCATGCCGCGTCCTGCAAAAAGGGGTTATCTCAGGACTTTATTGTACGTCAGCAGGGGGGATGCGCAAGATGACGGGCAAGGCGGTAAAATGAGCGGGCGTGTGTCATAACAAGGAGAAAGTGCCCGATGATCCCTGCGTTTCGCTGGTTTGGCGCGAGCGACCCCGTGCCCCTTGCCCATATTCGACAAATCCCCGGGATGCGCGGAATCGTGGGCGCGTTGTTTGAAATTCCGGTTGGAGAGGTGTGGCCGCTGGCGCGGGTGCAGGCGCTGCAAGCTCTGGTCGAGGCGGCGGGGCTGCGCCTGCTGGTGATCGAAAGCGTGCCCGTGCATGAGGCGATCAAGCTCGGCCTGCCGGAGCGCGACCGTTACATTGAAGCCTATCAGCAGACGATCCGGCACTTGGGGCAGTGCGGCGTGCGCGTGCTGTGTTACAACCTGATGCCGGTCTTTGACTGGGTGCGGACGGATTTGGCCATGCCAATGCCCGATGGCTCGACCGCGCTGGCCTATCGCCACGCGCAGCTGCTTCAAATGGACTTCAGCGCGGGGATGCCCGACATGCCAGCATGGGCCAACGCTTACAGCGCGGAGGAGCTGCGTGCGGTGCTGGCGCAGTACGCCAACCTGAGCGAGGATCAGTTCGTGGAGAACGTGCGCTACTTTCTCGAGGCGGTCGTGCCAGTGGCCGAGGCCGCCGACGTGCGCTTGGCCTGCCACCCCGATGACCCGCCGTGGCCGGTGTTTGGGCTGCCGCGCATCGTGCGCGATGCGGCCAGCATCCAGCGCCTGCTCGACCTTGTGCCCAGCCCCTATCACGGGTTGACGTTTTGCACGGGGTCGCTCGGGGCGCGCGCCGAAAACGACCTGCCCGCGATGATCCGTCAGTTTGGGGGGCGCATCCACTTTGCCCACCTGCGCAACGTCCGCCGCACAAGTGAGCGCGACTTCCACGAGACGGAGCACCCCTCCGCGTTCGGCGACGTGGACATGCTGCGGGTGGTGGAGGCGCTCATCGAGACAGGCTTCGACGGCCCCTACCGTCCCGACCACGGCCGCATGATCTGGGGCGAAACGGGCAAGCCCGGCTACGGCCTATACGACCGCGCGCTGGGCGTGATGTACTTGCAAGGGCTGGTCGAGGCGATTCGCCGTCGCTAGTCGCGCCGCTGGCGGATGGCCAAGACGCGCGTCCCTGAGGCCACGTACATGATCTGCTGCTGTGGGTTCGTCACGATGTCGCTCATGCGGTAGAGCACGTCCTCGGGGTCGGTGCGGTAGAGGGCGATGAACGACCCCGCCAGCGAGGTCTCGTAGATCGTGCCGGTGGGCGCGCTGAGGACGTAGAAGGCCGTGTCGACCGGGCTGTCGTTCAGGAACAGGCCGTTCGTCAGCACATTGGAGATCTCCGCGCCATCAGGGAAGCCCGCGAACGCGAACGGGTCAGGTCGCCCCTGAAAGTGCTTGGTCATCAGCCCGTTGCTGTAAAGCACGTAGACCGAGCCTGCCGCTGCCCCCGCCGTGCTGATGGTGAAATCGACCGCGAGACGCAGGTCAGGGCGCACGCTGCCGGTGAAGTACTCCGAGGGGACGCCGCCGTAGGTTCCGCCGCTGGGCTGATAGCGCCAGAGCTGGTTGCCGCCCGTGTCGAGCAGGTAGAGGTTGCCGCGCCAGATGTGGATGTTGGCGGGCGTGCCCCACTTCTCCACACCGAGGAGCTGCTGCGCCTCACACTCGTTGATGAAGCGCGGCGGGCAGCGGAACAGCACGCCGTTTCGCCCCACGGCGACGACCACATCCAACGTTGAATCGTAGGCGATGTCGAGGATGTCGCCCATGAGCAGCCCCTGCACGCTGGCCCCGCGGCGCATGGCGATTAGCGGGGCGGGGTTGGAGGCGATCCCTAAGCCGTCCTGTGTGAGCTGCCAGCGGTAGACGAGGCCGTTCTGTTGGTCAAGCGCATACATCGTCAGGCCCTGCAGCAGCAGGCGGGTGATGTTGGCGTTGGGCAGCTCGAACAGTTGGATCGGCACACGGCGCTCGATGTTGCGCAGGATGTCCACCACGCTGCGCCCCTCGCGCCGTATAGTCTGCAAGAGCAGGTCGCCCGGGCGGAGGCGTTCGCAGTCGTCCAGCTTGAGGAAGGTCGCTTCCCATGCGGCCAGCACGCTCTGTGGGATGCTGCTGTCGATGGTGCGGGCGACGTTGGCGGCGTCGATGGCCTCGCGGACGCAGGCTTCAAAGCGCGTCTCGCCGATGCCGACCGTCCACGAGGCGACGACCAGCACGACGACGACAATCGGCAGCGCGAACAGCGCCAGCGTCGCCATGCCCGTGCTGTAGCGCACCGCGCGCGATTCAGCGCTGCGCCCCAGCAAGCGCCCAAACAAATTAGCGAGGCGCATGAGCATCGTCCCAAACAGGCGCGCGATGGTGGCCACGACGCGCGCAGGGGCACTCGGGCGGGGCGGCGGCGTGGGAGCAGCAGGCGCAGCGGATGGGGCGGCGGGCGCGGGGGTCGTGCTGCGCTGCGTCATCATCTCGGCGGCGATGGCCTTGCTCGATTCACCGGCGATCACTGGGATCGGGACAGGTTCCTCCGCTTTGACGAATTCGATCATCATGGCCTGCGTTTGGCCGGTGACGAGCAGGCGGTACTCCTCGATGGCTTCTTGGATGTCGGGGGCGCTTAGCGCCGTCTTGATGTTCTCGAGGCGCTGCTCGGCAATGGCCGCGTCAACTAGCAGCAGACGTGTGCCCGCGCCCACCTGAAAGCGCTTCATCTCGACCTCCGGGATGGGGCGCACCCCCAACGGCGGTTGGAACAGCGCCTCTTCGTCGCTGAGCGCTTCTGGCAGGGTTGTCAGCGTCAGGCCGTTCTTCAGCACGAGGGCCGCCGCGCCTGTCCGCGCGGTGAACAGCTCATCGCCGCGCAGCACGGCCACGATGATATTGGCTTCATAGTAGCGGCGTCCGCTGGCGTTGTGCTCGTAGAGGTTGGCGTTGAGCGTGTTGAACACGTCGCGCAGCGCAGAGGTGACGCTGCCGGTGGTGCTGAAGTAGCGCTCGGCAGCCATAACGGCCATCTGCTCATAGAAGCTGACGGGGGCGTTGGCCCCGCTTGGCAAGACGAGCGCGAAGAAGGTGTCTTGTTCACGGCCGCGCGCTGCCTTCTTGGGGGCGATCTCACACAGCGCGCCCGGCGGGTTGGTTTTGATGGTGCGCCCGCCCGCGATGAAGATGTGCCCGACGAGGGCTTCTAACTCGACAGCCATGCTTGTACTCTCATCCTTTCTGCTGATGATTGTACATGAGACCGCTGCGATGAGCCTACGGGCATTACAAAATTGAAATCAAACGCCCCCACACGTTTGGCGTATGGGGGCGTTAGCGCCTGTATCAGCCGCCGGGCAGCAGCGGGATGACTGTTGGTACGATGGGCACATTCACTGGTGGAATCTCAACAGAGGGCACTTCGACTGGCACATCAATGTTGACATCAACATTAACACCGCCCGAACCCGTGTTGACATTAGCATCGACATTAGCACCGCCCGAACCCGTGTTGACATTGGCATCGACGTTAGTACCGCCCGAACCCGTTGTGACGTTAGCGTCGACACCGCTGCTGGGTGTGGTGCTGCTGCCAGATCCAGAGGTGATGTTCACGTTGATGCCCCCTGTGCCCCCTGCGCTGCCTGCGGCCGGGGTAGCGGTTGAGCCTGAAGCAGGCGACACAACGCCGCTGATCTGAACGCCAGAGCCGCCCAGATCCACGCTGCCATCCAGCCCAACCGTGATGAAGCCGATGCCTTCAGCGTTGAGTTCAATGACGGTGTCGTCTGTGCCTGCGTTGACGTCGAACGCAACATCGAGGTTGAACGGTTCAATCAAGTTGTTGACCATTTCGAGCAGGAAGTCACCTTCTGGCAGTTGCAGCGTGAGTGCAGCCGACAGATCCAATTGCAGTGCGTTGAGGATGCGGCTAGTCAGTGGGTCACGCAGAATCAGAGTCACACGAATGCCGCCAGATGTGTTGGGGCGTGGCGTAATGCGGATCGGCTGCCCA
>JBDNCV010000152.1:0-9228 GCA_046719465.1 Anaerolinea sp.
CAAGCATGCCATGCCTCTACACAAGCATGCCATGCCCCTAAATGGGCATGGCATGCCTCGATTAGGCGTTAGGCATCGCGCCCTTACGCCTCCACGGGCGTATAGGCCGCCACGATCTCAGCTTGCAGGTTGTGCGGCACACGCTCATAGCGCACAAACTTCATCGTGTAGACCCCGCGCGCCCCGCTGATCGACCGCAGCGCATTCCCATAGCGCAGCATCTCCGCCAGCGGAACTTCTGCCGTGATGACTCCTTTGTTGCCCGTTTGATCCATGCCGAGGACGCGCCCGCGCCGCGTGTTGAGGTCGCTCATCACGTCGCCCATGACGTTCTCAGGGACGATCACCTGCACCTCCATGATCGGCTCCAGCAAGGTAGGCCCAGCCGCGAGGAACGCCTCTTTGAAGGCCTCGCGCCCTGCAATCTGGAAGGCCACGTCCTTGCTGTCAACCGGGTGTTCCTTGCCGTCGAGCAGCGTCACCTTGACGCCGGTGATCGGGAAGCCCGCCAGCACGCCGCGCTCCAAGACAGCGCGCACGCCCTTCTCTGCTGACTGTTGGAACGGGCCGCTGATCGCGCCACCGACCACTTTCGACTCCCACTCGAAGCCGTCCTCAATGGGCGACACCCGCAGCGTCACCTCGCCGAACTGGCCCGCGCCGCCGGTCTGTTTCTTGTGGCGATAGGTGGCCTCTTTCTCTTGGTTGATCGTCTCGCGGTAGGGCACTTTGGGCACTTCGGTAAGGATGCCCACGCCGAGCGCCTCTGCTCGTTTGAGCGTCACCTGAATGTGAATCTCGCCCATGCCCTCCAACACAGATTGCTTCGTGTCGGGGTCTTGCCGCCAGCGCAGCGTCGGGTCGGCGGCGCACAGGTTCGTCAGCACCGTGCCGATCTTGGCGCTGTCCTGCTGCGTCTTGGGGAAGACCGCCACCCCGTAGAGCGGCTCAGGGAAGGTGGGCTGCACCAGCACAAAGTCTTTGTCCTTGTCGCCGATGGTGTCACCGGTCTTGGTGTTGGTCAGCTTGGCCACCACGCCAATATCGCCAACGTGCAGGCGCTGCACAGGGATCTGCTCCTTGCCGCGCATCTCCATCAACGTGCCGAAGCGCTCTTCATGGCCGCTGCTGTTGTTGTAGTTGCGGCTGTCGGCGCTGATGAAGCCGCTGAAGATGCGGAAGTAGGTCAGCGTGCCCACATAGCGATCCGTCGTGGTCTTAAACACATACGCCGCCAGCGGCGCGTCGTCTCTCTGCGGCGGGAGCAGGTACTCGCGCTTCTCGGCCCCCTTGCGCTGGATGCCCACGCGCCGCAGGTCGGGCGCGGACGTGTAATGGATGAGCGCCTCCATCAGCGGCACGATGCCGATGTTCTGCGTGGCGCTGGTGACGAACACCGGCACGGTGTTCAACAGGTGCGAGCGCGAGGCTTTGCGCATCCCATCGCGCACTTCATCGACGCTCAACGTCCCCTCGTCGAAGTACTTCTGCATCAAGTCGTCGTCGGCCTCGGCGGCGGCCTCCGTCAGCACCATGTTGGCCTCAGCCACAAGGTCGGCCATCTCGGCGGGCAGGTCGCTGCGCTCCGCGCCTGCGCCATAGTAGGCCTTCTGCCGCAGCACGTTGGCCACGCCTTTGAAGCTCGCCTCTTTGCCGATGGGCAGCATAATCGGCACAAACTTGTACTTCGGGAAGCTCTCGCGCAGTTGGCCCAGCACCCTATCAAAGTCGGCGTTCTCACGATCCATCTTGTTCACAACGACGATGATCGGCTGCTGGAACTCGCGGGCGTATTCCCACGCCAGCTCTGTCCCCACCTCTACGCCGCCGACTGCATCCACCACCATAATCACCGAATCCGCCACGCGGATCGCGTTCTTCATCTCGCCCACGAAGTCGGTGTAGCCGGGCGTGTCGAGGATGTTGATCTTGTGGTCTTCAAACTCAAGTTGGATAAGCGAGGTGGAAATGCTGATCTTGCGGGCTTTTTCTTCCTCGTCCCAGTCCGAGACGGTCGTGCCGTCCTCCACGCGCCCCATGCGGGTGATCGCGCCAGCGTTGAACAGCATCGCCTCCACCAGCGACGTTTTGCCACAGCCCTGATGCCCGACAAGCACCACGTTACGCAGTTTGTCGGTTGTGTATTCCTTCATAAAAAGCCTCCTAAAGCTTTATTTGTGTCTCTTGCACAACCACCTCAAGTTTAACTCTAGGTTAATGGGCTGTCAAAACGCCACCCATCATGGCGAGGCCTCATCCCCAACCCCTTCTCCCGAAGGAAAAGCGGCAAGTCCCCTCGCCACGCGAGAGGGGATTTAGGGGTGAGGGGACAGGGTGAGGGCAGCCATTCAGACACTCCCTAGCCACTTCCCTGCTTGCGCCGCGCTTTGCGGATTGCTACAATTCCACCATAATTTGACCGTCTGGCAGAGAGAGCGCCCAGCGACTGGGCCACCGAAGGGGCAAGTGCATGTGTGGTGCTGGCACATGGATGAAACTCTCAGGTAAGGTGGATCTGCCGATGGAACACCCTGAAATGACTGACAGGGCGCACAGCAAGCAGAGCTGAAGCGCCCTGTTTTTGTTTGTGAGACCAAAGTTGAGAGGATACGGTTATGGCAGAGCTGAAATACCCCGCGGATCTGAAGTACGCCAAAAGCGATGAATGGGTGCGCCTTGAGGGGGAGATCGCCACGCTGGGCGTGAGCGACTACGCTCAAGATGCGCTCAACGATCTGGTGTATGTTGAGTTTAAAAGCGTCGGCACAGTGATCGCGGCAGGGGATGCCGTAGGTGAAGTGGAATCGGTCAAGGCCGCCAGCAGCATCTACAGCCCCGTGGCAGGCGAGATCGTCGAGGTCAACACCGCGCTGGAAAGCGCCCCCGAGATCGTCAACTCCGATCCCTACGGCGCGGGCTGGATGGTCAAGATCAAGGTGAGCGACCCCGCCCCCCTCAACGACCTGATGGACGCGGACGCCTACAAGGCGTATTGTGAATCACGTTAAACGAAGCAATAAGGTGGAAAGTTTTTCACTTTCAACTTTCAACTCAATAAGCGATTGGACATTGTAAGGCAAGATGAGCGGTTATATCCCCCACACAGAGATTGAACGGCAGCAGATGCTCGCCGCTATTGGCGTGACCACCATTGAAGATCTATTCGAGGCTGTGCCCGCGTCGCACCGCTTCCCCAAGCTGAACTTGCCAGATGCGATGAGCGAGCTGGAAATCCACGCGGAGATGCAGGCGCTGGCCGAGGCCAACGAACACGCGGGCGAGTTTGCGCTGTTCCGCGGGGCGGGCGCATACCATCACTTCAGCCCCAGCGCAGTGAACCACCTGCTGCTGCGCGGCGAGTTCTACACCGCCTACACCCCCTATCAGCCCGAGATGTCGCAGGGCACGCTCCAAGCGATCTATGAGTATCAGAGCATGATGTGCGCCCTCACCGGCATGGACGCCGCCAACGCCAGCCACTACGACGGCGCAACCAGCCTTGCCGAGGCCGTCACCGTCGCCCGTCAAGTGCTCGACAAGCGCAAAAAGATCATCCTCAGCCACGCGATTCATCCCCAATACCGTGAGGTCGTCCGCACCTACAATCAAGGGCGCGACCTTGTGTTCACCGGCGACGACGCGCCGCGCACCGTCGCGGAACTCGCTGACCTCGTAGACGAAGACACGGCCATGCTTGCCGTGCAGTACCCCAACTTCTTCGGCCAGATCGAGAACTTTGACACGCTGGCGGAGAAAGTCCATGCGAAGGGCGCGCTGCTCGTGTTCGTGGTGAACCCGCTGGCGCTGGCGCTGTTCAAATCGCCCGGGGCGTTGGGCGCGGATATCGTCGTGGGGGAGGGGCAGCCGCTCGGCATCCCCTTGAGCTTCGGCGGCCCATACTGCGGCTTCTTCGCCGTCAAGACCAAGTACGTCCGCAAGATTGCGGGCCGCATCGTCGGTGAGACGGTGGATCGTGACGGTCGCCCGGCCTATGTGATGACCCTGCGCCCGCGCGAGCAAGACATCCGCCGCGAGAATGCCAGCAGCAACATCTGCACCAATCAGGGCTTGATGGCGCTGGCGATCTGCATTCATCTCTCGCTGCTGGGCAAGCAGGGCCTGCGCCGCGTGGCCGAGCTGAACTACCACAAAGCGCACTACGCCGCCCGCCGCATCGACGCGCTGGACGGCTACAGCGTTGACCTGAGCCGCCCCTTCTTCAATGAATTTGTCGTCAAGTGCCCGCGCCCCGTCAGCGAAATCAACCAGCGCTTGATCGAAGAAGGCATCATCGGCGGCTATGACCTCGGCGCAGATTACCCGCACCTGCAAGGTCACATGCTGCTGTGCGTTACCGAGATGAACAGCAAACAGGAAATCGACGTATTGGTAGAGTTGTTGGAGAAGTTGGCATGATGGCAGACAAAGTGACAGACCAGCCGAAGCTCACAGCGCTGGAACCGACCGTTTACGACCTGAGCGTGCCCGGGCGCACGGGGGCCAACCTGCCCGCCTGCGATGTGCCGACTGAGGACTTGCCCGCTGACCTGCTGCGCGATGACCTGCGCCTGCCGGAACTCAGCGAGCTGCAAGTCGTGCGGCACTTCATGAAGCTCAGCAGCTTGAACTACGCCATCGACAAGGGCTTCTACCCCCTCGGCTCATGCACGATGAAGTACAACCCCAAGCTCAACGAGGATATGGCGCGGCTGCCCGGCTTTGCGCAGCTGCACCCCTTGACCGACGGCGACGGCACACAAGGCGCACTCGCGCTCATGTACGAGCTTCAGCAGTGGCTGGCTGAGATCGTCGGGATGGAGGCGACGAGCTTGGCCCCTGCGGCGGGCGCACACGGCGAGTTTGCAGGCATCCTCATGATCCGCAAGTACCACGTCAGCCGCGGCGACACCCAGCGCACCAAGATCCTCGTCCCAGACAGCGCCCACGGCACCAACCCCGCCACCGTCACGATGGCCGGGTTTGAGGTGATCGAGCTGCCCGCGGATGCGGAAGGCGGCGTTGACCTTGAAGCCCTGCGCAAGGTGTGCAGCGAACGCGCCAACGAGATCGCCGGCATGATGATCACCGTCCCCAACACGCTGGGGCTGTTCGAGCACAACATCCTTGAAATCGTCGACCTTGTGCACAAGGCAGGCGGCTTGATGTACATGGACGGGGCCAACATGAACGCGCTCATGGGCGTGGTCAAGCCCGGCGAGTTGGGTTTCGACGTGCTGCACTACAACCTGCACAAGACCTTCAGCACGCCCCACGGCGGCGGCGGCCCGGGCAGCGGCCCCGTCGGCGTGAACGCCAAGCTCAAGCCCTTCTTGCCCGGCCCAATTGTGGAGATCGTTGAACCCGCTGAAGGGGATGAGCCGCCGCTTTACGGGCTGGTGATGCCCGAGCAGAGCATCGGGCGGATGAAAGCCTTCCACGGCAACTTTGGGATGCACGTCCGCGCCTATGCCTACATTCGCGCTTATGGGGCGGCAGGCCTGCGCGACGTGAGCCGTCACGCCGTGCTCAACGCCAACTACCTCCGCGCCCGCCTGATGGACACCTACAAGATCCCCTACCCGCGTTACTGCGGCCACGAGTTCGTGATCGAAGCGCGCCTTGATAACGCCCCCGACATCCACGCGCTGGACATCAGCAAGCGCCTCATCGACTACGGCATCCACCCGCCGACCAACTACTTCCCGCTCATCGTGCCGCAGGCGCTGCTGATCGAGCCGACCGAGACCGAAGCCAAAGAGACGCTCGACGAGTTCATCGAGGTGATGAAGAAGATCGCGCGCGAGGCGGTTGAAACGCCGGAGCTGCTGCTCAACGCGCCGGTCAACGCGCCGGTGCGCCGCCTTGATGAGGTGCGCGCGGCCAAGCAGCTCGTGTTGTGCTGCCGCCCTGCCCTGCCTGAAGCAGGCGATTAAACGCTAATACCCCAATCGAAGGGCTTTTGCTGGCAGGATGAGCGCGGCGCGTGCATCCTGCCAGCGCGTTTAAGGTATAATCAGGGCGTCTGTATCATGTGAGGCCCCGATATGACAGTGTATCGCACGACGGTGAAGGTCAAAGATGGAACGTTGATTGTTGACCTGCCGAACGAGTTCAACAATCAAGAAGTCAACGTCCTCGTTGAAGTGGTGCAGCCAAGCAGCAGCGGCTTGGTCGAAAGTGATGCTCCCCAGAGCGTTTCCATCCTAACGTTTCACTCAAACGCCGATCTAGTGAACTGGCTGCGATCTAACCCGCCAGCGCCAGATATGTACGCTGACATTGGCGATGACGCTGTCGCGTGGATCGCTCGCCAGCGAGAGCAGCGACGCAGGCGAGAACTGCACTGATGATAGGGATCGTCGACACCAATATCATCGTTGACCTGATTCGAAATCACCCGCCTGCCTTGAACTGGTTAGAGCATCAACCCACCCATGGCATTCCACTGGTGGCTCACATGGAAGCGGTGGATGGCGCGGCTAACACGGAATGGCTTGCCCGTACCCTAGCTGTGCTAAGCCGGTTCGAGATCGTTTACTTGACCCAACCTGACCAAGAGTGGGCCGCCGAGCAGCATCGTCGACTGCGATTATCGTACGGTGTTCACTTCGAGGACTGCCGAATCGCTGCGGCGGCCCAGCGCTTGAACGTGCCGCTTTACACGCACAACCTCAAGCACATGCAGCCGCTGCTTGGCGCGCTGGCTGTTGCGCCTTACTGAGCCTATGCCGCTGACCCACCTCGTCACCTTCCGCCGCCGTCGCAGCCGCGTTTTGCGCTTCTTTAAGGCGCTGTGGCGGGATACGAGCGCCCTCTGGCGCGAGTTCCGCACGAGCATCACCGCGTTCTTGTTCGTGCTGTTCATCGTCGGGCATGTTTACGGCGAACTGCACGAATTTTCTGGGCGTGAAGAGCTGGCATGGATCGACCGGCCCTACATCATGCTGCAGCTGATGATCGTCGAACCGCCCTACGACGCGCCTTCGGAGTGGTATCTCATCATCTTCTGGTACGCGCTGCCGTTGGTGTTTCTGTTCATCGTGGGCAATGGCGTTGCCGATTTTGTCCGCTTGTTTTTTGATCGCAATGGACGACGTGACGCATGGAGGGAAGCGCTTGTGAGCACCTATCGAAATCACGTGATTGTGTTCGGCGCGGGGCATGTGGGGCTGCGGGTGATCCGCACCCTTGCCGAGATGGGCGTGGATGTCGTCGTGATCGACAAACAGAGCGAAAAAGAGAAGGACTTCGTGCTGCAAGAGCTGGGCGTGCCCCAGATCATGCTCGACGGGCGCGACACGCTGACGCTCGAAAAGGCTGGCCTGCGCTATGCTGAGACGTTCATCGCCTGCACCGGCGACGACCACACCAACCTTGAGACGGTGATGAAGGTGCGCCAAATCAACCCTAAAGTGCGCATCATCGCCCGTGTGTGGGATGAAAACCTCGGCGCGCAAATGCGCCAGTTCCTCGGCGTGGATGCCATCATCAGCTCCAGCGAGTTGAGCGCGCCGGTGTTCGCGGGGCTGGCGCTCGGCGTGGAGATCACGCAGTCGATCCAAGTAGGCACGGAGAAGTACAGCACGATCAAACTCATCGTCAGTGAGAAATCGTTCCTGCGCGACCGCACCATCGGCGAAGTGCAGACCACCGAGCACTGCGACATTGTGCTGCACGTGCGCGACGATCGAAACAGGATTCAACCCCCTCACCATATCACGCTCCAGCCCGGTGACCTCATCGTGGTGTTCGCCCCGCACGAGCGCTCCCTGCGGATTGCCACGCGCAACCACTTTGGTGAGTAACACCCCTTGACCCTCACGCAACGTGAGGGTGTATGCTCTCGTCAAGCGATGAGGGCAAAATAAACCATGTACACCGTAAAACAACTGGCAAACCTAGCCGGGGTCAGCGTGCGCACGCTGCACCACTATGATGAAATCGGCCTGCTCAAGCCCACGCACATCGGCAGCAACCGCTACCGCTATTACGACGAAGCCGCTGTCTTGCGCTTGCAGCAGGTGCTGCTCTATCGAGAGTTGGGGATGGAGTTAGAGCAGATCCGCCGCCTGTTGGATGACCCAGCCTTTGACCTACGCCACGCGTTAGAGCAGCATTGCGCCAAGCTTGAAGCCCAGCTTGGCCGCCTGCATGAACTCATTCAAACCGTGGCTTACACCCTTGAACAAGTCAAGAAGAAGCAACCTGTGAACCCCCAACGGCTGTTCCGCGGCTTCAGCGCCGAGCAGCAGGCCGAGTATGAGCGCGAAATCCGCCTGAGCTACGATCCTGAAATCGTGCGCGAGTCGCAGCAGAACTGGGGCAGCTACAGCGCCGAGGAGCGTCAGCGCATCCTAGATGAGGGCAGCACGCTCTACGCTGAGATTGCCGCCGCCATTGAGCGTGAGGTTCCCCCTGCATCCGCCGAGGCGCAGGCGCTCATGGCGCGCTGGCATCAGCATATCCGCCACTTCTATGAGCCTTCGCTCGACATTTTACGCGGCCTGCCAGAGCTGTACACCACGCACCCAGACTTCATCGCCAACTTCGCCGCCCTTTATGAGCAGCTCGGTGAGTACATGAAGGAGGCGGTCGTTGTTTACGTGGATGCGCTCGAAACACGCGCAATTGAACGGATGCTCGCCGAGGATGCAGCGCGCTTGAAGCGTCTGAATCAGTCAGAGTAGCGTATACTTGAGCTGAGCGACGATGGAGGGTGCGATGAACAAACTAACCCGTGAACTCAAAGTGGTGGTGCGCAATGGCAAAGCGGAGCTTGACCTGCCCGACTTCCCCGATGGCGAGGTCATCGTGCAGGTTGAGCGCCCCTTTAACCCCGAGACCGATTGGACGCCCGAAGAATGGACTGAGCTTCAGCAGTTGATGCAGCCCGACCCCAAAAGCGGCCCCGAGGTAGTCGCGTGGATGCATGCCAATCCAGAGATTTTCGAGGCATGGTCACACGTCACCACAGATGGGGTGACATGGCTTGAGGAGCAGCGTGCCAAACGTCGTCAGCAGAAGGGGATGGAATGATCGCACTCGTCGACTCCAACGTCATCATCGATCTAATCCGCGGCCATATCCCAGCTCAGGCATGGCTCGCCACCGTGATGAATGATCTGTCCATCACCAGCATCACCCAGCTTGAGGTGATCTATGGCGCACGCGATAAACGCGCGGTGCAGATCACATTGGGGCTGCTGCGCCAGTTTGACCTTGTTTACT
>JBDNCV010000153.1:0-8966 GCA_046719465.1 Anaerolinea sp.
CTGTTTTTACCTGCTGGGGCGGGCGCAGCGCAGCGTCAACCAGAACGCCGCCGCGCTGCAATCGCTGGAGGAAGCGACCCGACTCAACTCACCCAACCCGCGCCATTGGTGGTGGGCGGCCAACATGTACTACGAGCAGGGCAACTGCGCCCGCGCCAGCGAGTTCCTGCGGCGCGGCGCAGAACTCATCACCGAGAACACGCCCGCGGACTTGATCGACGCCTACGACTTCTTGCTCAACAACTGCGGCGTGAGCATCCCGCGCTTGGGCCTCCAGCAGGCCACCCCCACGCCGGAGCTGGAGCTGCCCCCTGACGAGCCAACCCCCAACCCCGATGGAGCCTGAGCCTATGCCCGACGTGCCCGTTCGCATCATCCGCCAGCACCGCCGCGCTATGATGATGCGCGTCGTCCCGGGGGCGATTGAGGTCTACATCCCCAGCCGGTATCAAGAGACGGATAAGTGCGTCCTCCACTTCATGAAGAAGAACCTGCCCAAAGCGCGGGCGCTCGCCCTGCCAGAGCCGCCGCACCAGCTTAGCGAGGCCGAGATTCTGGCATTGGTCGCAGAGTATCAGCAGCGGATGAACGTGCAGCCGCAGCGCGTCGTGCTGCGCGAGATGCACCGCAAATGGGGGTCGTGCAGCGCGCTCGGCACGGTCACGCTTAACCTGCGGCTGCGCTGGCTGGAGCGCCCGCTGGTGGAGTATGTGGTGTGTCATGAGCTGGCGCACTTGATCGAACTCAACCACAGCAAAGCCTTCTGGCAGATGGTGGCGGCCTATCTGCCGGACTACAAAGCGCGCATCCACCGCCTGCGCGAGGCCGAACGCGCCTTCTACACGCCAGACAAATAGGGACGCGGCCTGCCGCATCTGGCGGGTCGGCTGCATCCCTACCCGTGTGCGCGCCGCTGTGGCACAATCAGCGCCAAGAGATACTTAATACAAGGCGATTCACCATGCAAACGTACCGCATCCCACAGACGGATTTAGAGGTCTCACGCTTGGCTTATGGCACGTGGCACTTGGGCGGCTCATGGGATAAAAACCCGCCGACCGATGACGTGCGCGAGCGCGCCGCACGCCTCATTTACACCGCCGTTGAGCAGGGCATCAACTTCATCGACTTGGCCGATATCTACACCCGCGGCAAGTCGGACACGCTCATCGGTGAGCTGATCGCGCGTGACCCGGCGCTGCGCCAGCGCGTCATCCTCCAGCAGAAGATCGGCATCCGCCTGACTGACCCCGATCAACCCCACCTGCCCGGGCGCTATGACTTCAGCTATGAGCATCTGAACGCCACCTTTCATGAATCGCTCAAACGGTTGAACACCGACCATGTAGAGCTGCTGCTGCTGCACCGCCCCGACCCGCTGATCGAGCCGGAGGAGGTCGCGCGGCTGTTCGACGAGCTGCACGCCGCGGGCAAGGTGCGCTACTTCGGCGTGAGCAACCACTCGCCGATGCAGATCGAGCTGCTCAAGAAGTACGTGCGTCAGCCGCTCGTCGTCAACCAGTTGGAGCTGAACCTGCTGCACCACTACATGATCAACGATGGCGTGGTCGTCAACATCCCACACCAGCCCTACGGCCATTCGGAGGGCTTGCTGGATTACTGCCGCCTGCACGACATCATGATTCAAGCGTGGTCGCCGGTGGCGGGCGGGCGTTTGTTCAACCCGCCGCACGACGCGCCTGAGACAGTCAAGGCCGCCTCTGCCGTGATTGAGCGCCTCGCCGCCAAGTATCAGACCAGCCAAGAGGCCATCGCGCTGGCGTGGCTGCTGCGCCACCCTGCCAAGATTCAGCCCATCCTCGGCACGCTCAACCCTGAGCGCCTTGTGCTGAGCTGCCAAGCCGACCGCGTGACGCTCAGCCGTGAGGAGTGGTATCAACTGTTCAGCGCGGCGCGCGGCGCTAACGTGCCGTAGCCGCCCGTTGATCTATCGCCTGTGGGCGCGGCTGTGCCCTACTCGGTGAGGCGTGCGCTGCGCTATGATAGCGGCATGAAACGTATCCTCTTTTCCTCATGGTACAGCGGCCTCGGCGGGGGTGAGACCGACCTGCTGACGTTGGCGCAAGCTCTCCCGCCGGATCGCTATGCGCTGCATTTGATGCTCCCGCGCCGTGACAAGCTGGGCGCGCGCTGGGAGGCGCTGGGCTTGCCGCTGCACATTGTGCCGTTCCGCGGCGCGACGACGCTGTTTCACCCTGCTGTGTGGGCGCGCTTCCCTGTCGTCGGTCGGATCGCGCGCCTGCTGCGCGAGCAGCAGATCGACCTCATCCACGCCGATTATCACAGCCTGCCCTTCATGGCGGGGGCGGCGCGGCGCGTGGGTGTGCCCCTCATGTGGGTGGTGTGGGGGTGGTGGTTTCGCCCGTGGCCGTGGCAGCGCGCTTTCTTCCGCGAGCTGCCCGCGGTGGCGCGCTCCTACAGCATTCGCGCGGGTTTTCTCGGCAAGCCCCCCTTTATGCCGCCGGAGCAGATTCCTGTGATTTACAGCGGGATCGACACGGAGCGCTTCCAGCCCGCAGCAGGGGCAGGGGCGGCGCTGCGTGCTGCGCTCAACATCGCGCCGGATGCGCCGGTCGTGGCGATGGTGGCGCGCTTTCAGAGCGTCAAGGGTCATGACGTGTTCCAAGATGTGGCGCGACAGGTGGCACTGCAAATCCCTGAGGCGCGCTTTATCGTCGCCGGCGAAGACGTGTTTGGCGTGGCAGCCGACGCGAAACTGCGCGATGACATACTTCAAGCCGCCTCGTCAGATGCAATCTTGCGCCACCGCCTGCACTACATCGGCTTCCGCGACGACGTGGAGGTCGTCTATCAAGCGGCGGACGTCGTGATCTGCGCGAGCGATTTTGAAAGCTATGGCAGGGCCATTCTCGAGGCCATGGCCTGCGGCGTGCCAGTCGTCAGCACCAACGTCGGCGGCCCATCTGAAACCTTGATGGATGGCGAGACCGGCTACCTCGTCCCGCCGCGCGATGTGACGACGCTGGCGCTCTACACCCTGCTGCTGCTGCGCGATCCTGCCCTGCGCGCGCAGATGGGGCAGGCCGCCCGCCGCCACGTGCAAGAGCGCTTCAGCACAGCCGCCATGCGTGAAGGCTATGAGCGCGCCTTCAACCGGCTGTGCGATGGCTCGGCCTCATCTGATTCTCAAGCGTCTGCGCTATCATCACGTTAGTCTGAGTGATAGGGAACACACCATGAGCTTATTTGACGACCTGTTAAGCCGCCGCAAGCAAGAAACCGAGATGCGTAAGACCAATCGGCTGCCCCCCGGGCAATCGCTGACGACCGGTTTCCCCGTGCTGACGTATGGCCCGAATCCGCCGTTTGACCCCGCCACGTGGGACTTGCGCGTATGGGGCGAAGTTGAGCGCGAGATGCGCTGGACGTGGGAGGAGTTCCTCAAACTGCCGACCAAGACCGTCACCGCCGACATCCACTGCGTGACGCGCTGGAGCAAGTTTGACACCGTGTGGGAGGGCGTGCCCTTCAAGGAATTCGTCAAGCTGTTCGGCCTCAAGCCCAGCGCCAAGTTCGTCATCGCCCACTGCGATCACGGCTACACGACCAACCTGCCGATTGAGGCCATGATGGAGGACGACGTGCTGCTGGCCTACAAATACGCAGGCGAGCCGCTCACGCCGGATCACGGCGCGCCCCTGCGGACACTCGTCCCCAAGCGCTACTTCTGGAAGAGCGCCAAGTTCCTGCGCGGCCTTGAGTTCAGCGCGGTGGATAAGCCCGGCTTCTGGGAGCAAGGCGGCTATCACAACGACGGCGACCCGTGGAAAGAGGAGCGCTTCGGTCGGCGCGGGTTCTTCTAACGCGGCAAACCGAGGCCTCACCCCGACGTGCTGCTTCCCACTTTCAACGTTGGGCGACGCATGCGTCGCCCGTCGGTTCTCGTTCCTTCAACTCACTTCGACAGCGACGCGACGAGCAGGTCGAGCGCCAGCAGCGGCGTGATCTTGCCGGTTTTCATGTCCTCATCGTAGGCTTGCAAACGGCGATAGATGGCCTCAAGCTGCTCGAGTGTGAAGGCGCGCGACTGCTTCTCGGCCTTCTCGGCGGCGTAGGGGTGCATCTTGAGCAGGTTAGGCAGATCGCGTCGGCTCCCCCCGCTGCTGAGGTGTTCGCGCGCCAGCAGCAGCGCACGAAATTGGCGCACAATCATGCCGAAGATGCCGAAACCGTCCTCGCGCGGGTCTTGATCGATGGCGGTGTGGATCAAGCGCATGGCCAGCTTGCCGTTTTGCGTGGCCAGCGCGTCCACCATGTCGAAGATGTTGGCCTCGGGCACGTAGGGCGTGAGCAGCGCGATATCCGCCTCAGTGACGGGGCGCTCGCCGTTGGTGTAGCACCACAGCTTGTACAGCTCGTTGTCGGCGCGGCGTAGGTCGTTGCCGGTGACGCTGGCGAGCGCGCTGGCGGCGCGCGCGTCGATCTCAAGGGCGTAGGCAGCTTTGGCGCGCTTGAGGATCCACTCGGTCGCGTCAGTGGGGAGCGGATAGGCGCGGACGAAGCCGCCGCTGTTCGCCACGGCTTGCAGCACCTTGTGATCGGGCTTGAGGCTGGCGCGCTCTACAAACGCAAGACGGCTGTACTCCGGCAGCTGCGGAATCTCGCTCACGAGGCGTTCGAGGGCTTTCTTGGCAGTTTCGCCGCCGCCCTTGCGCCCCAAGTGCGCCAGCAGCCCCGTGACGATCACCAGCCGCCGGTCGCTCAGGAACGGCATGGAGCGCGCTGCGTTGATGACGGCGGGCACATCCGCGTTCTCGTCGAAGCGGGTTGTGTTCATCTCGGCTTCAGGGCCGCTGCCCATCGCGTCGAGCAGCTTTTGGACGGCTTCCTCCCGACCCAGCTCATCCTCCCCGTGAAAGACATAGGCGCGTGGGGCTGTTTTGCTCATGGCTACAGCGTCTTCACCTGATGCAGCACGATCTTCCGCCCGCGCACGCGCAGCTCGCGCCGCTGCACCCCCAGCAGCTCAAGGTCGCCCATGTCGCCGGTGGTGGTGAAGTGGCGCTGAACAGACAGCCCCATCGGCAGCGAGAACATGGCTGCGAACAGCATCGCCAGCAGCACCAGCGAGAAGCGCTCCCATGCTTGGCGCGGCGACGCGCCGACGAAGCCCACCGCGCCGATGCTCGCCATGAGCGCGGCTGTCACGACGAGGTTAGTCCCGCAGTTGGGGTGGACGGCCAGCCCCGCCTCCCCTCGCCCGAAGCGCCGCAGCGCCTCCTCGGCGGCTTTGCTCACCTTCTCCGTCGGCACGTCGCCCACCAACACAAAGCCGCTGAGCGTGCTGATCCCTGACAGGACGAAGCGCTGCCGGTTCAACATGTGGATTGTGCCGTGTTCTAGGCCGTGGTTGCGCCGCAGCCGCAGCACCAGCGGGCTGTTTAGGACGGGCGAGGCGGCCTTCGCCAGCGTTTTCATCATCATCTTTCATGCTCCAACGTGGGATCTATGCAGTCATTATACCCTCAGCCCGCGCAATCGCGGACGGGGCCTGCCGTCGCAGGGCGCGCCGTCAAGCGCACCGGCACATCAAAGACTTGCTGATGGCGCACCACGCGCAGCGTCACCGTGTCGCCGACGCGGGTATTCTCGATCAAGTAGGCGCTGAGGTCGTTCATGCTGGCGATGGGCTGCCCGTTGACCGCAACGATAATATCACCGCCCACACACACCGCCTGCCCGCGCACCTCGACGACGGCCGTCCCGCCGCGCAGCCCAGCCACCTCCGCCGGTGAGCCGACCGTCACCCCGCGCACCAGCACCCCCTGCCGCACCGGCAGGTTGAGCGTCTCCGCCAGCGCTGTCACGCTGTAGCCGTTCTCCTCGGGCGAGACGGACAAACCTAACCACGGGTATTCAGCGCGCCCAGTTTGAATCAACTGCGGGACGACGCGCTTGAGCGTCTGGCTGGGGACGGCAAACCCCACCCCAGCGAAGACGCCGCTGTCTGTGCGGATGGCCGTGGTGACGCCCACCACCAGCCCCTCGCTGTTCAGCAGGGGGCCGCCGCTGCTGCCCGGGTTGATCGGCGCGTCGAATTGGATGATCGATGGGTTCTGATAACCGGCCAGCGCGGTGCGTTCGATCAATGCCGCTGAGAACAACGTCCGCCCCACGCCGCTGATGATCCCTACGCTCATGCTGGCGTTGAGGCCGAAGGGGTTGCCGATGGCGATGGCGCGCTGCCCCACGCGGATCGTGGCGCTGTCGCCAATCGGCAGCGGGCGCAGCCGCAGCCCATCGGACGGCACTTTAATCACCGCTAGGTCGCTGAAGGGATCAACGCCGATTAAGCGCGCTTCGTCGGTGTCGCCCTCATGGAACACGACGCGCACCTCGCGCGCGTTGGCCACCACGTGCGCGTTGGTGACGATGTGGCCTGCACGGTCAAGCACGAAGCCGCTGCCGCGCGTTAAGTCGCCGGTGGCGGTGCGCACCTCCACGCTGACGACGCTGGGGGCGCTGCGCTCGTAGATGTTCGACAGCAGCAGATACTCCGCGTCTGCCACGGCGATCACCTCAGTCGAGACGGGCGTGGGCAGGATGGGCGGCTGTGTCGGCGCGGCAATTGCCACCGGCAGATCAGCCGCAGAGCCGACAGGCGTCGCACGCGGAAACGGTGCAGTTGACGGGCGGCAGGCCGCCAGCGCCAACACACAGCACAACACAAAGGCCTTCATAGGGCTGGATGCTTCAGCGCCAGCGCCGTCCAATACGCCGAAGCAGCCGAAACAGCGCTTGCGTCATCATCAGCCGAACGATCATGCGCAGGATATTCCGCATCGGGGGATGTCCTTCTACTTGTTGCTCATCATGCTTATGTCTCTCATGATAGCGCATTTCTGCCTCAGCGGTGAGGCCTGCCTGCACCGAGTGAAAAGGGGCAGTCGGGGCGACGCATACGTCGCCCGCGAGGGGTCTCAACAGGCGCGCGAAAAATCATGCTATACTGTCACTAGAACCGTAAATTAACGGGAGTAAGCGCTGTTATGTCGTTAATCGCACCGCTGGAGCATGTCAACGTAACCTGCCACTACGACGACGCCACGAGCATCGCCTACATCACCTATCGCGGGCGGCTTGACGCTGCGGCCAGCACCATCGCCTATGATTGGCTGGCGGTGGTCAATGAGACCGTGGGCGTGCCCTATGGCGAAGTGTTCGACTTTCGCCTCGTGACCGAGTTCATGCAGGACAACCTATTGGAGGCGCGCAAGAAGAGCCGCCGCCGCAACCTGCGCAGCGACGTTCACCAATTCCCCGTGGCGATGATCGTCAAAGACCCCTATCAAGAGGAAATCCTGCGCGGGCCGATGCAGATCGTGCCGGAGAACCCGCGCAAAGCCATTGTCCGCTCGCCAGAGGAAGCGCTGGCGTTCATCCACGCGTGGCACGAGCGCCACGAGGCCAGCCTCGCCTCGAACGACGAAGCCTAGCGCCGCGCCGGGCGGAAACCCTCGCCGTAGGCCGTGTGCCCCTGCCCGATGACGATAAAAGCCGCCGGATCAATCGCCACGACAATCCGGCGGAGGTCATCTACTTGAGTGCGTGCGACCGTTACGTAGAGCACGCTGCGCGGCTGGCGGGTGTACATGCCGGTAGCCTGCCAGCCGGTGACGCCGCGCCCAAGCTGCTGCAAGATCGCTTGGCTTACTTCGTCCGCGTGGTTTGTGATGATCACCGCGGTGCGAATGACCGATGGCCCTTCCAGCAGATAATCTGTCGCAAGGCCAGCGATGAAGATCACAATGAGCGCGTAGAGCGCGCCCTCCCACCCGTAGACCAAGCCCGCCAAAAACACCACCGCAATATCAGTGTAGAGGTAGGTGGTGCTCATCGGTGTGCCGAGCCGCCGCTGGAGCAGCAGCGCGAGTGTGCTCGTCCCGCCGAGCGTGCCGCCCGCTCGGATGATCACACCGATGCTCAGGCCGCCCACGACACCCCCGAAGATCGCGTTCAACATGCGGTCGTCCCCGGCAATCCCGGGCGTGATGAACTGCCCCAAGATGTCTAGCGAGCTGCTGTAGACAAAGACGGTGAACACCGTGCGAATGATCGTTCGCAGGCCGCCGGGCAGCGTGCGGTACGCCAGATACTGAATGGGCACGTTCATCAGCAGCGTCATGATGCCGATGGGCGTGCCGATGAGCGTGTTCAAGATCACCGCCAAGCCGCTGACGCCGCTGGGGGCGATGTTGAACGGGGTGAGGAAGATCACAACCGAAGCGGCGTTAATAACCGCGCCGACGCTCAGCATGGCCAAGCTGACGGCTTCCGCACGGAGTTTCTGGACGAGTGTGCCGAGCTGCATACAAACTCCATTCGCCGGTGATGGGCGCAAACAGAATGCTTACGATATGCTTAGGGTATCGTATTTACAACATCCCTCAAAGAGGTCGGTATGTTGAACGAGTTTCGCACTTTCATCATGCGCGGCAACGTCATCGAACTGGCGGTGGGCATCATCATCGGCGCATCGTTCACGTCCATCGTGAACTCGGTCGTCAACGATCTGATCATGCCGATCATCAGCCTGTTCACCGCCGGGATCGACTTCTCCAACGTGTTCATCCCGCTGCAAGCGTGGCCGGAGGACGTGCCGCAGACGCTGGCCGCAGCTCGAGAGCGCGGCATCGCCGTCTTTGCCATTGGCTCGTTCATCAACGCGGTGATCAACTTCTTGATTGTGGCGTTCGTCGTGTTCTTGATCGTGCGCGCGGTCAACCGCTTAATGGCGCAGCCCAAACGAGAAGAAGCGCCTGCTGCCCCGCCGCCCCCTGACCCCATGTTGGAGCTGCAAAAGGAACAAAAGGCACTGCTCGAGCGCCTCGTAGCCGCTGCCGAGAAGCCCGCTGCGCCCTAGAAACACCGAGGTCAGGGGAAAGTAGGGGCGACGCATGCGTCGCCCGTTCGAGAAGTCGAAG
>JBDNCV010000154.1:0-8933 GCA_046719465.1 Anaerolinea sp.
CTGCGAACCAGGGAGTACGCAGACTCCTCTTACATATCCTGCGTGTCCCCTCAATACCGCTACTTCGACCCCTGTAGTACTTTCCCATATTCTTAGGGTCAGATCGTTTCCACCAGAGACAATGTAGCCTCTATTGGGAATAGAAGCCACGCATCGAACTTTGCCTCTGTGCCCTGTCATTTCAAGAATCGGTACGCCGCTATTCAGTTCCCATACCTTAACCGTGTGATCGTAGGATCCGGAAACTATATGCTTGTTATCATCTAGAAACGCTACACATGTAACGATACCTGTATGTCCTGAGAAGGTCTGTAATTCATTGCCCTCAGGAAGGTTCCAAAGCTTCAACGTGTAATCCCCCGATGCTGTGATGAAGCAACTACCATCATCGGATATAGCAACCGCGCGCACCCATCCAGCATGACCATACAAAGCGTTTAATTCACGCCGCTCCTGTAAGTCCCATATCCGCACTGTAGAGTCGCGTGATCCCGAGACAACATACCGTCCGTTAGGATCGACTGCAAGGCTCAAAATGCTATCGCGGTGCCCGCGAAGCGAAAAGATCTCCTCTCGACTACTGACATCCCATATTCTTATCAAGTCATCGCCCCCGCCAGACAGAAGCCATCTGCCATCTTTGGTAAAGGTCACAGTGTTTACTGCCGATCTATGTCCGGTAAATTTATGAATCTCTATGCCGCCTCTTCGATCCCACAACTTAACCGTCTGATCTGTTGATGCTGTGGCGAGGTAATTTCCGTCGTTTGCTGCCGAAACCGCGACGATATACTTGCTGTGTGCATTAATAGTCAACTCTAGCGGCGTATTTGGAGGGTTTAGGCTAGACGTAGCAGGAATTAATACTGGAAAGGTGTGAAAAGACTCAGCTTGACGTATTAGAGACTCAACTTCTGGGAATTTGATGTGTCTAAGTCTTCCTATTAGCTGACCGTAAAGTAGATCTTTGTCTTGAACCAAGACATGATTTGATAGGCGAATGGCTTTTCTTACCTGAATACATGGCGCATCATCTTCAAATAAATCATAATCAGCGATGAGCGCATCTGTTGTAGTGTTTATTAGTTTTCTATACACCCAAGAATAGTCAAATAGCAAAGACCGGAGGCGAGATCTTTTTCCAGCGTTGATTAGATGGTAAGACAGGAAAAGCCAAATGTATACCTCATTACTCGGCAGTAACGACCAGTCAATTTGATCTTCTTTGCTTTCGTTGCGCATTATAGCCGTTACATATGACTGCAAGAATATCTCATGTAGATCCGATATATTTCCCGGATACGTCTTCTGAATATAGGCACGGAATACATCATGCAATCGAATCGTACCTCGCTTCGCATCAAATATCTGGATCAATGACAAAGAGGCGAGTCTTGTGATTAACGTCTCCGCATCTATATCCGCTAGCCCTCCCGTTGTCCACCAAAGCTTTGAGATAGCTGAAAACGGCACGTCAATATCCTCAGGGAAAACAGATAGTTCTTTATACCGCAAAATCTCTTCCTGTGTTAGTAAATCAAAACTAGCCTTTATTGTGCTTTCAAAAGCTCTGTTTCTTTCGACAGGATCTCTATCATCAAAATCCGTCAGGCCGTGCACTTCAAGCCTCCGTGTAACAAAATTAATCGCGCCACTAAGATCATAGTTCCAGTTCCTGATGCTCTGAATAATCTGTCTGTTTACGAGGGTTAGAAGCAACGGGTAATGGCAGAGCTTTTTGGCAAGATCATCGAATAGATGCGCTTCGGAGTCTTGGGGCAAATGCGTTCTAAGTAAGGCGACGGATTCTTCCGGTTTCATTCTATCAATGGTGACTTTTTGGACATTAATCGGTAGTTCATTGACATTTCTTGTCGTAATTAAGTAAGTACAGCGAGATTTATCATGTATAAACGGGATTAAATCTTCATACTTCCATAAGTCGTCAATCACTAGCAAACACTTGCGATCACCCAAAGCTTCTCGGATTCCATTTGATGCATCATTAAGGTCGACAAAGACGATATCTTTGCCAGTCAGTTGACGATATAGACCAGAAGCCTTTTGAAGAATATTTCGATGACGATCATTTCCAAGTACTACCCAAAATATTCCATCAACAAATGTTTCACGAATACGTTGGTCATGACACACCTCAATTGCTAACGTAGTCTTTCCAAATCCTCCGGCGCCGCAAATCGCGGTTTGAGTCGAAACAGAGCCGGATTCCCTTTGCAATAAGTGCGATACGATATCTTCATATTCTTTTGATCGGTGGATACAGTGATCTGGAATGTTAGGAGCAGTAAACGGTGATCTTTGATGAAATTCACCGTTTTTGTTGAGTTGAATTACAAGAGCGATCCCTCCTTTTGCGACTTGTATAATATTATATCCTTGCGCTTTTTGTACATTGGCTTCTCGACCTATTGCAATACTATCCGAATCACTAATATTTCCTACAATGATTTTATCACCGAAAACATCTAATTCAATCTGTGATGAGTTGCCAAATTCTATGTTCTCATCCAAGTCTTCCAGAAATGGTTTTATTTTTGTGGACAGGCGTTCTTGAGATTCTTTCACAGAGATGCACCTTGAATGCAAATCGCCTAATATTTGAGATAAAGGCTCAGCTAAACCAAGTAAACTTGTGGGAAGTTTTTCACGCAGGCTTGCCTCAATGTCGGACTGCTTACTCATATATCCTCCGTAATAATAGCTAAGGTGTTTTCGGCAAAGAGCAAGTAGAACCCATGTACTGATACGGTAATTGGTAAATTATCGTGGCTCTTCAGGACTTCTCGTGAAGGAGCCTAATCAACACAGGTGGCAATCCAGTGATCCATGATGCCCAGCAGCGCGTCATAACTGACATCTTCCTTGGTGACGACATCGCTGATCGTGCTGTTGAACAACTGAACGATGAGATGCCGTTCGTACGCTTTGGTGTGCAGCGCGTTTGGGTCGTACCAGTCCAATGGCTGCGTCGTCGTCGGCTAGCCGTCACAATGGGGGCAGCGAAAACGCTTGGAGCGAATGCGCAGGTAGACGGGTCGCCCCACGATGGGCAAATGGCGCAGCAGTCGGGCGCGGTCCGTGCCGTGTTGCTCGGTCAGGGTCGCGCCACAACGGCGGCAGCGCGTGCTGGTGAGCGTACTTTCCACGGTCAGAATGAGTTCGCCAGTGCGCGTGATCTCGGTCTGAAGGACACGCACATCCGGAATGTCAAGCGGTATCGAAATGAACGGCTGATCCGGCATGCAGGCTCCTCGGTACGCAGCGATGGTCGTTTCGGGCAGATCATATCGCATGTACGGATTAGGCGCAACCACTATATCTAGGGGCTTCCACGGGAAGTCCTAAAGAGCCGGCAATTCTTCTCCAGCGATTCGGAGCAGAAGAACGCGTGCAGCCTCCTCGTTCAAAGGCTGTAGGTCAACAGTAGTATTGGCGACTACGGCTGCTAAATCGCGATTCGCTGTCGTCAACAGGATTTTGGAAGGAGAGCTATGGGAGAGAAGACTCGATGGTTCAAAATCTGTGCCTGTAACATTGTCGAGAATGAGCAACATGCGTTTAGAAGCGAGGGCCAACCGCAGCAACTTGATCAAGTCTTCGTTCGACATGATCTGAGTGGTATCCCGATCCAGTGCTACAAGGAAACTACGCACAACAGCCCCGATGCCGTTGGATGAACCTTTGAAATCACCCCATAACACTCCATCGGAGAAGAATTCATGGGTATCCTTTGCCACTGCACTTGCCAGCGTCGTCTTACCCACACCTTCCAAGCCAGTAAATGCTACAACGATATGCTCTGTGCCACACAGGGCGAGCAAAACGGCTCAAGATCATTGGGTCTTGCCACAAAATACGCAGGCAGAGGCGGTGCCTGCTGCGGAGCCGGGGCACGCCACCGCTCGTGATAATGCACGTGCGACTGAGCGCCGTGACTAATGGCAATACCAGTTCCTGATACACTTCCCCCAACATGGATACGGGACTCATCGCTCATCGCACTACCCCTGCTCCCGCTCCTGCTTTGCCTTCGCCGCTACCTTGCGCGCCACGGTCGCAAAGGCGGCCTGCGGCCCGGTTAGCGCGGCCACCGTGACCTCGAAGATGTCCTCAGCCATGCCGGCGAGGTTACGCAGCCAGCGGGTTAGCTTGTTCTCGTTGGCCTGCTCGCCCTTCTGCGCCTCCTGCTGGATGCTCTTGACGGTATCGGTCAATTCGTCCTTATCGACATTCGGGTCTTCGGGTCGTGCCTTGATAGCCGCGTAGATCTGAGCAAACGCACGGGCGAACGCTTCGTGATCGCCGCCGCCTTGATGCACATGGGCTTGGGCATTGCGGCCGATGGCGATCCCCCTACCGCTGACATCGCCGACGTTGATCTTGTCGCCGCCGACGTAATCGCCACCGGCCTGCGTGACGTTGCCGCCGGACTGGATGGTGTCGCGCCCCGACTGAATCACCGTGTTGTTGCTGCCGGTGGTGATCGGGCTGTTGCTGACTGATCCACCGATGCCGACTGCCTCGGCGCCGCTGATCGACTGCTGGAAGGCCCACTGGCTGCGGGCCGGGTTCACCTCGCGCAGCGCGGTATCGCCCGGCGGCATATGGTCGGTCGGGAAGTCACCGAGCGTGGTTGAGCCACGATAGAGCGCCATCGCGAATGGACCAACGCCCTTGAGCACCGTAAGCTCCGGCTCCTGGGTGTTGCCATAGCGCTGCCGCAGTGCAGCGGGGACCCGTTTTTCAACCGCTTCACCGACGGCGAAGTAGAGGTGCGTGTAGAGGTCGAAGACGCTGATATACCCGGCCCGCCCGCTCAGCCCCTGCCCGCGCAGCCCATCGGTCAGGGCCTGGGCGAAGATGGTGATCGGGCCAGGGCCGATATACGAGACCTGGTTCTCACGACAGGCGGTCATAATGATCCGCCCGCTGCCTGTGGCAAGCACTGCATCAGCTGCCTGCTGCGGCAATGGCTGGCCGGTGAAGGGCTGGTCGCTGTCGCCCAGGACAGGCGAGAGCTCGCCGGCGTGGCAGGCGTTGATCAGGAGGATGAGCCGTTTGGCAGGTATTGCGCGTAGCTTGTCGAGCAGCTCGGGCTGACTGATACCGGTGCCGGCTACGACCTTGCGCTGCGCCAGCCGGGTGTCGTGGGTCGTCAGCTGGTAAACGCCGTCGGCGCTGTACTCACCGTGGCCGCTGTAGAAGAGCAGCACCGTATCGTTGGGCTTCGTGCGCACGGCAAGGTCAGTGAGCGCCGCGAGGATCCCTTCGCGGGTCGCGCTTGCGTTGGAGAGCTGCGTCACCTGCGTCTCAGGGTAGCCGCAGTACTGCGGATCGCGCAGAACCGTTGCAACCGCCTGCGCATCGGCGGCAGTGATCGGCACGTTCAGACCAGGCTCGTGCTGGTAGCTGCCGATCCCGATGATGAGCGCGTGGCCGTGGATGAAGGGCATGGTGCTGACTCACGGTTGATTGCATATGCTAAACAGATCGGGCAATGCATATATTATATACGCTCCTCGCGCACTTTGCTTGCTCTGGCACATGAGGAGTTTGTTGGCTATAATGTGAGCTGCCACGGCTAGCGAGATGCTAGTCGCAGTGAAGGTGAGCAGAACATTTCTAGGCAGTCTCCAGCACGCAGGCAACATGACGGAGTGACGGAATGCTATGTCAGTAGGGCGACAAATGGACTTTGAACGCCACCGCGAGTTTTACCTCAAGGTAGCGCGCCAGTCAGGTGCTGACTGGCAGAGGGCTGACGCCGATGCGGCGCAAATGCGTCATGCATGGGAACAGTCAGGTCTCGAAGACCTCGCTCTGCTTCACGCTTGGGCAAGCGCCCTCTCGTCATTCTATACGTTGCGTGGCTATTGGGACGATGAGCGCACCCTGAAGAACCGCACCCTCACTGCAGCGCGTCAAGCGCACAACGAGTACCTTGAGGCGTGGTGCCTGCACGAGCTCGGCTACCTAGCGGAGAAACAAGATCATTTTGAAGAAGCGCTCCAATGCTATCGCGATGCCTTGCGCTTACGCCAGAAGCTGCAGATCGCCGCTGAAATCGCGGCTACCACGGCTAATCTAGGCGGCGTCTATCAGCAGCAGGGCCGTTTGACCGAGGCGCTGACCTTGTTTGAGCAGGCATTGAGCGTGTTTCGAGAAACCGGCGATCAACAGGCTGAAGCGAATGTCGTGAACAGCATCGCAAGTACCTACCAGGCTCAGGGCGATCGGGATACAGTGGTAGCATGGTACCAGCGGTCACCGGAAATATGTCGGGCCTTGCAAGACCACGGTGGCGAGGCCGTTGTCCTAAACAATCTGGCAAGTCTGTATCTCCGGTCAGGGCAGATTGAAGAAGCCATTGGCCTTTGGGAACAGGTACTGACCCTTCGGCGCAACACGGGCGATCGGCTGGGTGAAGCTGCAACTCTCGCCAATATGGGCTCCGCATTTCGGCAGCGCAAGCAGCTGAATGAAGCCATTGCGCATTGGGAAGCAGATTTGACGATCCGTCGTCAGCTCGGCCTCGCCGATGGCGAGGTTGCACTCCTCAGCAATATCGCGGCTGCCTACACGGCGCAGCGCAAGATTCAGCAGGCGCTCCGGGTGTGGCAAACGGTGCTCAATCTCCAGGTGACGGCGAGCGACGAAACTGGTCTGATCTCCACACATACCCGGTTGGGTGGGCTCTTCCGCGGGATTGGCGATTGGGAACAGGCGCTCTTGCACTTCGAACAGGCGCTCACACGGCAACAGCGGCAGGACGATCGCGAAGGCATGGCGAAGACGTTAGGAAATATTGGCTCGGTTTGGTGCCTGAGCAGTGATCTGGGCGCGGCCATTGAGTCGTTTGATGCCTCGGTGACGATCTACCAGGAGTTGCATCATCCGCGTGCCCAGGAAGCTGCGGAAATGCTCGCAGAACTGTGTGCAGAGCGTGCCGGGTTGCAACAACCCTTAGCGAACCAGCAGCACGGGTTGTAGTACCCACCATGCTCTTCACTTCACAAGGACATAGCCCCGGAGAAAGCAATGACCAATGAACAGCCGGAGCAGAACCAGGAGACGAGTGGCGCAGGCGCCGCTGGAGTCGGCGGTGATGCGACGAATAGCCCAATAATCACTGGCGACAACAACAAGGTTATTCAGTCTGGTCGTGACACCATCCAGGCTGGGCGTGATGTACATTTCAATACCCTTCCACCGCCCCCTGCTCCCGGCAGCGCTCCACTAAAGCCGGCGCTGATCATCGGGCGCGACAATGATCTCCAGGCGCTGAAGCAGCGGGTCGGTATCCCGGCCGAAGGCGAAAGCCCAGCTCCGCTGAAGGTGCTGACTGCAATGCGTGGCTGGCCGGGTGTCGGCAAGACTACCCTGGCGGCTGCGCTTGCGCACGACCCGGATATCAACGCGCGCTTCCCCGATGGCGTGCTGTGGGCCTCGCTCGGCCAACAGCCGAGTCTCTTCGGTGAACTGGCCGCCTGGGGAAGAGCTTTAGGTGTTTCGGATCTCAATCAGGCGCGCACTGTTGAAGAGGCATCAAACCTACTGCGTGGTCTATTGCGCAACAAGCGCTATCTCTTGATCGTGGATGACGCCTGGCAGGCTGAGCACGTTGTCCCCTTCAATGTTGGTGGTAGCGGTTGCGCGTTGCTTATCACCACCCGCCTGCCAGAGGTCGCCCGCACCATCGCCCCGGCGCCTGATGATGTCTACATCCTGGGCGTGTTGAGTGAGTCCGATGCGCTGACGCTGCTGCGTACCTTAGCACCCACCGTTGTAGCAGAGAATGAGGCGACTAGCCGCGATCTGGTGAACGATCTGGAAGGTCTGCCGCTGGCGATTCAGGTGGCTGGCCGGCTGCTCCACACCGAGTCCAGCTATGGCTTTGGCGTGGAGCAGTTGTTGGCTGATATCCGCAAAGGTGCTGCGCTGATAGAGGCGAAAGCTCCTGCTGATCGCGCCGATGTCGCGAATGAAACCACTCCGACCGTTGCCGCACTGCTCGCCTTGAGCACCAATCGGCTGGATGCGCATACGCTTGATTGCTTCGCCTATCTCGGCGCCTTCGCGCCAAAACCAGCTACCTTCGATGCTGAAGCGATGAAAGCCGTCTGGGGGGTCGACGACCCCAGACCAACGATCCGCACCCTGGTCAACCGTGGCTTGCTCGAGCCTTCAAGCCGGAATCGTTTCTGGATGCACGCGATCCTTGTGGCACACGCGAAGTCATTCTTGACGGAGGAGTGAGCAATGCCATCGCTACGGGAGGCTGGGCTGCGGCACATTCGGCATTATACGGAACGTGCCCGGCAGGCTGGGGAGCGCTTCTCTAGCGGCAAACAGCCCGAAGGGCTTGCGCTGTTCGATCAGGATCGAGAACAGATCGATCGCGGATGGCAATGGTTGCAGCAGCAACGCCCCACCGACACCACCGATACGCTCTTGCTCCGCCTGGTCAATGCCCTGATTTTCATCAGCTCGCTCCGGCATGACCCGCGCCGTGAGCACATTCCTCAACTGGAAGCCCTTCTGGCAGCGGCACGGCGGTTGAACGATCGGTTCGCAGAAGGAGCGACGCTGGGCAACCTTGGCGTTGTCTATAATGATCTTGCCGAGTATCCTCGGGCCATTGCGTACTATGAGCAAGCGCTCCACATTCGTCGCGAAATCGGTGACCGCCGCGGCGAGGGACAGGATTTAGGCAACCTGGGGCTTGTCTATCGTCACCTGGGCAGCTACCCGCAGGCTATTACCTATTGTGAACAGCAATTGGCAATCGCGCGCGAGCTGGATGATCGGCGCGCCGAAGCGCATGTGCTCGGAAATCTGGGGGTCATCCATGCCGATCTTGGTAACTATCAGAAAGCGGTCGACTACCATACGCAGGCCCGGGCGATCCGACG
>JBDNCV010000155.1:0-8867 GCA_046719465.1 Anaerolinea sp.
GATACGGTGGTGCTGATGCGCAGCGCCGTCATCCGCATCAACGGCAGCACGCTGGCCACGACCGAGCGCCGTGAGCGGCTGATGGCCAACGCGGAGACGCTGTGCTTGGTGGCACGGCTGGATGCCATCCTCCAACGCCTGCACCTTGCGCTCGGCGCGCGCTACCACAACACAGCCGAGCGCGGCGCGGCGCTCGGCCATTTGCGCCGCGAGTGGGCAGTCCGTAAAATAGCGGGTGTGGTTGAGATGGACGTAACGTATATGAGCGACCCCGCCATCGTGAACGAGATCGTGGCGTGGTGGCAGGTGGTGGCGCTGGCACGAGGTTAGGAGTCGAATATGCCCAAACTGATAATTTCACTGGCGCAGATGCGCTTGACCGCCGGAGACTTCAAGCGGAACGTGCTGCAAGCCGAGAAGCAGATCGTGGAGGCCGCCCAGCGCAAGTCGCACATTGTGGTGCTGCCGGAGCTGTGGTCAACCGGCATGGCGCTGGAAACCGCCAAAGAACACGCCCAAGAGCTGAACAAGGGGCTGTTCGCCCAGCTTTCGACGTGGGCGACGCAGCACCACATCTGCATCACCGGCAGCTTGTTGGAGAAGCGCGGCCTCGAAGTGGCCAACAGCACGCCCTTCTTTGCCAGCAACGGCCGCATGATGGGCATCTACCGCAAGATTCACCTGTTCCCGCCGATGGAGGAGGACAAGTACCTCCAGCCCGGCAGCAGCCCCGTCTCGCTTGATCTGCCGTGGGGCGTGACGTCGTTCGCCATCTGCTACGACCTGCGCTTTCCAGAGCTGTTCCGGCGCTATGCCCTGCAAGACGACAGCAAGATCATCATCCTCTGCGCCGAGTGGCCGCTGGTGCGAATCGAACATTGGCGCGCGCTGCTCATCGCGCGGGCGATTGAGAATCAGGTGTTCATTGTGGCCTGCAACGCGGCGGGCGAGAGCGGCGGCACGGTCTACGGCGGCCACTCGATGATCGTTGACCCGTGGGGCAAGGTGGTCATCGAAGCAGGGGAAGAGCCGCAGCTCGTCACCGCGGAGATCGAACTCGACACGATCAAAGAAGCCCGCGAGCGCCTGCCTGTCCTGCGCGACACCCGCCCTGAAACCTACAACGTGACGATCTGACGCTTACCACACGCGGGCGCTGCGCCGCAGCAGGCCGATCAGCAGCGGCACACCGATTAGCCCCGTCAGCACCCCCAGCGGAACTTCCGTCGGCAGCAGCGTCCGCGAGACGTTGTCGATCAACAGCAGGAAGGACGCGCCCAACGCTAAGGACACTGGAATCAATCGTTGGTGGTCGGGGCCAGTCAAGACGCGCGCTGCGTGCGGGATGACCAAGCCGATCCAGCCGATTACCCCGCTGACGGCCACCGCCGCCGCGGTCATCAGCGTAGCGCAGACGATCAGCGCCAGCTTGAGCCGGTCAGGGTTCATCCCCAGCGTGATCGCTTCGGCGTCGCCCAGCGAGAGCACGTTCAGCCGCCAGCGCACTAAGAAGAAGAACACCCCGCCCGCCAACGTGGCCAGCGCCAGCAGCGGCAGGCTGTTCCACGTGACACCCGTCAGGCCTCCCAGCAGCCAAAACGTGATCGACGGCAGCGTATTCAGCGGGTCAGCCACGTACTTCAACAACGACGTGAGCGAGCCAAAGAACGAGCCGATGAGGATGCCCATCAGCGTGAGGACGATCATCGGCGCGGTGTCGTAGAGGCGGCTGCCGAGGTAGGCCAGCAGCACCGCGACCAGCCCAAAGCCGAACGCCATGAGCTGGACGAGGCCGCTGGGCAGCCCCAGCAGCAGCGCCAGCGCCGCCCCGAAGCCCGCCCCCGTCATCACGCCCAGCAGGTTCGCGTCCACGAGGGGGTTGCGGAATACGCCTTGAAAGCCCGCGCCCGTCACCGCCAGCGCCGCGCCCACCATGCAGGCCGCCAGCACGCGCGGCAGCCGAATCCGCAGCACCAGCGTTAGCTCGGTCGGCGGCAGGCCGTCCGCGGCGGGCGGGTAGACCAACGAGGCCAGCGCCCGCAGCACGTGCTCAACGGGGATGGTGTAGAGGCCGATCATGAGCGACAGCACGATCAGCCCGAACGGCAGCAGCAGCAGCCCGCGGTAGAGCCACTGCTGCCGCGCCGCCGCTTTGCTCATGCGCCGCAGACCGCCGCCGCCTCGGCAAGCGGGATCGCGTGCTGGTAGAAGTCAGCAAAGAAGCGCACGGTCTCGGCGGCGCAGTCGAGGTCAACCCGCTCTGGCCACAAGGTCTCCGCCAGCCAGATCACGCCCAGCACGCTGTCCGGCACGGGCGTATCCCACGGGGCGACCCAGCTCGGCATCTTAAAGACGCGCCCGTTCTGAACGGCTGCGACCGCCTGCCACTCTGGGCTGTTGAGCAAGTCTTGAGGGGTGACGCGCCCATATGGCACGATCACAATCACGTCGGGGTTCCAGAGGACGATTTGCTCAAGGTTGACGTCGTTCCACGCGCCGGTCAGCTCCGCGCTGACGGAGCGCCCGCCCGCCGCCGCGATGATGTCCGTTTGGTACATCTCACCGCTGATGACGCGCAGCGCCTCCTCACCGACCATCAGGACGGCGGGGCGCTCGGCCTCGGTCAAGTCGCGGGTTTGTTCCGTCACACGGTTGATCACGTCCTCATAGTAAGCGATCCACGCTTCAGCGCGGGCCTGCGCGTGCGGCCCAAAGACCTGCCCTGTGAGGCGCATCGCCTCAATCAGCAGCGCGGGCGACTCCCCTTGAAACAGCACCACGGGGATGTTCAACTCTGCCACCGTGTCCAGCCATGCGGTGCGGGCGCTGGTGAAGATCACATCTGGCGCGAGGTTGGCAACTTCTTCGATGTTGATCTCGCGCTGGTTCATGACATACCCGCTGAGCGTGGGGAAGCGCTCGTCGATGGCGGTCATGCGCTCTGCGCCGAGGGGCGTGCGCGCGCCCAGATAGCCACCCGCCACCAGCCGATCTTCGGCGTCCACGCCGTAGACGAGGTAGGTCGCAAGGCTGAAGGGGGTGATGACGCGGCGCACCGGCTGTGCGATCTCAAGGACGCTGCCGCGCTGGTCAGTGATGGTGACGGTGGCGGGCAGCAGCCCCGCGTCGATGAGCGCCTGCTGGCCATCGGGCGAGATGGCGAAGGCGGCAAACTCGGCGGCGGCGGGGTCATTGAGGATGAAGAAGGCCTCTGGCAGGAAGTACGGCGCGATCCCTGATGCGGGCAGCTGCGCGCGATCCGTCGTGGCGATGAGGTCGGCGTCTGCCTCCGCCAGCGCGACCGGCTCGCCATAGGCGGCGATGAGCGCCTCCAGCGCGGGGACGAGCGCAGGCTCGGCTTGAACGGTGAGCGTGGAGGACTGCGCGTGCAGCGAGGCGGTGATGAGCAGGGCCAACAGGGCGGCCCAGCGGCGAAGCAGCGTCATAACGTGTCTCCTTGAACTAGGTGTGATGTTGCAACAAGCTGTACCTCGCAGCGGTCGAGCCACTCGAGCGCCGCGCGAAGCTGGGACTGCACCAAGTCGAGCGTGAGCCGCTCCATCAGCGCGTGGGGGGCGGCGCGCTCCTGCTGCAAGCGGTCAAACTCCGTCTGGCAGGCGGCGCGCTGGCGGGCGATGATGGGAGCTGTGGGCAGGCGCAGGCGCTGGGCGATCCACAGGCGGCTGAGGAACTCGACGCGGACGCGGCGAATGCTGGCCGAAGGCGACGGTTCGTCCAACCATGCCTGCACGCGCGCGCGCCCCTGTGCCGTCAGCGTGTAGGCGATGCGCGGCGGGCCGATTTCGCTGGGCTGCTCTGCCCCGCTGATGTCACCGCTGCGCTCAAGGCGTTTGAGCACGCTGTAAAGCTGGCTCGTGCTGAGCTTCCAGACGCGCCCCAGCTGATGCGGGTCTTGGAACGCCTCTAACAGTTGATAGCCGTGCATGGGCTGCGCGGCGAGCAAGCCGAGTAGGGTCTCATCCACTTGCACAGGCGGCTCCTCCAACTTGGAATAGCGCTATTCTAACTCGGAATAGCGCGCAGGCAAGGGGTGAGAGGGGACTTGTGCCCCCTTCCCCCATCACACCGTGTTCAGCGCCCGCTGTTCTGCGGTATCATCGAGAAAAAGTTACAGGATAGACGCGATGAACCACCTAGAAGGCCGCGCGGCGCTCCACGCATGGGAGGCCAGCAAACCCACCAACTACTATTTGACAGATCCGTTCTTGCAGCAGACATTGGCATTTTATATGGGCGATGCCTACGAGCAGGCGCTGGACGAGCTGCGGGCGTTGGGGGCACACTCGGCGCAGGTGATCGATGCGCTGGTGCGCCAAGAGGATCGCATCGGCAACCACCCCAAGCTGGAGCGCTACACCGGCATCGGCGAGCGCGTCGAGCAGATCGAGTTCCACCCCAACCACGACGCGGTGGGCCGCATCATCTGGGAGGCGGGGGTGATGGCACAGCAGGCGCAGCCCGGCAGCACCGTATTTCAGATGGGGCTGTACTACCTGCTCACGCTGCACGGGGAGGCTGGGCACATGTGCAGCCTCGCCTGCACCAGCGGGTTGATCCGCGCGCTGCAGACGGTGGGCGATGAGGCGCTCAAGGCCAAGTATCTGCCGCCGCTGCTGGAGCGCGACTATGACCGGATGCAGCACGGGGCGCAGTTCCTCACCGAGGTGCAGGGCGGCAGCGACGTAGGCGCGAACAGCGTCCGCGCGACGCAAGCCGCCGACGGCACATGGCGCATCAGCGGCGAGAAGTGGTTTTGCAGCAACGTCAACGCTGACCAGTTCCTCATGACGGCCCGCGCCAGCGACGCCAGCGGCACTAAGGGCTTGGGCTTGTTCCTCGTCCCGCGCAAGCTCGACGACGGCAGCACCAACCGCTTCTTCATCCGCCGCTTGAAGGACAAGCTGGGCACGCGCACGCTGGCCAGCGCGGAACTCGACTTCGACGAGGCGGTGGCCTATGCCGTCGGGCCGATTGAGCACGGCTTCAAAACGGCCGTCGAGCTGGTGCTGAACACCTCGCGCCTGATGAACGCCGTGGCCTGCGCCGGTGTCATCCGCCGCGCGTTTTACGAGGCCAGCACCTACGCCTGCCACCGCAGCGCCTTCGGCAGCGTCATCGCGTCCTACCCGCTGGTGCAGGAAGCCATCGCCGACCTGCACAGCGAGGCCAACGCCGCCACCGCCAGCAGCTTCTACATCGCCCACCTCGTCGACCGCATCGACACCGGCCAAGCCACTGACGACGAGAAAGCGATCTACCGCCTGCTGGTGAACGTGAACAAGTACCTGACGAGCGTCCGCGGGAGCGAGATGGTGCACCGCGCGATCGAGGTGTTGGGCGGCAACGGCGCGATTGAGAGCTTCAGCGTGCTGCCGCGCCTTTACCGCGATATGGTCGTGTTGGAAAGCTGGGAGGGCACGCACAACGTGCTGGCGCTGCAAGTGCTGCGCGATATCGCCCGCTTCAAGCTGCATGAGCCGTTTATGGCCGAGCTGCGCCGCTGGCTCAACGATGGGAGCTTGCCAGAGCTGGCCGCGGAGCGCGCCCTCGTGGGGCAGGCAGTGGGTGATCTGGGGTTGATGCTGGCGCGGATGGCGCAAGGCTCCGAGGCCTATCAGCAGGCGCACGCCCGCCGCTTGATCGACCGCATCGGCTTGGTCGCGCAGGCCGCGCTGCTGCTGCGCCACACCCAGCACACGCCCACCCGCCAGAACACCGACCTTGCAACCTACTTCGTCTATCGCCACCTGCATCCGACTTACGACCCGCTGAGCGATGAGGCTTACCTGCCGCGCTTAGAACGGATCATGATGGGGTAACGGGAGGCTTTGCGCGCTGTGTTGGCTGTTGACCTCACATGTTCAACAGCCACACAATGAACGTGATCACGCCGGCCACGATGATCAACCCCAAGAATATCGCCGCAGCAGGGCCGTAGATCGCGCGATGAAGGCCCTCAATTGTTGATTGTTCCGGTCGATTTGGGTTGTAGCGCACGGTCACACGCTGGCCAACGGGGAACTTATCAAGCACTTGCTGCGTCCACGCGATCCCAACGTTTTGGGGTGACTCACCTTCGTAGCGCTTGCCGTCCACTTCATACGTCCATCTGATGACAGGGCGCTCAACCGTCTCGCCTTCGAGCAAACCAACTTCCGAGTGGGTGATTTCACCAGTGGTGTGCTTCCACTCAGGCATCGATCTCCTCCAAAATGCAAAATGATGGGCATCGTTTTTCCTACAGCGTAAGCACATTCTGGGAAAAATGTCGTTAAAGCTTTGTAAAGCGTCTTTCTCCGCACCGCTGCAAAGCACGCCGCACCAGTGATAGGCTGCTCCAAGCAGACTTTGCGCCAGATGCGCCAGCGTTCGGCTGAGGCAGCCACCCTCACCCCCTGTCGCCTCTCCCGTGGTGAGGGGGCTTGCCCCTTCTCCTTACGGGAGAAGGGGTTGGGGATGAGGCCTTGCCATCCATCGATCACGACACGTTGTCCATGTCGCTGCTCACGGTCGAAGTGGTCAACATGACCGCAGGCTAGAGAGGGTAAGGGGTAGATCGCGCATCGTCACCATTTTAGACACTCCCCCGTGATCCCGTTGGTTGACGTATTCTTTATTTCATGGTCACATAAATTTAGAAAGGAGGTAATCAAGAACTGCTTTGAGGTGTTTTCTTTTGCCAACCCATAGTTACGGAGTCTGTAGAATGCGGCTGCGCATAATTGCATTGCTAGTAGTGTTTGTCATGGGGGTGTCGGGCTTGGCGCAAGATGCCTACACGCCGATTCGTTTATTGCTGCAACAAGCCGACACCGCCTTACAAGACGGCAACCCGGCCACCGCGCAGGCCTTCATCAACGCGGCTAACACTTTAATCAGTGCGGATTTGGTGGCATCGTGCCCAGCGCTGGCAGCTGCTAAGTCGCTGCTGGAACGAGCCACGACCACTTCCAACGTCGAACTGGCAAGCGCTCTCTTGACCAGCACCCAGACGCTCATCGACTCCTGCGCCCCGGCTGGCGCAGCGACCGCCACGCCCGGCCTGCCGCTGCTCCCTACGTTAGAGCCGCCGGTCACGCCGGAGCCACCCCAACCCACCGCGACCATCAGCGCTGAAACAACGCCCATCCCACCCGGCCTACAAAGCCTGAACGCGCGCATCGAAGCCAACCCTAACGACGCGCGCCTATACATCGATCGTGGCAACCTCTACTACGATCTCGGCCAGTTGGGGGCCGCCATTGAGGACTACAGCGCCGCGCTCCGCCTCGAGCCGAACAACGTCACCGCGCTGATCAACCGCGGCCTCGCCTACAGCGACAGGGGTCAATACAACCTTGCGCTGCTTGACCTTGACCGCGCGCTGGAGTTAAACCCGCGCTCCGCCAGCGCCTTCTTCAATCGCGGCCTGACACATCGGCGCATGGGCGATAACCAGCGTGCCGTCGCCGATTACACCCGCGCTATCGAACTCAACCCCAACGACGCCGTGGCCTATATGAACCGTGGCAACGCTCACAGCGCACTGGGCAACCCCGAGCAAGCTATGGCCGATTACAACCGCGCGATTGAGCTGGATCCACGCTACGCCATCGCCTACAACAACCGTGGCAACGCCTTTGCAGAGCGCGGCGAGTTTGAACTGGCCATCGCTGATTACACCACCGCCATCGAGATCGACCCGAACTACGCCATGGCGTTCTACAACCGCGGCCTCGCCTACTACGACATGGGCCAGTACGAGGTAGCCATCGTTGACTACACGCGCGCCATTGAGATCAACCCCAACTACACCAGCGCCTTCTTCAACCGCGGCCTCTCTCACCGCCGCTTGGGCAACAACGAGGCTGCCATTGTCGATTACACCCGCGCCATCGAGCTTGACCCGACGGATCCGGTTGCCTTCAACAACCGTGCCAATGCCCTCTCCGATCTGTCGCGCTACGAGGAAGCCATCGTTGACTACACGCGCGCCATCGAGCTTGACCCGCTCTACGCGCAAGCCTATGGCAACCGCGGCATCGCCTACGAAACCCTGCGCCAGTTCGAACAAGCCATGGCCGACTACAACCGCGCTATCGAGCTGAACCCGCAGCGCGCGCGCGGCTATCTGGATCGCGCGTATGGGCACGTCGCGCTGGGCAACACGTCCGCCGCTGAGGCCGACCTGCGCCGCTTCATCGAGCTGGGCGGCACGCTCTCTTCGTCTCAAATCACGTTCTTCACCTCGCGCGGGGTGAACGTCCCGCGCTAGCGGCCGCGCCGCCGCACAAACAAGCCGCCAGCGCGATCATCGGGCTGGCGGCTTGTTGATTCCATGAGCAAGGCCTTATCGAGTTCGGCGCAGGCGCGATCAGCTCGAGAAGTTGGTGTCACTGCTGGGGAGGTCGGCCAGCAGCGCCAAGACGGCTTGCTTGACTTGTGGTACTCTGCGCACGGCATCCCAGACAATCGCTAAATCGACGTTGTCGTATTGGTGGATCAAGACATCTCGAAAGCCTTTGATCGCACGCCAATCAACGCCCTGCTGCTGCTCAAGGACATCTTGCGGAATCCGCTTGATGATCTCTCCGATGACTTCAAACGCGCGGATGACTGCGAGCTGGGTTTGCCGGTTTTTGACAAAATCCGGCTCCTCCATGCCAGCAGTGAATGTGAGGATGTCGTCCAAGTAGACGAGGCTATCGAGCAGGTACGCGCGTGTTGGCTTCATACGCGTGTTGGCTTCATAAAGGAACGATGTCTTGGGCAATGATCTGATGAAAACGCGCTTTCAACCCGTTTTCGCTCACAATGTTCACGTCGTATCCCAACAAATCCTGCAAATCCTGCCACAGGCCAGACAG
>JBDNCV010000156.1:0-8791 GCA_046719465.1 Anaerolinea sp.
GGCGTGTGACAGCCGGATGCTTTAGCGTCCGGCGTTTAACTTCAGGGGGCGTGCTGCAGCCGGATGCTTTAGCGTCCGGCGCGAGAGTCGAGCAAATCGTTTGAGGATTTGCCGTGTTGTATTGGTACAATCAGTGAACTCCCACCCAATGAGACCACGCCCCGGAGCATGAGCGCATGGCCGAAGTGACGCTGCCCCCCCCGATGACGACTACCACGCCCGCCGCTGGGCTAACTCATGCTGAAGCGTTGGCGCGCCAACAGCGCGGTGAGGACAACAGCTTCCAAGTGCGCGTCGGACGCACCTACACCCAAATCGTCGTTGAGAACGTCTTCAACCTCTTCAACATCGTGCTGTTTACGCTGCTGTTCGTCGTGCTGAGCATGGGCGACTATGCAACGGTGTTCTTTGCGGGTTTCAGCGTCGTCTCCAACACGTTCTTGGGCATGATCCAAGAGATCCACGCCAAGCGCAAGCTTGACAAGCTCGCCACCCTGTCAGAACAGACAGTGCACGTGCTGCGCGATGGCCAATGGCAGACGATCAGCATGCGCGCGGTCGTCCTCGACGACATCCTGCGCATCGAGCCGGGCGATAAGCTCGTGGTGGATGGCGTGGTCGTCACAGCGGACTCGCTCGAGATGGACGAGTCGCTGCTGACGGGCGAATCGGACGCGGTGGCCAAAGAACCCGGGATGGAGGTCTACAGCGGCTCGTTCTGCCTCGCGGGCAGCGGCACGATGCGCGCGACCCGCGTCGGCGCGAACAGCAACATCAACAAGCTGGCCATCGTGGCGAAGGAGTACAAGCGCGTCCGCACCCCCACGCAGCAGATCATCGACACCGTGGTGCAGGTGACGGTTGTGGTGATGTTCGTCCTCATCCCGATGGTGTTCGTCGCCTCGTTCGTCAACGCCATCACCCCGCTGGAGGCGCTGCGCAGCGCGGTGGTGTTCGTCACCAGCCTTGTGCCGCAGGGCTTGGTGCTGGTCGCCATCCTCTCGCTCACCATCGGGGCGATCAAGATTAGCCTGCAGCGCACGCTCATCCAGCGCGTGAACGCGGTCGAATCGCTCGGCAATGCGACCGTGCTGTGCTTTGACAAGACCGGCACGCTCACCAAGAACCTGCTGGCCGTGCAGCAGGTCATCCCGCTGGTGGACGCGGACGAACGCACCATCAACGCATGGCTGCTGGCCTATTTGGACAACCTCGCCCACCTCAACCGCACCGCTGGGGCCGTGCGCGAATACGTCGAGACGCGCGCCGCGCCATTGCCTGCCCGCCGCAAAGTGCGCGAGGTTCCCTTCACCAGCGCGCGCAAGTGGGGCGCGGTGGTGTTTGAGGATGCCGCCTACGTCTTGGGCGCGCCGGAGCGTGTCCTGCCCAAGCAGCGCCTGACCGACACGCTCGACCACAGCGTGACCAACCTCAGCTTGCAGGGGCTGCGCGTGCTGGCCTTCACCCGCGTGGAGGGCACGTTCAATGAGAAGGACGCGCGCGACGGCGCGGAACCGCTGGCGCTCGTCGTCCTCAGCGATCAAATCCGCGAGGACATCCAAGCGACGCTGGAGAGCTTCCGTCAAGAAGGGATCGACCTCAAGGTCATCAGCGGCGACAGCCTCGACACCGTGAAAGCCATCGCAGCCCAAGCGGGCATGAGCGCCGATCACGCCTACACCGGCGCGCAGATCGACGCGATGAGCGACGGTGAACTCGAAACGATCGTGGGCGAGGCGACGGTGTTCGCCCGCGTGGAACCAGATACGAAAAAGCGCATCGTCGCTGCCTTGCAGCGGCGCGGGGCCTACGTCGCTATGGTGGGCGACGGCGTGAACGACGTGCCCGCGCTCAAGCAGGCCAACCTCGCCATCGTGATGAACGACGGCACGCAGATCAGCAAAGATGTGGCCGATATCGTCCTGCTCGACAACGCCATGAGCACCCTGCCCAAGGCCTTCCACGAAGGCACTGAGATCACGCAGACGATCTTCGGCACGATGAAGATGTTCCTCGTGAAGAACGTCTACAACATCCTGTTCTTCATCTTCGTGGCGTTTATGTCGCTGCCGTTCCCCATCACGCCGGTGCAAATTAGCTGGAGCACCTTTGGCACGGTCAACCTGCCCGCGACGTTCGTCGCGTTCGGGTGGCTGCGGCCTACGCGGATGCGGCGCTTCCGCTCGGATGTGCTGGAGTTCATCCTGACGGCGGGCTTGATCGGCGCGGTCATGCAGGCCATCGTCTACGCCTGTGTGTTCTTCTACGAAGGGCGGGACGTGCAGGCCGCGCGCACGAGCATCACGCTGTTCATCACCTTCTACGGGGCCTACACTGTCATGCACATCATGGGGCTGAGCGTGCTCAACCCACGCAGCTTCCTTGAGCGTTGGCGCTTCGCCGCGCTGATGACGCTCTCCACCACGCTGACGATCCTCACGATGTACGCGCTGCCGGAGTTGTTCGAGTTCAAGATCATGACATGGGAGCGCGACCCGGGGGTGATCGTGCTGCTCGTCTCGACGCTGCTGCTGTCGATGGTGCTGCTCGAACATGGCATGCGCTATCCGGTGCTGCTGCGGCGCTTCTGGCGGCTGTTTGAGGAGCCGGCTGCGCCCGCCAACCCATAAGGGGGGATACGCGGTTGGGGCAGAGCCTGCCCTGCCCGCTGGTTTTTACAACCACAAGCGCAGCGTGCCGCGCCCTTGCACCCAAGCCGCAGATCGATATGCAGGTGAGGCAGCTAGCTCGTTATGCGCGCGATGAAGGCCTGCGCGGCGGCTTCGTAGCGCTGGACTTGGGCGGGCAGCTCGGCGCGGGCGGCGCTGTCGCCTGCTTGGGCGGCGGCAATCAACCGCGCGAGGCTGCGGCGTTCGCGCGTGCCCGCCACGTAAAGGCTGAACAGGGCGGTGGCGTTGGTGCGCTTTTCCATGTAGTTCCAGCCGTAGTAGAACACGCCCACGTTAAGCGCGAACACGACAGCCGTCGCCGTGCTGGAGGGGATGACCTGCGCCAGCAGCACCGCGCCGACCGTCGCCAGCAGCAGCGCCGCCCCCAGCGGCAGCAGGTAGGTCTGCGCGAGGCGCTGCGTCAGGCTGGGCAGGTGCGGGCGCTGGCTGGTTTGGATGTCCTGCATGCGTTGTTGGGCGGTTTCAGGGGTCATGCCGGGGTTATCGTCCTTCGTTGAGCAGCTCGGCGGCGTCTGGGTTAGACGCAGGCCAAGATGCGTGATAGATCGTTGTCTCAGGGTAGTTGGCGGCCCACGCGAACCAGAACATGGGCTGCGCAGGGTACTGCTGGAGCATCGCCCCTGCGAGCGCCCCCTGCGTCGCCTCCCCAAACAGGTTCCACGTGCTGCCGGTCTGTTCGTCGATGAGCTGGCCACCCTGCCGCCGGAACGTCAGCACGCGCCCTTCCACCATCGGGTTGAACAGGGCGGCGCTGCCCACGTCGCGGCTCTCGTCGATTTTACCACGATCCAGCGCGCTGACTGTGCCCGCGTGCCAAACGGCCACCACCGGCCAGCCGCGCACGATGTCGTTGATGACGCCGTGCCGCGCCAGCACGCTGAAGGGGTAAGCGATGGGCTGATCGTGGATGACCCCGGCCAGCACGCGCTCAGTGGCGGGCAGGCGCTTGTCCACTGGGCCAGTGTAGAGCATCGGCTGTGGGTTGCTGTCGTAGCCGATGTAGGGGTTGCGCCCGTAGCTCATCGGCGGCAGCTCAGCATCGCCCACCAGCACGTAGCCCTCAGGGAAGCGCTGCTGGAACTGCGCAAAGCCCACCAAGCGCGACGGAATGACCTCCAACACCGTGCCGTGCAGCGCCCCAACCAGCGCCGTGCCGGTCAACTGCTGCCACCAGCTCTGCGTTTGATCGTCCCATAGGATCAGCCCGCTGTGGCGCAGCATCCCCGTCGTGCCGAAGCGCAGCGCCTGCCCGTTGACGCGCCGGTTGTAGACCAGCGGGCTGTTGCACAGCGGGCAGAACGTCACTGCGATAACCCACTTGCCGATTTGATCGTTGACCACGCCATGATGGATCAGCACCGCGAGCGGGTAAGCGCGGGCGCTGTCATCAAGGTGGACGACCACCACCGGCGAGCGCTCGCCCAGCCATGTGACGCGCGATGCCTGCTCCCAGCGTGGGTAATCAATCGGGGGCAGTACATCGCGCCCCGCCACCGGAACGATCTCCCGCAGCGGCACAAGCGATTGGCTCACGTCGGTGCGCCATTCGCGGCTCATGTCGCGGGTGTACTGCTCGCGCAGCCACAAGCCCCCCAAACCAAAGCCGACCACAACCACAAGGCCGACGATGAGGGGTTGATAACGGGTCAGGGTAGGTTTCATGAGTGGGCACTACGACGGCTTGACGGCGGTTGCTTGCGCCTCAAGTATAGCGCGTCCATATTATCCAAGCGTTACGACCAGACGAGAAGCCAGCCTCAGCGGTTGGGGCGGCTGAGGCTGGCCAGCGCTCGCTCGTAGGCTTGGAGCGTGGCTTGGGCCGTCTTACGCCATGTGTAGCGTGTGGCGAGGCTCAGGCCTTGTGTGACCATCGTCGCGCGGAAGTCGGGCTGCAGCAGCAGCGCGATGATCGCCCCAGCCATCTTGCGGCTGCTGTCCGTCAGATAGGCCGCGTCTTCCAAGATCTCGTCGAACACCACGCTGTCCCACGCGACGACCGGCGTGCCGCTGGCCATCGCCTCCAGCGGGGGCAGGCCGAAGCCCTCATAGGCGCTGGGGAAGACGAACACATCCGCCAGCCGATACAGCGACGGCTTGTCCTCCTCCGGCACATAGCCGATCCAGCGCACCATATCCCCCAGTTGGAGCTTGTCGGCGTAGGCGCGCAGGTCAGGAAACAGCGGGCTGCTGCCCCACGCGGGTTCCTTGCCCGCCAGCACCAGCGGGAAGTTTGCGCCCTCGGCCTCCATGACGTAGGTGTAGGCCAGCAGCAGCTCGTTGACCTGCTTGCGCCGGTCGAAGCCGCCCAAGTAGAGCACGAAGCGCTCCGGCAGGTCATACTTGGCGCGGATGGCAGCGTCACGCTCGCGCCCGATCATCGGGTGGAAGCGCTCTGAAGCTGCGAGGTACGTCACGCTGATGTGGTCTTTGGGGATGCCGAGCTGCTGCTCGATGTCGAGCTTGCTCGTCTGGCTGATCGTGATGAGGTGATCCGCCCCGCGCGCCGACGCGCTGACGAGCGAGGTGTACAGGCGGTTGAACGCGCCCCGCCCATACTCCGGCAGCAGCAGCGGGATGACATCCAAGACGCTGACGACCTGCGGGATGGGGCTGCTGAGCGCGCCGCCCCAGTAGGGCACGTGCGCGAGGTGAGCGCCAGACGCGCCCGCCACCCGCGGGAAGGTGCGCTGCTCAAACCAGACCTTGCTCAGGTGGCCGCGCCCAGTCTGGGTGTGGATGACGTTCACGCCCGCGGGGATGTCGGCGGGTGGGACGTGACTGGGCAGGACAAGGGTCAGCTCGAGGTCAGGGGCGGCGCGGCGCAGCGCGGGCAGCAGGTGGCGGATGTATTGGCCGCTGCCGGTGTCGGGGCGATCCCAAAACCAGCCGTTGAAGATGACGTGCATGGGGCTTAGCTTGGCTCCGAGGGGGCTGGGCAGTCGTTGCAGGTGGCGTAAAATTCCAGCAGGTGGCCGTGAATGTGGACGTTGAGGCGGCGCTCAAGGTCGGCGGTCATGGCGGCGAGGTCGCAGTCCTCGAACTCGATCACGCGGTTGCAAGTGATGCAAACGATGTGGTGATGGTGGCCGTCCGGCATCAGCACATAGCTGGGGGTGAGGCTGCTCTCGATGAAGGTGGGGCGGATGATCGCCAGCCGCGTGAACAAGTCCAAGGTGCGAAAGACGCTGGCGCGGCCAATGGCGGGGTCGATGCGCGCCACCTCGTCCAGCACCTGTGCCGAGGTCACATGGCCGCCCAGCCGCTGGATCACCGCCAGCACGGTTTGGCGCGCGTTCGTCAGCTTATAGCCTGCCGCCCGCAGCCGCTCCAGCGCCAGCGTGTGATGATCTGCGTGGGAGTGATGTGCCATGATGCCCTGCCTTCTAGCCTGCCTACACCTCCGATTGTAGCACAGCGCCCCTCAACCCTAAACGGACAAGGCAGGCCTTGTCCCTACTGTCCACGTATCCTAAATGTTGGGGATGAGGCGCTCTACCCCAACATCTGACGGTAGACAGCGACGGTCTGCGCGGCGATCTGGGCGTGGGTGAAGTGCTGCACAGCGCGCGCGCGCCCGCGCTCCGCCAGCGCCGCGTAGAGCGCCGCGTCGTCGTGAAGCCGCCGCAGCGCCTCCGCCAGCGCCCCCGCATTGCCCTCAGGGACGATCAAGCCCGCGTCGCCGATCACGTCGGGGACAGCGCCGCTGCTGCTGCCGACGACCGGCAGGCCGCAGGCCATCGCCTCCACCAGCACACGCCCGAACTGTTCCTTCCAATTGGGCCGCGTGAGCGACGGCAGCGCCAGCACGTCGATCTGGCGGTATTCCTCAAGGATGGCCTGTGAAGGGCGCTGTGGGACGAACGTCACCCGTCGGCTGATGTCGAGCGCGGCTGCTTGATCGGTCAGCGCTGCGCGCAGCGGGCCGCCCCCCACGATCCGCAGGCGCGCATCCGGCGGCAGCGCCGCGAACGCCTCCAGCAGGACGTGCAGCCCCTTCTCCTCGACAAGCCGCCCGATGTAGCCCACGGTGAAGGGGCGCGATGAGCGGGGCATCGGCGTAAACAGGTCGGTATCCGTGCCGAACTGCGGCAGGACAGTCATCGGGCCGGTGTAGCCTTTCGCGCGCCACACGTCGCCTGCGCTGCTCGTCCCCACGAGCGCGTGATCGACGTGGCGCAGCACCCACGCCTCGCCCCATGCGAACGGCGGCGGGTAGCGCCGGTTGATGTTCTGCCAGCTGAAGAACAGACTGCGCGCCTTGACGCGCCGCGCGAGCCACAGCGCCTGCCATGTGGCGAGGTTGTACGGCTCTTCGTCAATGTGGACGATCTGCGGTTGAAAGTCGGCCATCTCGCGCGCCAACGTTGGATAATGGTGCAGGTGAAAGTTCCCGTTGAAGCGCATCGGCACGACGCGCAGATCGTAACCCTGCGTGTGAACGCGCTCCAGCGGCTGCTCGCCGCGCTCATCGCGCCAGCTGGGCGGGACGAGGGCGCGCAGCGTCACCCCCTGCGCGGCGATCTGTTCCAGCTTGCGCTGGTAGATGCCGACGATGCACGCTTTGCTGAGCATCAACACGCGCATGATCGGCTCACTTGGCGCGGCGGGCACGCCAGCGCTCCCACAGCAGCGCCAGCGCCGCCGCGCTCATCAGGAACAGCAGCGGATCGGATGGGCTGCGGTAGCGCGTGGAAGGGTGGAACGCCACGTACATGATCGTCATGCTGATCTGGACGAACCACAGCAGCGACACCTCGCGCCACAGGGGGGCCGTCAGCGGCAGGCTGAGCAGCGCCAGCAGCAGCAGCCCGCCAAAGTAGACGAGGTGCAGCGGGCGGCCTACTGTGTCGAGCAGGCTGGTGCTGTAGCTCACGTTGGCGCTCGTCACGCCGCTGATGCTGTCCTCCGCTTGATAGATCACCAACTGACCGTTCTCCAGCCGCCAGCGCTCGTTAGGGAGCGGGTTGCGCAGCGGCGTAATCTGCGGGTTCCAGTGGACGAGGAACTTTGTCCACAGCAGCAGCGGGATGTCGTGCGCGTTCTCCCGAAGATACTCGAAGGCAAGGGCGAAGCGCTGCGCGTCGGCGGCGCGTGCGTCCAGCGTTGGGTCGAGGCCCTCGGGCGCTGTCCACTGCACGTCGTAGCCCGCTTGGAACACAGGGATCGTCCACTCGCTGTTGCCCTGCCAGAAGTTGGCCCCGCTGGTGGTCGTCATCGGGATGAACGCGCCAAACTCGATCCAATTACGGGCGATCCACACGCCGACCACCGCCACGCTCACGAGCGCCACCGGCAGCAGGCGCGCTGCGCTGCTCCACAGCGGCAGACGGAACAGGAACCACAGCGCGAGCAGCAGCGCCAGCGGCGGCGTGACCGGGCGGGTGAGCGTCCCCGCGCCCAGCGCCAGCCCCGCCAGCAGCGCCCACCCCCATGCTCCGCGCCCCGCTGCGTCGCGCAGGCGGATCATCGCGTAGACGAAGGCGTGCAGCAGCAGCATCCAGAAGCCGGTGTCGATGAGCGTCAAGTTCTGGAACACCAAGTAGGGATAGCAGGCGGTGAACACGCCGCCCAGCACGCCGATCCACAGGCCGCGCTCGCCGCTAAACAGCCGCCGCGCCATCCCAAACAGCAGGGCGACCGATGCAAGGTCAAGCAGCGTGTGGAACAAGCCCACCTGCCAATAGCCGCGCCCGAACACCCCGTAGACCGCCGCCAGCGCGTAGCTGTACAGCGGCGGGATCATCGCATCGGGCACGCCTGCCTCGCGCCCATAGACCCCCGTCGCCAGCAGGTTGCGCGCGTAGGCGTCGTAGGCCTCGCTGCCGTGAATGTCCGCGCCCGCCTGCGTGAAGTCGAGCGTTGGTTGCAGCACGACCAGCGCCACCAGCCGCACAATCAGCGTCAGCAGCAGCACGATCAACAAGGGGTGACGACGAACAACCAGCATAATGAGCAAGCCTTTGATCCTGAAGGGGACTAAAACGGCGCAGGCCTCACACCCTGCTCACGATGAGAGCGACGCTTCAAGGGCGCGCAGCGCATCCGTCGCGGCGATGTAGTAGAGGTTGCCCTGCACGGCGGCGCGGTAGTTGTTCAGGGCG
>JBDNCV010000157.1:0-8714 GCA_046719465.1 Anaerolinea sp.
CCAGCGGGCGCAGGTGCTGCTCCAGCTTGGCCGCTGTGACGAGGCGCTCAACGACCTCAACATGGCGATCAAGATCAGCCCTGATGCCGCGCTGTACGTCCTGCGTGGGCAGGCCTACCTCGCCCGTGGGCAGGGTGACGATGCGATCAAGGCGCGGCAGGACTTCGCCCAAGTGCCCGAACATGACAAGTGGTACCCTGATGCGCTGCTCGGGCGTGGGCTGGCTTACATGCGCCTGAATCGACCTGACCGCGCCGAGCAAGATTTCTACAGTGTTCTTAGTCATCCCGACACCATAGGCTGGGAAGATGAACGCAAAGCGCTGGCGTGGCTGATCCTCGCGCTGGCGCAGCAGGGCAAATGGGACGACGCGCGCGATCAAATCCGCATGATGGGCGAGTTCTACCGTGAGCATGACCTCGCTGATGTGGCCGCCGTCGCCCAGCGCGAAGGCTGGAACGCCGAACAACAAGCCCTCTACGCGCAGGCGTGGCGGCTCACGCTGGGGGATACAACGTCGTGAGGGCGTCGCAGAGGATGGCGTGCCACGCGACCCAGTTGTGCCCGCTGTTGTAGACGCGGTAGATCACCTCGTGGTCGGCCTCGGCCAGCTCGGCTTGGATGACCTCGTTCTTGGTGAACAGCCACTCGTAGCGCCCCACGTCGAGCCAGATGCGCAGCGGCGCAGCCTGCCGCCACAACAGCCGCGGCAGCATCTCGACCGGCGGCGCGTCCAGCGGGGCTTGGAACGCTCCACTCTGGCTGATGACCGTGCCGAACAAGTGGGGCAGGCGCAGGGCCGTATAAAGCGCCATGAGGCCGCCCATCGACTGCCCCATGACGGCGTGGGCGCGGGGCGCAGTGCTGAGGCGCAGGGTGCGCTGCGCCAGCGGCAGGACGCTCTCGGCGATCACGCGCAGCAGCGCCTCGCTGAGGGTGTATTCAGGGACGCGGTGCGCCTCAGCATGGGCGAGGCACGCCAGCGCCACCGGCTGCATCCGCCCCTGCTGGATGAGTGCATCCACCAACCGTACTAAGCGCCCGCGATGCACCACATCCTGCCCGTCGAAGGCAAGGATCAACGGCACGGGCTGGCGCGTCGGTGGCTGATACAGCCAGAGTTGGCGCTTGCCTCCGATCAGCATGTAGGGGTGGGAGACTTCGTACAGGCCGACCTCGCCAGCCAGCGGCGCATCGTGCGACGGCAGGCAGCTGTGCGGATAATCGACCGTGGCGAAGCTGTTGTTGAAGCGGCCAAACCCGTTGCTGATAGGGTGCGGGTTGAACGGGTCGATCAGGCGCGTGGTGGGGTCATCTGGATCAGCGAAGTAAGCGTACTGTATGTAGGTTTGGGGTGGCACGTCGAGATGATACGTCCACACGCCGTGCTGGGCGCGCTGCATGATTGCTGGCGGCTCTCCGCCGATCCCCCACCAGTTGAAGTCGCCGTAGAGGGCGGGGGCTTGCTCGCCAAACCAGACGAAGGTCACGCTTTGGCCTTCGATGAACGGGGTGTGGATGGTCTCGGCGCGCTCTAACCACTGGATCGGCTGCATGGCGGGTCTCCTTGTATGTGCTGCCATTATACCGGACGCGGCGGCAGGCTGTGCTACAATACCCCGAATGACGGCCAACACCAACGGGGAATCATATGCGGTTAGGGTTTGTGGGGCTTATTATCGGGGTGACTGCGGCGTGCGCGCCGCAGCAGCAGGCCAGCGTGCGCTTGGTGGGCGAAGCAGCCTTCACCGCCACACCCTATGTGATCTTCGTCACGCCGACCCCTGCCCCCACCACGATCCCGACGTTGGAGATCACCACCCCGACCTTCACTCCCTCGCCCACGCCGCGCCCCAGCGCCACGCCAGACGCGGCAGCGCAGGCCGCCGCGTGCGCCGCCCAGCTCACCGCCCTTTACACCGCCGCCACCGAGTTATGCCTCGGCAAGCCAGAGGGGTTCATCTGCAACGGCGGCAGCGCCCCCCAAACCGAGCCGAGCGGCCCGCTGGCCAATGCGCTGGCCAACACTGGCTCCACGGTGGAGGCGGCGCTGTTCTCCAAGCTGCGCACGTCCCCGCTGCGCGATGGGGGCTTGCTCTATGTGCGGCTCGGTGAGGGCATCCGCGCCAGCGCCTTGATGATCGGTGAGGTCGAGCTGACGAACACGACGCCCCCCGGCTTCCCCGCTTGGAAGAACTTCACCGTGCAGACCTTCCCCACGGCGTCGGACTGCCCAAACGCGGGCGTGAGCGCGTTGATCCTTCAGGGCGGCTATGGCCAGCGCGCCAGCGTGGTCGTCAACGGCGTATCGCTCGACGTGAGCGGCACGGTCGCCATCTTCACCGGTGAGGACACGACGCGCTTTCTCTCGATTGAGGGCTTGCTGCGGCTCATCGTCAACGGCACAGCCTACAGCCTCTACGCGGGTGAGGAAGTGGACGTGTACTACAACGGCGACTGGCGCAGCCCGCAGCGCGCCGACGCCAGCCGCCCGCTGACGTGGGCGCTGATTGAGCATCTGCCGGTGGTGCTGCTGGATCGTCCGGTGCTGCTGCCACAGCCGGGCTATGTGGAGACGCGCGGCAGCGTCAACATGCGCGCTGCCCCGCGCGACGACGCGCGCCTGCTTTATCAAGTGCCTGCGGGGCAAGTGTTGGACGTGCTGGGGCAGAACGAGGACGGGCGCTGGTTCCACGTGCGGCTGGGCAACGGCGAAACGGGCTGGATGCTGGCGGAGCTGCTGCGGCAGAACCTCGGCGAGATTACCCTGACCTATGAGCAAACGCCGATCCCACCGCAGCGCTTCGGCGCGTTGGGGTCGAGCGGTCGCGTGACGGCGGCGCAGGGGGCCAACTTGCGCCGCGGGCCAGACACGTTCTTCGACACGCTCATGACGCTGCCCGCAGGCACACAGCTTGAGCTGGTGGCGCGCAGCCCGTACAGCCCGTGGGTGCGCGTGCGCGCGAGTGGGGCGGAAGGGTGGCTCTCGCTGATCACGCTTGAGACGCGCAGCGTGATCGCCTTCCTACCGGTCGATTACAGCGCCCCGCTCCCGCCGCGCCCGACGGCGACCCCTATCTTCCAGTTCGGCGGCGGGCACGCTTACCCCAACCCGCTCAGCGGGCAGTAGCGGCGTGCCCCAGCCACTAGAACCCCACGTTAGAACTATGGCCATTTTTGCGTTATACTAAGCGCATGTTGAGATAACATCGTGGTGATAGTTCGTGTCCGACGATCAGGAGCGTGTGTTGTGGGTCGCTTTCAGAACAAATATGTAATCGGCCTCACCGGCAATATTGCGACCGGCAAAAGCATCGTCCGGCAGATGTTGCAGCATCTAGGCGCTTATACGATTGATGCCGACAGCCTCGCGCATCAGGTGATGATGCCCGGCGCGCCGGCTTATAAGCCCGTGGTTGCCACCTTTGGCCAGTTCATCGTCGGCCAAGATGGGCGCATCGACCGCAACATCCTCGGCAAGATGGTCTTTGGCAACCCTGCCGCGCTCAAAAAGCTCGAGGACATCACCCACCCGATTATCCGGCAGGGCATTGTGGCGCTTGTGACGCGCGCCCAGCAGCGCGTGATCGTCATCGAGGCGATCAAGCTGCTGGAGGGCGACCTCGCCAACATGGTCGACAGCGTGTGGGTGGTGGATGCCAGCCCGATCACGCAGTACCGCCGCTTGATCGAGAAGCGCAAGATGAGCGAGGCCGACGCCAAGCAGCGCATCCTCGCGCAGCAGGCACAGGCCGAGAAACTCAAGCGCGCCAACGTCATCATCAAGAACGACGGCAGCGTGGAGGACACGTGGAAGCAGGTGCAGGTCGCCTTTAACGAGGTGCGCAAGCAGCTGATGAGCGCGGCTCCTGCTCCTGCTCAGCCCACTGCGTCGCAGGCGGGGGCTGCGCCGAGCGCCGCGCAGCCAGCCACCCGCCCGTTGGAGGATCCCACCCCTGCTGAAGAAGTCACGACCGACGTCGTCGGGATCGTCGTCAAGCGCGGCATGCCCAACAACGCCGCCGACATCGCCGCCTTCATCAGCCAGTTTCGCCAGCAGCCCCTCACTCGTGAAGACATCATGATGGCCTTCGGCCTCAAGAGTTTCTTGATCGGCCAGACGCCTGACGGCAAGGTGATCAGCGTGGTGGGCTGGACAGTGGAAAACCTCGTGACGCGCATCGACGAGTTCTACGTCTCGCCACAGACGCCCGTCAAGCCGATTGTGAAGGCGATGGTGAGCGCGGTTGAATCGGCCAGCCATGAGCTGCAAAGCGAGGTGTCGTTCTACTTCCTCCCGAACAACGCGCCTGCGCAGCTCATCAGCGCCTTCCAAGAGAACGGCTACAGCCACATCACCGTGGGCGAGATCAAAATCCCCGTCTGGCGCGAAGCCGTGGACGAGACCACGCGCGGCAAGGACTATCAGGTGTTGTGGAAGCAGCTCCGGCAGGATCGCGTGCTGCAACCGATCTAATATACACAGTGTCAGCGTTATTCTTGCTGATACCGCCCTTGACCTCATTTAGCCCCCGTCTTGGGGGCGTTTGTGTTTTATAAGAACTGTCGTCACGATGAACCGAAAGCGCGCGCCTTGCGTTATAGTGAATAACGCAGACGATCAAGGAGAGTTCATGACCACCCCCGCGCTCAAGTTCCCGATCTTCAACCCCGCCACCCGCGCCAACCCCCAAGCCGTCTACCGTGCGATGCGCCAAGAAGCCCCCATCTACCGCGCCGTCGGCCCACACTCCGGCAATGTCATCTGGTTTTTCACGGAGTATGAGGACGTGCAGGCCATCTTGAAAGACAACCGCTTCGTGAAGGACGGCCACAACCGCCTGCCGGAGCCGTTCCGCACCCGCTTCTACGGCGATAATCAAGACCCTGTGTTCGCTGCGATCAACCGCCACATGCTGGAGCTTGACCCGCCTGATCACACGCGGATTCGCTCGCTCGTGCACAAGGCGTTTACCCCGCGCACCATCCAAGCCTTGCAGCCGCGCATCGTGGAGATCACCCACAGCCTGCTCGACGCGATGGCCGCCGAGCCAGAGTGCGACCTCATCAGCGCCTTCGCCTACGTCCTGCCGATTACGGTCATCGCCGAGATGTTGGGGGTGGGGGCGGAGAACCGCGAGAAGTTCCGCGAGTGGACGCGCTACGTCGTCATCCAAAGCCCCAGCTACGAGGCCTCACAGATCGCCGCGATGGAGTTCATCCAGTTCATCAATGAGCAGATTGACGAGCGCCAGCGCGCCCCCAAAGACGACATCCTCAGCGAGCTGGTCTATGCGGAAGAGGCCGGTGACAAGCTCGACCGCGTGGAACTGCTCTCGATGGTGTTCTTGCTGCTGGTGGCCGGGCATGAGACGACCGTCAACCTCATCGCCAACGGCACGCTGGCGCTGATGCAGCACCCTGACCAGATGCAGAAGCTGCAAGCCAACCCCCAGCTCATCCACAGCGCGGTGGAGGAGATGCTGCGCTACAACGGCCCGGTGGAGACGCCGACGCTGCGCTTCGTGGTAGAGCCGACTGAGTACAAAGGCCACCGCTTCGAGACCGGCGATATCCTGCTGCCGTCGCTGCTGGCGGCCAACCGCGACCCCAAAGTGTTCCCCAACCCCGACACGTTCGACATCACCCGCAGCCCCAACCCGCACGTCGCCTTCGGCTTCGGGATACACTACTGCCTCGGCGCGCCGCTCGCGCGGATGGAGGCGACCATTGCGCTCGACGCGCTCGTCAAGCGCTACCCGAACATCCGCCTCGCCGTGCCGGAACAAGACCTTGTCTGGAACGACTCGCTGCTGATCCACGGGATGCAGGCGCTGCCCGTGCGGCTGGACTAGGTCGCCATCGCTAGACGCTGAAGCACTCGGTCAGAGCGCGTTCAAGCCTCACCCCTATGTCCCCTCTCCGGGCGGAGAGGGGATTTGAGCCGCGGCCGCAGGCAGGCCACTCCGAGAAGGGGGGTGGGGGTTGAGGCCTCTCGCGGGCAAGGCACGCCTTGCCCCTACTCGCCCCTCGGTACTCGGTACTCGTCCCTTTGAGAGGGGCGAGGCCTTCGCTCTGGTTAGCGCCACACGTGATCGACGAGGTAGAGCGCCTGCCCGTTGGTCAGGTGGTGCAGGCTGGTCGTCCAGTAGGTGAGGGCAGCGGCGGGGTTGACCTTCTCGGCGACTTGCGCCACCAGCGGCTGCCGCGGCCCGCGCAGGTAAAGCAGCACGGGGGCAGTCGAGGGCAGGTGCGCCAGCCGCCGCGCCTTGGCGATGCCTGCATCCAGCCCGCCCAACTCGTCTATCAGCTTCAGCTCCAGCGCCTGCGCGCCCGTCCAGACGCGCCCGCCTGCGATAGGTTCAAGCTGATCGCGCGTGAGCTTGCGCGAGGCAGCCACGCGCTCGAGGAACAGGCTGTAGATGCGCTCGATGCTGGCGCGCATCCGCTCGCGCTGAGATTCGCTGAACGGCGCGACGCTGGCGAGGATGTCGGCGTTCTCCCCGCGCAGGTAGGTAAATGGGTTGAAGCGCAGCTTGCGCAGCAGGTCGTTCGTGACCAGCTTGGCCAGCACCACGCCGATTGAGCCGGTGAGCGTCCCGGGTTGGGCGATGATGTGGTGGGCAGGCGTGGCGATGTAGTAGCCGCCGCTGGCCGCGACGCTGCCCATGACGGCCACGACTGGGCGCGTCTTGGCTAGCTCGCTCAACGCGGAGTGGATCGCCTCCGACGCGGTGGCCGAGCCGCCTTGGCTGTTGATGTAGACGACGACGGCCTTCACCTTGTCGTTGGTCATCAGGTCACGAATCTGATTGACCGCCGTCACGTCGCCGATGCGCGGCCCACCCACCAGCGGGATCGGGATGTCCACTGGCGGGGTGGCGCTCGTCCCGTTGACGATCATCCCAGAAAGCGCCAGCACAACGATCTGTTCCTCGTCGAACGCCACCTTGATCGGCAGGCGGCGGTCAGCCTCTTCCCACATGATGATCTTGGCGTCGCCCAAGTGCTGGTGGAACAGCTCTTGACGGGTCACGCGGTCGATATAGCCCAACTCCTGCGCTTCGAGGTCGGTCAAGGGGGCGCGGTTGATCATGGCGCGCGCCTCCTCGGCTGAAATGCCGCGGCCTTCGGCCAGCGCGCTCACATAGGTGTTGAACAGGCTGTCCAACAGCCAGTTGAGCTGGGCGGCGCTTTCGGGCGATGGCTCGGAACGGCTGAGCTGGTCAGCGGCGCTCTTGTAAGGCGAGATGGCGACGACGTCCGCTGTAACGCCAATCGTGTCGAGCGCATCGCGCAAAAACACCTGCTGCGAGATGAGGCCGGTCGTCATGAAAGCGCCGCCCTCTTGCAGCCAAACCTCATCGGCGGCGCTGGCGAGGAAGTAGCTGGCAAGGTCATAGGTCTGGGCGTAGGCGACGACGCGCTTGCCCGCCGCACGGAAGCGGCTCAGGCTGTCGCGCAGCGTTTGCAGGTCGGCTTGGGGCATAGCGAGCGCCGGCAGGTTGAGCAGGATACCCTTAACGCTGGGCATCTCTGCCAGCCGCTCCAACGCCTGCCCGAAGCCGTAAACGCTGAGCGCACTGCGCCCAAACAAGCGCTGTTGAATGATGCTGCGCGGGTCAGGGAAGGCGGGCATGCTTGCAGGGAGGTTAAACTGCACGTAGTCGTAAGGGTCGCCCGAGTGGCTGCGCCGCTGCTCGTTGACGAGGTGAACGATGCCTTTGCCAACCAGTTTGATCAGCTCACGCGTGAAAGGGGAGGGCTTGCGGGTCATAGGGTGTCCTTTAACAATTTTTCCTACAGTCGATTAGAACATAGTTTAGGTATAATCCAATACGTATTTGTGTAAAGAACCGTCGCATGGCACAATCGCTCTCCAAGCGCTGGCAGCGCATGCGCACCCTGATGAACTACCTCATCACGCCGCGTGAGCGCCAAGCAAGCGCGCTTGATCTGCTTCAGGCGCAGGCCTTCTTCGCTGTGTGCTGGCTCATTGTTGGGTTTGGCCTCGCCATTCGCGGGGTGGCCAATGCGCTTGAGGGCGAGTTGGCATCCCTCCTGATCTATCTTCTCATCGGCGCGGTGGCGCTGGCCGCGCTGCGCGGCTGGTGGGGCGTCCGCCGGTGGATGGTTGTGCTGGTGGGCGTCGGCAGCGGCGTTTTGCAGGGCATGACCAGCTCATCCCCTGATGCTGCCCAGTTCGCGTTTGTGCTGCTGTCGAACATGATGCTGTTGGGGATGCTTGCGCTGTCGATCCAGCAGTTGATCGCGCTGGGGGCGAGCGTTTTAATCGCGCTGGGCCTCATCGTATCTACCCACGCGGGGGCGCCGCTGGAAGGTATCAGCCTGAACGTCATCGGTACAACCATGGGCGCGCTGGCGATCCGGCTGGTTTGGGGGCCGCTGGTTTACACCTACTTCAATGCGCTCTATGCCGGGCTGGTCGAGACAATGCAGACGATGAAGCAGCACACGACGGGCTTTCTCTACCGCCTCGCTGTGGCCGATAAAAACCACTTTACGCTCACCCTTGTGTTCGGCAGTCCCGATACCACCGTTGGGAAAACGTCCGAGCAGCTCATGGCTGCTGGCGGGTGGCACGCCCAGATGCATCCCGATGATCGTCATCTCTTGCATTTTCACTGGCAGCAAACCATCGCCAAAGGCGAGCACAGCGTGGAGTATCGCGTGCGCCGGGACGAAGGGGAGGA
>JBDNCV010000158.1:0-8698 GCA_046719465.1 Anaerolinea sp.
AGCGCTGGTCAATCGACACGCTGCACGAGATCACGATGGAGATCATCCAGCAGCGGCGCGCCAGCGGCGAGGACAAAGGCGACCTGCTCAGCATGCTCATCAGCGCTGAATCCGACACGGGCGAGCGTATGACGGATGAGCAGGTGCGCGATGAGGCCTTGACGATTGTGCTGGCCGGCCATGAGACCACCGCCAACGCCATGACGTGGACGTTCTATCTGTTGGGCGAGCATCCCGAGGTGGAGGCGCGCCTGCGCGAGGAAGTCGTGCGCGTGCTGGGGGATCGACCGCCGACGCTGGCCGACCTGCCGCAGCTCACTTACACCGAGCAGGTCATCAAGGAGAGCATGCGCCTCTACCCGCCCGCGTGGAGCTTCGCGCGCAGCGTGGTGGAGGAAGTCGAGCTGGGCGGCTACCTCATCCCCAAGCGCAGCACGGTGATCATCCTGCCGTATGTGATCCACCGTGATCCACGCTGGTTCACCGACCCCGAGCGCTTTGACCCTGATCGCTTCAGCCCCGAGCGTGAGAGCAGCATCCCCAAATACGCCTATCTGCCGTTTGGTGGCGGCCCGCGCATCTGCATCGGCAACGCCTTCGCCATGATGGAGGCCAAGCTCATCTTGGCGGCTATCGTCCAACGCTGGCGGCTGCGGCGCGCTTCCAACGCGCCTGTCATCCCTGAACCGCTGGTGACGCTGCGCCCCAAAGGCGGGATGCCGATGCGCGTCGAAGCGTGGGACTAAGTAGGGACAGCACCTGTGCTGTCCGCCGGTGAAAGTTACAAGTCTCACGCTGTCCGCCGGTGAAAGTCGAAAGTCTCACGCTGTCCGCCGGTGAAGGGGGCGGCAAGTCTAATCGACCCGTGTGCTGGTCATAGGCTGGAGGTCGGTGTTGGTTGACCAGTTGCCGCCTGCGTCCTGCGCCCACACTGCGAAGTCGTAGCGCTTACCGGGTTCGCCGGTGTAGGTCGCCTCGCGCTGTGTCGTCTCAAGCCACGGCGACCAATCACCCTCGTCCACGCGCACCCACACCAGAAACTGCGTCACTTCGCCGTCGTCCTCTGCGCCCCATGTGACCGTAAACACGCTGGGGCTGATCTCTGCCAGCGGGCGCATGAAGGGGCGCGGCGGCGTGCGGTCGGCGCTCGGCTCGGTTGTCGGGCGAACCGTCGGCAGCGCCCCGGGCGTGGGGATGAGCTGGCCGGTCGGGATGGGGGTGAGGTTGATCTGCGGCGGGCTGTCGATGCCTGCGGCGGGGCGCTCAATCAAGATAAGGGGCGGCCCGCCGATGGCGACGCGCCGCCCATCGGTCAACCCGCTGACGTTGTCCGGTTGGGCGGCGGCCAGCGTCAGCAGGTAGGCCCCGCTGGCATCAGGCGTGATGCGCGAGCTGGCAAACAGCGTGTAGAGCTGCGCGCTGCTGCCCTCTGCTGGCAGGGCGATGGTCTTCAGCTCCAGCGTTTGATTCCACAGCACCGTCACACGCTCGCCGGTGCGCGGGCGATTGAAGCGGATCAGCGTGATGCCCTCGGCGGTGTGTTCAGCCTTGCCCTGCGGCGTGAACGGCTCCACGCCGAACACCTGCGCGACCAAGCGATAGGCGTTGGCGATGGGGCGCGGCGTCCCGGGTTGGCGCGATTGGCTGAAGCAGATTGACGTTGGCTCGTTGCGATAGATGCCGAAGGCGTTGCCCCAGCACAGCCCGCCCCCCAAACAGAGCGAGCCGTCATGCGGTGGGAAGTTCGTGCCAGCCGGTTGATCGCCGCAGTCGTCGTAAAGCTGGTGAAAGAACACCACGTCTGCGCCCTCGCTCCACGCATAGGCGCTGCTCTGGACGAAGTACCACGCCTGCTGATCGGCAGTGGCGAGGTTGCGTCGCTCGTCAGCGGTGCGCGCCCACGTCGGCCCGGGGTAGTCATCCCACACGCTCACGCCGCTCTCGTTCAACCAGATCGGCTTGCGCAGTTGATAAGCGATAAGCGTCTGCCGGACGTACAGCACGAGCCAGCCGCTGCGCCACGGGTCGGTATAGCTGTGGACGGCCACGATGTCGAAGTAGAAGTTGTTCTGTGCGGCGAAGGGGTCGTTGATAAAGATCGCCAGCACGCGCGCCAGCCAGTTGTCTTCTGTGGGGAACAGCAAGCCACCGAACATCACCTGCGCGTCGGGGTCGGCCAGCTTGATGACGATGTAAGCCGTCTTGAGCAGGCGGGCGTAGGCGTTGATGCCGCCGCTCCAAAACTGTGGGAAGTCCGGCTCGTTCCAGATCTCCCAGACGCGCACGCCCTCCTCGCCGCGCCAGCCCTGCTGCTGCGCCAGCGTGCCGCCGGGCTTGTAGCGCTGTACTGTCTGATAGACAAAGTTGGCCCACGGGTTGGCGGGGTTGATCGGGTTGTCGCCCGCGCGGGGGAAGTCGCCGCCGTGGGCAAAGATCGGCTCGTTGAGGCCAGCAGGGACGCTGCCGCTGCGGTAAAACGGCGGGATGCCGATTAAGACAGCGTTCGCCCGCAGCCGATGGCGCGTATCGGCGATCACCAGCCGGTCATACTCCGACCATGTGAACTGGCCCGGCTCGCGTTCGATCTTGTCCCAGTAGACGGGGTAGCGGTTCCAGCCCGCGCCGAGCTGCAAGGCGTTCAAGTAGCGCGTTTCGCTAGCGTGGATTTGTGCGCTGTTGATGAACGTGATGCCGAGGCGGTCGCTGCGGCTCATGCCAAAGGCGGCGGGGATGCTGGTGGGGGCGGGGACGACCTGCGCCTGCCCATAGCCGCCGCTCAACGGCAGCACAACGCTGAGCCAAAGCAGCGCCAGCGCCCCTAGAACGCGATGTTTCATCCGATAGATGACCCCCTGTGTACGCCACGGATTATAAACAACCGCGCCTGTTTTGGTATATCAGCCTCGTTTTGAATTGAAAGTGTCCACAAGCACATCACCCACCGCGCCCTAGCCCGAGGCTTCAGCCTCGGGCACATCAGCGACCTGCGCAGCCTTCTACGCTATGGGTTGGGCGTGGCCGTGGCGGTGGGGGCAGCCAGCGTCATGGCGGCGCTGGTGGCGACGGCGGCAGTCTCAATGGCCTGCTGCGTGCTGGAGAAGCTCAGCGGCAGCGCGGTGGCCGTCTCGACGGCGAACACGCGGACGCGCGTCGGGATGGCGGGCACCGTCGCGGCAAAGTTGAGCGCGTCGTCGGTGGTGCGCGGCATCACAAACTCTAGGGTGGGGGCGGCAAACGTCGCAATCTGGCTGAGTTCCTCGGCAAATTCGGTGGCGTATTCCTCAATCGGGAAGCGCACGTTGCCGCTGATGATCCCCCAGATCGAGGCGGCGAACATGATGATCGCCCCCGCGCCGACGAAGAACAACAGGCGCTGGCCGCGGCGGATGCGCGCAGCCCCCAAGTCGACGCGGTTCACGAAGGCCACGATGCGGTTAAGGCTGTACTTCTGCGTCATGTCCAGCGGCGGCAGCTCGCCCAGCCCATCCGGCACGGTGACGGGGCGCACCTTGATGATCGCCAAGCGCACGCCGTCCTTTTCAGCCTGTTTGACAGTGCGCATGACGGCCTCATCCGCGAGGCTTTCGGGCGCGGCCAGCAGGATGAGCACGTGATGCTCGAGGCGCAGCTTGGAGCGCATGAGGTCGCTGCTGATGCGCTCTGCAAGGGCTTGGTCGATGGGGGCATAGGCGATGTTGAGCATAGGGGATCCTCTTGAGGTTATAGGTCTCGGCGGAATTGATATTGTAAGACGCGGACGAAGTTCACCACGTCCCAGATGTCGTCCTCGGTGAAGTCGCCGCTGCAGGCGGGCATGCTGCGCCAACCGGTGCGGATCGCATCGTAGATGTCGCCGTCGCGCAGGCGATCGACTTGGTTCATGAACGCGCGGAAATCCGTGACGGTCTGCCAGATGACGCAGCGCTGGTAGTAAAGCTGTTCGCCGCGTTCGAGGCTGGCCTGTGTGGGCAGCGTGGGGTTGATGACGCGCGGCGGCGGCAGCAGGCTGGCCGCCTGCGCAAGGCGCTGCTGCTCGACGCTCACGATGGCAAAGCCGATCAAGAACACGCTGATGCCGATGGCGATGCTCGCTGTCAGCACGCTTTGTGGGGTGAGGTTCAGCCGCGCGTAAAGCGCCTTCGCGGACGGGTACAGGACGTAGCCCAGCGCCCCGCACACCGCAAAGCCCAGCAGCACCGTCCACAGCGAGGGGGGCAGTGCGAGGATCACGTTGGCTTCCTCGCTGATGTTCCACTCGAACGCCGCGCGCAGCCGTTGACCGTCCTCGGTGCGCAGGTCAACGCTGCTCCACCAGCGGCCCGCCGTGTCGATGTCGTCCAAGAAGGCGCTGTAGAGGCCTTCGCCCAGCGGCTCGGCGGTGTGGATGAGGCCGCGCACGTCGCGCTCAGGATCGCTCAATTGGAGCGTCACGCGCAGGTCATCGCGCGGGGCGGCGTCTCCTGCCTGCGTTACGCTCACGTCGATTGTGTTGATGCCCGTCCCGCCCGGGGCGACGGTGGCCGTGATCAGCCACTCGTCGACCTGCACAGTCTGCGTGTTGGGCGGCAGGCGGCGATCCAAAAAATCGGGCACGGGGACGGGCGTGCTGCTCAACGCCCCCGCTGCGATCAACACGCAGGCGGCGAGGACGGTCTCCGCGTTGAGCGTCGCGTGGAAGTGCCCAGCCTGCCGGATGAGCGGCCAGCGCGCAACCTTCAACTTCTCCGCCAGTTGCGGCCGCAGCGCCAGATGGTGCAGCGCCCCAACCCCGATCAAGATCGCCACAAGCAGGACTTTCAACGCCAGCGTGCCGCCGTACACCGTCGTGAGGTCGTCGGCGCTGTAGAACCAGTTGCTGCTGTTGTACCATCCGCTGGTGACGACGACGGCCAGCGCACCCACCACCAGCAGGCTGTAGCGGCGCATCGCGGTAAGGATGACTTGGCGGCGCGCGTCGCCCTCGTATGGCTGAAGCGCCACCGGCAGCACCAGCGCCAGCGCCGCCAGCCCGCCGACCCAGAACGCGCTGGCCAGCGTGTGCAGCCAGTGCATGCTCAAGGCCACCCACGGCATAACCAATGACCCTGCTGCGTGGCTGATGATGGCGTTCGCGCCCAGCACCAGCGCCATGCACCACGTCCCCGCGACCCAGAACGCACGCACTGTCTCTGGGTAGCGCCCCCGGTAGTAGAGGCTGGCGGCCATCAACCCCGCCATGACGATCAAGAAGAACATGCGCACGTTCCACACGTCGCCAAAGCGCGAGCCGATGCGCACTACCTGCCATAGGCCGCTCTCCAACACTTGAGCGATGCTGGTGTTGAAGAACACTGCCGACTGCTGCACCAGCGCCACCACGTTCCCGATGATCGCCAGCCCCAACCCCACCCAGATGAGCGCGTAGAGGCGGTTCATCACGCGCGGGGGCAGCCCCCCAGCAGGGTGCTTGCTGCTGCCCCATGCAGGCCGCAGCACATAGACGTACAGCATCGTCACCCCGAACAGCAGGTGCGTCCCGCTCAGCAGCAGCACCTTCCACACCACCTCCAGCGGCAGCGGCAGCTGAGACGCGGCTTGGCTATCGACTAGACCGCTGGCCGCCCCCACGGTGAACACGTTCGTGCTGAGCGAGACGTGCCCATCGCTGGCGAAGGCCGGGGCCAGCTCCACCACGTACACGCCGTCGGCCAGCGCGTTCGGGGGCAGGCGCAGGCTCATCAGGTTGCGATTGTTCTCGTCCACGCCGCCCTCAGCGAGGATCTGCCCCGTGCTGTCGCGCAGCGTCAGGCGGCTGAAGCGCGGCTCGAGTTGCTCACTGAACCAGTATTGCAAGCGGGTGGGGGAACGCTCAAGCTGGCTGCGGTCGGCGGGGATGCTGCGCACAAGGTAGCCATGCGCGTTCACCGGCAGCACCAGCAGCCACATCACCCCCAGCAGCAGGAAAGATCGTATCAACTGGCGACGCTTCATGCCCATCACTCCAACTCGAAGTGCGTGTCGGACGCGCGCGGCGGCGGTGGTGCGTCAGGCGTATCTTCGGGCAGTTCGTCGCGGCTGCGCAGCCAGCTGTTGGCCATCATCACCAGAAAGACAATCACCACGCTGATGAAAATGACTTCATCCCAGTAGCCTAACGCGCCGTGGGCGATGATCACCGGGAAAGGCATAACGGCATCCTTTGTTCCATGCTTCACAAAATTATAGGCGCAAGCTAGAGCGGTGACTATGTGCGCTTAACGGCAGCAGCAGGTTCTAGTGTGGCGTTAATCTCGGAAGAAGCGCTCAGGGTCGAAGCCCGGCGGCAGGTTCTCCATCCCGGGGGCCTCCAGCAGGTGCGGCGGGAGCGCGGGGCCGCTTGGCTCGGCCTCCTCCACTGGCTCCGCAGGCCCATAGACGCTGACAGCAGGGAACGGCGCGGGTGGCGGCGGCGTCACGCCGCGCCACTGCTGAACCTGATCCAACAAGACGACCAGCACCGCGCCGAGGCCGAAAAAGAGCGCCAGCGCGTTGATGATCCAGCCGACCGCCGGCAGCGACACCAGCACAGCGATCAACAGCGCCCCCAGCGCCAAGCTCGCCAAAGCGTAGGCTCGCGGGGTCATGTCGGCGCGGACGGAGCGCAGCAGGAAGCGCCCTATCGCCCAACTCGTCAGCACGCGCGAGAGGTAGATGGCGACAAAGTAGAACGCGCCCGCCGCGCTCAGATTGAGGACGAGCAGCAGCAGCCCCAGCGCGCCCGCCACGCCGTCTAGCCCGATGATGAGCAGCACGGTGATCAGCAGGCCGGTGAGGAGCAGCAGGATGAACACCAGCGGGAACGACAAGATGAACGTGAGCAGGCCGAAGCTGAAGCTGTGAATGGGGCGCACTCGCAGCGTGATCATCGGGCGCGTCCAGAACTGCGGCAGCAGCACCCAGCCGATCACCCCCAGCGCCAGCAGCACGCTGAACTCGCGCAGCACCTCGCGGCCATACGTCACCACTGTGTCCGGCTCATCGAGCACGGGCACGACCGGCGCGATCCGCCGAAATTCCACCGCGCCGAGGGTCGTCCCCTCGATGAGGCCCTCAACCGGGCCGCTGTACTCTAGACGGCTGACGACCAACCCCGTCTGACCGACGACGAGGCCGGGCGGCTCAAGCGGGATGTCGAAGCCGAAGGGCAGCAGCACGCTGCGGATCTGTGAGCCGTCGCTGGCTGGATCGCCCACGCTGGCATATACGGGGCTGCGCACCACCCCGTTGATCTCTAACCGTGACCCCCAGAAGTTGATCTCGCCGTCGATTGTGCCGTCAATCGTCCACTGATAGCCTGCGGTAAACAAGCTGCCCGCGATGCGCGACAGCCGCGCCAGATCCGCCCGCAGCACGCCCACCACCGCATTGCCGCCGACCGCTGGCCGTGTGATGCTGTCGTCGTGGTCGATGATGAGCTGGATGCCGACGTAGTGCAGCGCGCGTTGGATCGTGCCCTCATGGCGCAGCGTGAAGCCCGCAAGGTAGACGCTGCCGTCGATCTGCCCGCGGATCGTCGTGCGCAGCCCCACGCCAAACACGTCCCCCATAACGCGCCCATCGATCTCCAGCGTGTCGCAGAGCACAATCAGCGTCCCTTCGATGACAGCGTCTGCTGGAACAATGCACTGAGTGTCTTGCATGATCTGGCGTGCGCTGGCGACTGCGCTGCTCAGCATGAGGGCGATGAACACCAGCAGCCAGCGCCCACGGGGAAGGTGTCGGAGAATTCTCACGGCAGCTCCTGTGGTGTGTTTCTCTCGCTGTGATTGTATCACAGCCTGTCTGCCCCTCGTATTGAGGTCTTGGTTGAAAGGGAGACTGTGCTACAATCCCCGCAAACAATCGACAAAGGTTCCCTCAATGACCCGTGATGAACTGCTCACTGAGCTGGCACAGCGCCGCGCTCACACCCTCCAAGTGCTGGAGGCTGTCCCGCTGGACACGATTGTGTACCCCGAGAGCGGCTGGCGCGTCCAAGACCTGCTGACCCATATTACCCATTGGGAAGAACAATGCTTGCTGACGCTGGAGCATGGGCTGCGCGGCGAGCGCTACTTCTTGCCCAACTTCCGCGAGCTGGGGCTGGACGGCTTCAACGCGGCCAATGTCGAACAGCACCGCAAGGACAGCCCCGAGACGACGCTCGCCCGCATGGCCAGCGTGCGCCAGCAGGTGACGGCGCTGGTCGCCCAGCTCAGCGATGAGCAGTGGCATATGACCCTCCGCTGGCTAGGGCAAGATACAACCCCCGCCCAGATGATCGCGGGCATCCTCTGGCATGAGGATCACCATCTGGATGAGATCGCCCACAGCATCCCGCAGCGCCCATGACGCTGCGCCGTTTGCTCATCCTTATGTGGGCGCTCGTGGCGCTGCACAGCACCGCGCAGGAACCCACTCAGACCGCTGAGCCGACGCCGCGCCCCCGCCCTGCGCCTTTCCTCGTCTTGCCGTTGGGGACAGGCGGCCTTGAACTCTACTTCAACAGCTTGACGCAGGGCACGATGGGGCTGCTGCGGCTTGCCAGCCCGAACGTAACCGAAGCGCAGGCCATCTTCGACGGTCGGGCGTACCCCTTCTTCCGCCCGGCGGATGAAGACGCGCTCTATGCGCTCATCGTCGCGCGGATCGACATGCCGCCGCGCGCCTACCCGCTGCAAGTGCTGGCCACTCCCGAACG
>JBDNCV010000159.1:0-8465 GCA_046719465.1 Anaerolinea sp.
GCGGTCGCTTTCTTTTTCGGCGCGGGTGTGGGGCGCGTGATCGCTCTCGATGATGTCGACCACGCCATCGGTGATGGCCTGCCACAGCGCGTCGCGGTCGGCGGGCGTTTTGAGCGTGGGCTTCATCAGCGCGTAACCCTTTAATGTTGACTCGTCATGCTGCGTCAGGTAGAGATGATGTGGGCACACGCCGAGCGTCACGGGCAGGCCTTCCTCTTTGGCGGCGCGCAAGTGGGCGACTTCGCGCGCGGTGCTGATGTGCAGGAAGTGGGTGGGCTTGCGCGTCTCGCGCACCAGCGCGAGGATGTCGAGGATGGTGTCCTCCTCGGCGTGGACGGCAATCGGGCGATGCGCGGGCCAACGCTGATAGAAGCGGCGGCGCAGCCCTTGATCTTCGATGAGCAAATTGCCAGTGGTGGCGTTGTTGAAGATCTTGAGGCCGCATGCCTCACCAGCAACTTGCGCGACCGTCTCCGAGTTGTCAAGCTGTGACGCGCCGAGGTAGATGCCGTAATCGCAGGCGGCAGACGACGCGAGGCGCGCCTCTTTGAGCGCAAAGCTGGCCGCGTCGATCGTGTTGGGCGGCGTGTTGGGCATGTCGAACACCGCCCAGTAACCACCCGCGACGGCAGCGCGCGTTTCGCTGGCGAAGGTCGCTTTGTGCGACCAATCGAGGTCGCGCAGGTGGGTGTGGGGGTCGATCATCCCGTTAATGCGGAACAGCTCAGACATACGCGCCCCGCAGCACTTTGGCCAGCAGCGCCATCCGGATGAACATGCCGTTTTCCATCTGTTCGAAATAGATGGCGCGTGGGTCAGCGTCGAGCACGTCGTGATCTTCGGGCGTGCCCATCTCATGTTTGCGGGGCAGAGGGTGCATCACGATCATGTCTTTGGGGGCTTCGGCCAGCGTCTGCGGCAGCAGGATAAAGCGGTCTTTGATGGCGTTGTACTCCTCTGGCGTGAAGCGCTCCTCTTGAACCCGCGTCCAGTAGAGCACGTCACTCTCGGCCAGCACGTCTTGGAGGTTGTCCGTCTCGGTGACGGCGATCTTAAGGTCGCGCAGCATGGCGACGATGGCTGACGGCATCCGCAGGGCATCCGGCGCGACGAAGTTCAGCTTCACCCCGCGCGGCGCGTAGTAAGCGATGAGCTTGCTAAGCGAGTGCACCGTGCGCCCGTTGAGCAAGTCACCGACGAGGGTGATGCTGAGATGGTCGAGCGTGCCCTTTTGGTCATAGATGGTGAACAGGTCGAGCAGGGCTTGGGTGGGGTGTTCGCCCACGCCGTCGCCGCCGCTGATGATGACTGTGCGGTTGCGGATGCGCTGGTTGAGCTTGTCGAGGTAGTAGGCCGCCTCATAGCTGGAGCCGACTTGGGGGTGGCGCAGGACGATCACATCGGCATAGCAGCCCGCCGCGCGGACGGTATCGGCGAGGTTTTCGCCCTTGTACATGCTGGAGAACTGGATGCCGTTGCTTACGCTGATGACATCGCCGCCCAGCCGCCGCATGGCCGCTTGGAACGACATATCGGTGCGGGTGCTGGCCTCAAAGAACAGCGACGCCATGACGAAACCAGCGCAGACCTCCGTCAGGCCGCGGTCGTGCTGGCGCATGCGGCGGCGGATGGAGCGCGAAGCGTCGAACAACTCCTCAAGGTCGGGCCGCGTGAATTGATCCACCGAGATGATGTGCTTGCCCATGAACTGCCCGGCGATGCGCGGCGGCGCGTAAGTGTGGCGGAACGGGCTGGCATCAGGGCTGGGGGATGTGGTCATGGTGTGACTTTCTTAAAAGCGCGCAAACGATTTCTAATGTCATTATAATGGGGCGGCCCATGGTTGGTTAGGGAGATTTATGTGGGGTGAGCATTTGCTAGGAATTGCGCAAGATGCGTTGACGTGCTGAAAGATTGTCCGCACACTTGGCATCAGGACACAGGTGGGTTATCACTTGGGGAGGAACCATCTTGACACATTGGCATGATTACAAGCATGGGCGGCAGCATTCGGTTGTGGGCAATTTGCTCATTCGGCGCGATGTGTTCAGCCCAGAGTTGAACAACGCGCGCGATATTCTCGTGTGGCTGCCGTATTCCTATGACGGCATGCGGCGCTACCCCGTGCTCTACATGCACGATGGGTATAATCTGTTCGATGCTTTCACCAGCTTCTCAGGCGAGTGGGGGGTGGATGAAACCATGACGGCGCTGGCAGAAGAAGGTCTTGAAGCGATTGTTGTGGGCATTCCTAACAACGAGCATCGCTTGCAAGAGTACAGCCCGTACCCCGATGCGCGGTTTAAGATGCGCGGTTCAGCGGGCGAGGCTTACCTGCGCTTTATCGCGCAGACGCTCAAGCCGATGATTGACGCCGACTTCACGACTCAACCAGAGCCGTGGGCGACGGGCATTGCAGGGTCATCGATGGGCGGGTTGATCAGCCTGTACGGCTTGCTTACCCAGCCGCAGGTGTTCGGCTACTGCGCGGCGTTCAGCCCCAGCTTCTGGTTTGGGCAAGGGGCGCTGTATGAGACGCTCGGCCGCCTTGAAGGGCCGGTGGGGAGGCTGTACCTCGACGTGGGCGGGCGCGAGGGGCGACATGGCCGCAGCTACATGAAAGGTGTGCGACGCATTGCGGAGATGCTGCGCGAGCGCGGCTACAACGACACCAACTTCCGCTATGTGGAAGATGACCACGGCGAGCACAACGAGGCAAGCTGGGCGCGTCGGCTCCCGGGGGCGCTGCGCTTCATCCTGCCGCGTGTCCCGCAGACGGTTTAACGCGGCAGCGGCAGGGTGTTGATGAAGTCGGTCGAATCGACCCACTGGCCGTTGACCAGCATCTCGAAGTGGGCGTGGGCGCTGCTGCTGCGCCCAGTTGACCCCACAAGGCCGACGATCTGACCGCGATCCACCAACTGCCCCTGCGTGACGTAGATCACGCTCATGTGAGCATAACCGGTGAAGATGCCGTAGCCGTGGTCAATCAGCACGTAGTTGCCGCGGATGGCCTCGTGCCCGGCGAAGGCCACGCGCCCGGGCGCGCTGGCCACCAGCGGGCGGCCCACGGGCGCGTTGTAGTCCCAGCCGGTGTGGATCGTCTCGTAGAGGCCGTTGAAGGTGCGCAGCGCGCCAAAGGGCGAGGTGAGCGTCGTCTCAATGGGGTGGCCAAAGCCGCGCCCCAACCAATAAACGATGGGCGTGATAGCGCGGGCTGTCGTCGTGATGCGCTCTAACTCGGCGGTTTCGATCTCACGGTCGAACAGGCCGCCCATGTCGCTCACGATGATGACTTGCTGTTGGATGAAACCGCCGCTGGTGATCTGGACGGGCACGCTGAGGGTTTGCCCGTCTGCTTCCACCAGCACGGGGTAGCTGCGCGGGGACTGGTTCAGGGGGGCGACGATGAGCGCATACCACGCAGGGTCGCCCTCCACTTGGAAGAACGCCAGCGGCTCATCTAAGAATGCAGCGCTGGGCGGCGTGCTCGATGTGACGCTGAGCAGACCGGCGCGCCCCTGCCGCAGCGTCTCGCTGTACAGACGCACGGTGACGGTTTCTTGCGACACCTCGACGGCAGGGGTGGGCAGCGGTTGGCTGTAACTGGGGGTGAGGGGCAGCACCAGCAGCAGGCTGGTCAGCCCCCAGAGCAGCAGGCGTTTCATCCACTCACCATGAGACGACGGCGTTTGTCCTCGCGCATGCGCAGTTCGGTATCGAGGATGCGCTTGCGCAGGCGAAGGCTCTGCGGCGTCACCTCGAGCAGTTCATCGTCGCCCATGAACTCGATCATGTCGTCGAGGCTCATCTGGCGCGGTGGGATCAAGCCTGCCACGACCTCGGTCGGCTTCTCGCGGAAGTTGGTCAGGTGCTTGGCTTTGACGACGTTCATCGGCATGTCCTCGGGGCGGATGTGCTCACCGACGACCATGCCCATGTAGACCTCCGTCCCGGGCGTGATGAAGAACGTGCCGCGCTGCTGCAAGTTGACCAGCGCGTAGGCCGTGGCAGTGCCCGGCTCCATAGCGACGAGGCTGCCAAAGCGCCGACCGGGCACTTCGCCGCTGACTGGCTGATACGAGTGGAAAATGCTGTGAAGCTGGCCCATGCCGCTGGTGGCGCGCATCAGGTGAGCGCGGAAGCCCAGCAGCCCGCGCGTGGGGACGAGGTACTCAATGTAGGTCGTGCCGTTTTCGGTGCGCATGTCCTGCATCTGGCCGCGCCGCTCACCCAGCAGCTCAACAATCGTGCCGACCTTTTCATCGGCGACCTCAACGTACACGTGCTCCACTGGCTCGAGCAGTTCGCCATCTTCGCCGCGGATGAAGATCACCTCGGGCTTGCTGACCTCAAACTCGTAGCCCTCGCGCCGCATCGTCTCGATGAGGATGCCGAGGTGCAGCTCACCGCGCCCGCTGACGATGAACTTGTCGGGGGTGTCACCGTCGGCCACGCGCAGGGCAACGTTGCTGCGCGTCTCATCATAGAGGCGCTGGCGCAGCCGCCGCGACGTCCCGAGGCCAGTCTTGCCCTCACGGCCCGCAAACGGCGACGTGTTCACCCCGAAGGTCATGCGGACGGTGGGTTCCTCAACCATGATGGCCGGGAGCGGCTCGGTCACGTCGGGGTGGGCGATGGTGTCGCTGATCTCGAGCGGCTCGAAGCCGCCGACGGCGACGATGTCGCCCGCGCTGGCCGATTCAATCTCGACTTTTTGCAGGTTGTGGAAGCCGAACAGGTACTCGATCCGCCCGTTGATGCGCTCGCCGCGCGGGGTGAGGCGGACGGCGCTGCTGCCGCGGCTGAGCGTGCCCGCCATGAGCCGCCCCACGCCGATCTGCCCCTTGTAGTTGTCGTATTCCAGCGTGGTGACGAGCATCACAGCAGGCGCGTCGGTATCCACGCGCGGGGCGGGAACCTCTTTCAAGATCGTCTCGAACAAGGGCGTGAGGTCGTGGCTCAGCTCGGTGTGGGTGTAGCCCGCGCGCCCTTGCAGCCCGATGGCGTAAATCACGGGGAAATCGGCTTGCTCGTCCGAAGCGCCCAGCTCGATGAACAGGTCGAAGGTTTCGTTCAGCACCTCGTCGACACGAGCATTGGCGCGGTCGACCTTGTTGATGACGACGATGATCTTAAGGCCGAGCGCCAGCGCCTTGCGCAGCACAAAGCGCGTCTGCGGCATGGGGCCTTCGACCGCGTCCACCAGCAGCAAGGCTGCATCGACCATGTTCAAGACGCGCTCGACCTCGCCGCCAAAGTCGGCATGGCCCGGGGTGTCGACGATGTTGATTTTGACGTTGTTGTAAGTGACGGCGGTGTTCTTGGCGAGGATGGTGATGCCGCGCTCGCGTTCCAGCGCGTTGGAGTCCATGACGCGCTCCTCGATTTGGCTGCCCTCGCGGAACACTTTGGCTTGGCGCAGCATGCCGTCGACCAGCGTCGTCTTGCCGTGGTCAACGTGCGCGATGATAGCGATGTTGCGAATATCTTCCCTGATGTTCACGAGTGATCCTGTTGGCTGTATGCGGAACGCCAAGCATTATAGCGGGACAATGCCCCAGATAGTATCGCAGGATTGGTGAAGGTTTCTTGAGGTCTCAATTAAATGAGAAGGGGCCTTGCTGGTCGTTAGTCTCCGCGGAGGATGTGAGCAGCACGTCCAGCATGGCGACTTCGCGGCGATACTCCGTCAGCAGGCGTTGAAAGAACTGAGTGGTGTTGACGCTCTCAAGGAGCTGTTGTTTGCTGCCGTTGTCAGTTTGGAGGATGACAGCGGCCAAGTAGGCCAGCGCGAGCGTGTCCTCCGGCAAGTCGGACTCCTCGAGCTGCAAGCCGGCCTCGCTGAGGGCGGCGAGATAGCGGTTGAGCAGGGGGCGCAGGGCACGCTCGCCGCGTTTGAGGCTGGCCATGTCGTCCATGACGAGCGGGATGAAATCGACATCCCCTGTGAGGAACGAGCGTTCATCGCTTAGGCTGTTGATGCGAAAGCGATCCTTGCCGATGGCGAGGATATTCATGCGGCCAAAGGGCAGGCGCTGCACTTGGGTGATGTGAGCGGTGGTGCCGATCATGTGGGGGTGGGCGAGCGCGCCGAGGGCTTCAACGCCTGTTTCGATCAGCACAACGCCGAAGGGCTTCTGCTGATCGATGCACTCGTTGATCATCAGCTTGTAGCGTTCTTCAAAAATGTGGAGCTTGAGCGGCATCCCCGGGAATAGGACGGTATTCAGCGGGAACAGTGGCAAAGTCATCATACGTAATTCATCCGATATTTCATCCTATTACAATAACATAAGTTGCAAGGCTGCGACAACGCTTCTCACCACCTGTTTATGAAGGGTTGGGGTAGTTCTTCACAGTCAGCAGTACAACGAGGTCAAATGGAAGGCGACGGACTCATGGTGACGCTGCGAATTTTAACGGATAAGGGGGAAGTTGTCCTCACGGTGGAGAAGGGCGCGAACCTGCGCCGTGTGCTGCTGGAGCATGGCTTTAGCCCATACGCGCCGCTGACGAAGCGCTTGAACTGCGGCGGGCGCGGCATCTGCGCCACATGTGGGGTGTGGATTGAGGCGGATGCGCCGACGCCGCAGCACTGGCACGATAAGCTGGCTGATGGGTTTGGGTATCCGCGTTTGTCGTGTCAGATTGAGCTGCACGAGGACATGACGATCCGACTGGTGGCGGATAAATGGATCTGGGGTGGGCGCGATGCGCAGCGGGCGGCGTGGTTCCGGCGGAGCTAGCGCGGCAGGGGGCAATGGCGCAGTATTGGCCTCAGCTTGAACAGGGAGCCGACAAGGGAGGGAACATGACACAGCACTTAGTTAGCACAGCATGGTTGGCTGAGCGCCTAGACGATCCGACGATTCGCATCATTGACGTGCGGGGGCATGTGCTGCCTGCAAGCGCGCCGCCGCCGCATTATTACGCTCATCGCGCCGATTATGAGGCGTCGCACATCCCGGGCGCGGTGTTCGTGGATTGGACGAAGGACATCGTGCAGCCCGGCTCGCCCTCGCAGGACGTTGCAGAACCGGCCTTGTTTGCGGAGGTGATGGGGCGGCTCGGCGTCGGATCCGAGACGCACGTGGTGGCCTACGATGACGCAGACAGCATGTTCGCGGCGCGCGTGTGGTGGGCGCTGCGCTACTACGGACATGAGCGCGTTTCGGTGCTGGATGGCGGGTGGAAGAAGTGGACAGCCGAGGGGCGCGCAGTGTCATCGGAGCCGGTGGTGGTCGCTCCTGCGCAGTTCACCCCGCGTGTGCGGGAAGAGCTGCGGGTTACAGCGCGTCAGATCGTGGAGCGCGATGAGAACACTTTGTTGATCGATGTTCGGACGCCGGATGAATTTCATGGGCGATCATCGCGCGCCAAGCGGGCGGGGCACATCCCGGGGGCGGTGAACGTGCCGCGCAGCGCACTGGTCAGCCCTGATGGGACGATGCCCGCGCCAGAAGCGCTGCGGGCGACGTTGGTGGGGGCTGGCTTACGTCTCGATGGGGCAAGCGCCATCACCTACTGCAACGCCGGGGTGTCTGCCAGCTATGGGATGCTGGCATTGGCGCAGCTCGGCGTGCCGACAGCCGTCTATGACGGCTCATGGAAGGATTGGGGCAACAACGAGGCGCTGCCCATCAGTACAGGTTGAGACCAACTCATGGTCTGTTCAGCATAATGTCGTATCGTCAGACACGGGGAACAGGACACAACAGGATGCAAGTTGAGGCACATTCAGAAGCTGCTTGTTTTGAGGCGCTCAAAGGGGAGTGGCAGCGGCTCGTCCCGATGAGCCAAGCTGACCTCATCTTCAGCACGTGGGAGTGGCACACCCACTGGTGGCAAGCATATCATCCGGGGGCGCTTTGGCTGCTGCTGGTTCGCTCAGATGAGGGCGAGCTGTGCGGCGTAATGTCCATGTTTATCGAGCAGCAAGCAGGCCGCGGGCGCGTCGCGCGCATCGTCGGCAGCGACGACGTCACCGATTATCTGGACATCATCGCGCGGCGGGACTGTGTGGACGAGGTGTATCAGGCGCTGGCGGCTTTCCTTGCCACGAGCGATGCCTTCGACGTGCTAGACCTGTCCAACGTGCGCGAGGAATCGCCCACGCGAACGTCTTTCGTTGGGCAGCTGCAAAGCGCAGGCTTTGACGTGCTGGTGACGCAGCAAGAGGTCTGCCCGTTGTTCGACGTGCCGGCAACGTTCGAGGCTTATCTAGAGCTGTTGGAGAACAAACAGCGCTCTGAACTGCGCCGTAAGCTGCGCCGTGCCGAGGCGGCGGATGGGCTGGGCTGGTATATCGTGGGCGCGCAGCATGATCTCAGCGCTGAGCTTGACAAGTTCCTCAGCCTGATGGCCGCTAGCCACCCTGAAAAGGCAGCATTCCTACAAAATCCGCAGCATGTGGCGTTCTTCCGCTCTTTCATGCCGGTGGCGATGGAAAAGGGCTGGCTTCA
>JBDNCV010000016.1:0-37573 GCA_046719465.1 Anaerolinea sp.
TCGGCTTCAGCGGCGTCATCAATCGTGACTTGCAGCAGCGTCCGCGTTTCGGGGTTCATGGTCGTCTCCCAGAGCTGCTCTGGGTTCATCTCACCGAGGCCTTTGTAGCGCTGGACGCCGACTTTAGAGGGGTCTTTGCCCCATTCTTTGAGGGCGCGCTCTAGCAGTTGGGCATCGTTGAGGCCTGCTTGAGGATAGATGTAGCGATGCTCCTTGCCAGCTTTCAGCAGGTAGATCGGCGGTTGGGCGATGTAGAGATGCCCGTTCTGCACCAGCGGGTGCATGTGGCGATAGAAGAACGTAAGCAGCAGCGTCCGGATGTGGCTGCCGTCAACGTCGGCGTCGGTCATGATGATCACGCGGCCATAGCGCAGTTTTTCGAGGTTGAAATCTTCGTGGATGCCCGTGCCGAGGGCAGCGATGAGCGCCTTGATCTCGTTGCTGTCGAGCATCTTGTCGAGGCTGGCGCGCTCCGTGTTGAGGATTTTGCCGCGCAGGGGCAGAATGGCTTGGAAGTGGCGATCACGGCCTTGTTTGGCGCTGCCACCGGCGCTGTCACCCTCAACGATGTAGATTTCTGCGGATTCACCAATGGTAGAGCAGTCGGCTAGTTTGCCGGGCAGGGTCGAGCTTTCGAGCAGGCTCGGCCCACTGCGCACGAGGTCACGCGCTTTTTTAGCGGCTTCGCGGGCACGCTTGCTGGTCATGCATTTGTCGATGATCTTGCGAGCGTCTTTTGGGTTTAGCTCCAAGAACTCGTTAAAGGCCTCGGCGGTGACCTGCGATACAGCGCTCTGCACTTCTGGGTTGAGCAGCTTCACTTTCGTCTGGCTCTCAAACGATGGGTTGCTGATCTTCACGCTCACGATGGCGGTGATGCCTTCGAGCGTGTCGTTGCCGCTGAAGTTCTGGTCTTTCTCTTTGAGGAAGCCAGCGCGGCGCGCGTAGCGGTTGATCGTCGCGGTGATGGCGGAACGCATACCCGTGAGGTGCGTGCCACCATCTGATGTGGCGATGGTGTTGGCAAACGCCATTTCGCTGATGTTGGAGGAGTCGTTGTACTGGAAGGCAATTTCTACCCCGACAGTGCTGGTCTTCTTGCCTTCGGGGGTCACTTCCACCACGCGATCAGCGTACACCGGGTCATGCAGGGTGCGGCGGTAGCGGTTCTGATAGCGCACGAACGACTGCAGCCCACCCTCGAAGTAGAAGGTAGCCTCTTTGGGGAAGGGGGTCACACGCTCATCGCGCAGCGTGATCCACACCTTGCGTGTGACGAAGGCCATCTCGCGGAAGCGGTTGACAAGCACTTCGTAATTGAACGGGTTGGGATCCATGATCGAGTAATCCGGCATGAAAGTAATAGTTGTGCCGGTTGGCTCGTTCTCACCTAAGACGCGGACTTTTTCCACGGGCGTTTGTGGGACGCCGCGCCGGTGAATCTGACGCCAGAGAAAACCATCGCGCGCCACTTCAGCGATCAACTCACTGGAGAGCGCGTTGACGGCCGTCAAGCCGACGCCGTGCAAACCACCACTGACCTTGTAGGCGTTGTTGTCGAACTTGCCGCTGGAGCCAGTCTTGGTCAAGATCAGCTCAAGCGCAGATTTGCCTGTTTGCTTTTGGATACCGACCGGGATGCCGACGCCGTTATCCGAAATGGAGACCATGCCATCAGCTTGCAGCACGACGAGGATACGGTCACAACGGCCAGCAAGCGCTTCATCGATGGAGTTGTCAACCACCTCATAGATCAAGTGATGGAGGGCGCGGCTGTCCGTGCCACCGACGTACATGCCGGGGCGCTTGCGAATATGATCGATGCCCTCGAGCAGCTTGATGTCGTCCTCAGTGTAACGCACCTGCTGCGGGGCTTTGTCGATATCACTCATAGATCAGATTTCCTCTGCTGGTGGTTGCAAACGGTATTGAAGCGCGGTCTACAGATTGGTGCTAACATTCCTATTTTAGCATGCCAAACCAACACAGGCAACGGTAACGGCTAGAACGCATTTTCTGATTGCGTCGCCTTGACAGATGTTCACAGGGTTGGCTACACTCAACGCAGCAGCTCCCGTAGCTCAGGGGACAGAGCAGCCGCCTTCTAAGCGGACGGTCGCGGGTTCGAATCCCTCCGGGAGCGCAGCAAGCAAGGTCAAGTTGTTAGCTGGCCATACAACATTTGGAGCGATGCTGGTATTTGTCGGCCGTCGCTGCGGAACGTTTCGCTCACATGCTGATAGTGCGCCACAGCCTCGCTGCGCCGCCCGAGACGGGCGTACAGGTCGATGAGCCTCATGTGGGGCAGAGGGTCATCAAAAGCGGCGTTGATCGCCAGCTCGTACTGTCGAATCGCCATCTCGAAGCGCTCCCGCCCGATCCAGTAGTCGGCCATCTCCATCAACGCCTCAATATACCCAACGCGGTAGGCGCTGCGCCGCTCCTGCACCCACTTCTCATCATGCCCATGCAAGAACGGGCCGCCATAAAGCTCAATGGCGCGCTTCCACGCCTCGATAGGGCGTTCTGTGTTGGGATTGCGCCCTTCGGTCAGCGCTTCAACGAACTCAAAGGCATCGTAGTAGATCGGAATGTCGGGGTTGATCTGATAGTGTACGTCGGCGTGCACGAGGATGTCATGGCCGATGGCTTTGTGCAGACGGCGCTTGGTGACGTGAAACACATTGACTGCCTGATCGGTGTCGAGTGTGGGCCAGAAGGCGTAGCAGATCTCGCTGCGTGTGACAATCGGGCGATCTAAGGCGAAGAACAACAGCAAGCGCGGCAGGTGGCCTTCCCAATCTTCGATAATCTCATCGTTCACGTACACGTGGCCCGGGCCGAGCGTTTTGGCTTGGATCACGTAAGGTGGGGTGCGATTCGGCTTTTCGTAGAAATTGTTCTCAACGCATTGATCGTCCATGAGGATGGCAGCTTTGCGCTTGGCCACCAGCGCGATCCACGGTAGGCGGGGCAGCGTGCGCCCGTTCAAGATGAGCTGGCAGTTAGGTGGAAGATATTCCGCCAACAGCTCGATAAAACGGTGAATGTCGCTGGCGTTATCGCTGCGGTCGTATTCATCTAAGAGCAAGTAAAAATGCTCACTGCATAGATCTGACAGCTCACGGCGGAAGGTTTCCATGACGAGTTCTTCATGTGCGCCAAAGTTCTTGAACACCGCCTCGGGCTGAAGGTTGAGGTGCCGCCCAAAAAACGGAAACTGGCTCGACATGGTGCGCGTCATGCTCTCAACCAGCGTTTGTACGTTGATATCGTCTGGATCAAGCGCGTAGTAGAAGCAGGGCGTGGAGGTTTCATTCATCAGGCGGGCAAGCAGCAGAGAACGATAGCGGCTGTGCGGGTGCAGCAGAATGATGGGTTCCTTCAAGCTTTTCAAAGCGCGATACGACGACTCAATATGAGCTTGATGATTAGCCATGTTGCGATTAGTCCTAAACCTATGATATGTGCTTAGTATAGAGCTAAATTTCTCTTAGCGCCAGTTCTTAAGGTTTGTGTCTGATTTGTCGAGAGAACTTCGTGCGGTCAATTTAAGTTATATCTTGGGGAGATTTTCTGACAAGTCCATACAGTGGCGATTGGATTGTATGGGATAGAATGGAGACATGAGCAAACTGAGACACTAAGATGATGAAACCGAGGCGTCCCTTTGGCCTGACGCTGGCAATCTTGGCAGCGTGGCTTTTCTACACGGTAATCCCACTGTCGATCACAGGGTTGATCTTTTACATCAACAGGTATGTCTATCGAGATCAAGCGAGTGGGATGACCAGCGGCATGGCGCTCACCAATTTTCAGGTGCTGCCGTTTACGGTGGTAATCGCTGCGGCGGTGTTGATGGCGTTTGTTGGCCTGTTCACATGGATAGGTCGTCCAGCGGCGATGCGCTATGTGTTCCCTGCGCTGGTGTTTAGTTACACGCTGATCACGCTGTTGGGGGTGCTGCTGCCGCTCATCACCGCGCAGCCAACGCTGCTTGAAGGTGCGGATTCAGGCTATCGCGTGTTTGAGGCGCTCTTTTCGGGCTACACGGGCATGACGCTTCTGCTCACGATTTACACCCTTTGGTTTTGCAACCGCTGGTCGGCGCGCGCTTTTTTTAGGGGGTACTACACCGAGAAGGACAAGCGCGCCATGGAAGCAATTGGCATCGACATGGCGGCGTTGTAAGGTCAGAGGCTGCGCTGTTTACGCAGCCTCTATCACGATGGGTTACTGCTGCTGTTTCTTGAGTTCCTCAAGCTCCATCTGCACCAGTTCACGGCGGAGCGTTTTGCCGATGTTGGTCTTGGGCAGCTCGGCGATGAAGCTGATGCGCCGCGGAACGGCGTAGGGAGCGAGCTTCTTCGCGCAGTGGTCGATCAGCTCTTGCTCGGTAACGGTGCTGCCGGGCTGGCGCACGACCCACGCCTTGAGCGACTCCATGCCTTCTTTATTTGGATTGGGAATGGCGGCAACGCCAACTTCCAGCACCGCCGGATGGCTCTTGAGCGCGTCCTCGACCTCAGTGGGGTAGACGTTAAACCCACCGATGAGCGCCATATCCTTCTTGCGGTCGACGATGTAGAAGTAGCCGTCTTCGTCCATGCGGGCGATATCACCCGTGTAGAGCCACAACTTGCCGTCGATCATGCGCAGCGCGTTGGCGGTTTCGGTCGGCATGCCGTGATAGCCTATCATCATATTAGGGCCGTGCATGAGCAGCTCGCCCACTTCACCGACCGGCACCTCGGTGATGCCATCGTCGAGGCTGACGATCTTCATCTCCATGTCTGGCAGCGGCAGACCAATGGACTTGGGTCGAATCTCACGGGTGACGGGGTTGCTGTGAGAAGCAGTGGGGGTCTCGCTCATACCGAAGCCTTCGCGCAGGGCGCTGCCGCTCAGCCGCTCAAATTCCTCGCGCACGCTTGACGGCAGCGGGGCCGAGCCGCTGAAGCAGAACTTGAGCGATTTGAGGCTTGCTTCACCACTCTTGACGCGCGGGTGGTTGTTGATGGCGTTGTAGAGCGCCGGCACACCCGGGAACAAGTCCGGTTTGAAGTGGTCGATGCAGTCCACGACTTCGTCGATATCGCGCGCGTTCGGGATGATGACGACCTTACCCCCGACGTAAGCGGCAAGTGCCACCACAATAACCATCCCGTAGACGTGGAAGAAGGGAATCGCGCCGAGGAAGTTGAGCTGGTCACCACTGCCCTTGAACTGGCGCAGGATCACTTCGAGCTGGAGCATGTTGGCAACGAGCGCCTTGTGCTTGCTAACGGCGGCTTTGGGCACGCCGGTCGTCCCACCGGTGTATTGGAAGATGGCAATGTCGTCGCTTGTGACCTCGACGGAGGGTTTTTGACCGGCATACTGCTTGAGGATGTCTTGCAGCGCCACATCCCCCGATTGAATTTCGACGCGGTGGCCGTCCTTCTTCTCGCGGGCGATGGTGAACAGCGTCTTGGCGATGAAGGGCAGATACTCCTTCACGTTGGTGACGATGACTTTCTTGACCTTCGTCCCGGCTTGGACACTCTTAAACGTGTTGTAAAACAGCGACATGCAAATAACAATCTCTGCGTCGCAGTCGTTGATCTGATACTGCATCTTCTCACCCGGGTAGGTGGGGTTGCATGCAGCTACCACGCCGCCCGCCTTTAAGATGGCGTAGAACGAAATGACAAAGGCGGCGGTGTTGGGCATGATGATGGCGACGCGATCGCCCTTTTTCAGCCCCATGTTGATCAAACCGACGGCCAGCGCATCCGATAGCTCATCAAGCTGGCGGTAGTTTAGCTCTGAGGCGAGGCGGCCTGCGACCGGAACCTTCGCCGAGGAGATGAGCGCAGTAGCGGCGGGCACACGGCGCGCAGTCTCGGTGAGGAAGGCGTGCAGCGGTTTATCAGGATACTCAAGATGGGCAGGGATGCCGGGATCATAATTTTTGATCCACGGCTTATCAGCATAAGTGACTTGGGTTGGGGCAGTCATCCAAACGATCCTTTCTTTAAATCTATCTATCAAGTGTGACGTCATTATAGCCACAACAAGGCAGGATGGGCAGTATGACCGTCAGGATTGCATCCAGTCGCGCCAATGCGGCGGGATTTGGGCGATCTTGCCGGTTTTGTCAAGGCAAATATGCTTGGTTGTGCCGCTCACGAGCAGATCCCCACTGGCCTCATCGCGGATCTCATATTCGAACGTCATCGAACGGCTGCGCACATCCGCCAGCCAGCAGCGGACGACGACGCGGTTATCATAGACGGCGGGCTTCAGGTAGCGCGCGTTGACCTCCGTCACGGCCATATAGAAGCCGCTGCGTTCGAAGTCGGCGTAGCTGCTGCCGCGTGCGCGCATGTAGTGGCTGCGGCCCTCCTCAAACCAGACGATGTAGCTGGCGTGATGGACGATGCCCATGGCATCGGTCTCAGCGTAGCGCACGTTAAAGCGCGCCTCTGCGACAAAAGGCTGACTACTCATGAGATGGCTCCTGACGTTTCACATGACGGCGCTCCAACTCGGCGTTGACCTCATCGAGCGAGATGCCAAGCTGCCGCATCAGAACAAGCGTATGAAAAAACAAATCGGCCAGTTCGTTGACCTGATCGGTGCGGCTCTGGCTGAGCGCAGCTACAATTACCTCGACTGCTTCTTCACCTACCTTTTGGGCAATCTTGCTGCTGCCCGCAGCAAATAATTGGCTGGTGTAGCTGGCAGCGCTGGGCTGGCTGTGGCGCTGGGCGATGATTGTTTCGAGTGTTTCAAGCATGCTCATGAAGATGTCTCCGCCTCGAGTGTGTTGAGGTCACGGAAGAAACAGGTGGCAGCCCCAGTATGGCAGGCTGGGCCAGCAGGCTTCACGCGGACGAGCAGCGCGTCGGCATCGCAGTCCACGCGAATGTCTACAACACTTTGGGTGTTGCCGCTGGTTTCGCCCTTGTGCCAGAGCGCTTGGCGGCTGCGCGACCAAAAAACGGTCTCGCCAAGCGCCAATGTGCGGCTGAGCGCCTCGCGGTTCATGTAGGCCAGCGTGAGGACGGCGTTCGTTTGCGCGTCTTGGACGATGACCGGTACAAGCCCGTTCTCATCCCAACGAATGGCATCCAATGCAACTTCGGTGACCATGCTTACCAATCTCCCCAACCCGTTGTGCGAACAGGTACGCCACGCGCGTGCAAGTACTGTTTGACATCGTTCACGCTGAAGTCGTTGAAGTGAAAGACAGACGCGGCCAGCGCAGCATGCGCGTTAGCTTTGGCGAACGCATCGTAGAAGTGCTCGAGCGTTCCCACGCCACCAGACGCGATCACTGGGATGGAGACGGCCTGTGTGATGGCGGCAGTCAGTTCGAGATCGTAGCCTGCGCGCGTGCCATCGGTGTCCATCGAGGTGAGCAAAATCTCGCCTGCGCCGCGATCTTCGGCCTCGCGTGCCCAGTCGATGGCGAGGCGATCCGTCGGGATGCGACCACCGTTGATGTAGACGATCCACTGATCGTTCACCCGTCGCGCGTCAATGGCTACAACAATACACTGGCTGCCAAAAGCCCACGCGCCGTCGCTGATGAGCTGTGGATTCCGAATCGCGGCGCTGTTGATGCTCACTTTATCCGCCCCGGCAAGCAGCGTGTCGCGCATATCCTCAATGGTGCGGATGCCGCCGCCGACGCAGAAGGGGATGAACAAGCTATCTGCGACGCGCCGCACCATGTCGAGGGTGGTCTTGCGCGCTTCGTGCGAGGCAGTAATGTCAAGGAACACGAGTTCATCAGCGCCGGCGCGGTCGTAGATCATGGCCTGCTCGACTGGATCACCTGCGTCGCGCAGGTCGACAAAGTTGATCCCTTTGACGACACGCCCATCTTTGACATCCAAACAGGGGATAATGCGTTTGGTGAGCATGATTCATTGAATCCCTTCTACTGGTGGTAAGACAGCCTGCAGCGCTTCAAGGAGGGTGAATGCGCCTGTGTAGAGCGCCATGCCGATGACCACGCCGCCAACGACGCCCGATGCGCTCAGATGGCGGATGTCTTCAAGCTTGTTGACACCACCGGAGGCGATCACATCGAGGCCGGTTTGCTGCGCAAGTTCAACGGTGGCCTCAACGTTGACGCCTTGCAATTTACCATCGCGGCTGACGTCGGTAAACAACACGTGGCGCACGCCGTGACGTGCCATTTCACGGCCTAACTCAGCAGGGGCGAGATCACTTTTCACCTGCCAGCCGTGCGTGGTGATGAGGCCATCGCGCGCATCCAGCCCCACGCAGATCGCATCAGGCCCATAGCGCTGCACCGCGTCGATAACAATCTGGGGCTGCTGCACTGCAATCGTGCCCAGTACCACGCGGGCGATCCCACCAGTGAGCGCTAGCTCGATCTGCTCGAGCGTGCGAATGCCCCCGCCAAACTGCACAGGCACGCCGAGGCGGCTGATCTCAAGCGCGATCTGAAAATTGGGCGAGTCCTGCCCGAAAGCGCCATCAAGGTTGACGATATGCAGCCACTGCGCCCCTTGGTTGATCCAACGTTGGGCGGTGGCTAGGGGGTCGTCGCTGAACACGGTTTGCTGGTTGGGGTCACCTTCACGCAGGCGGACGACGCGCCCATGACGCAGGTCAATTGCTGGGTAGAGAATCATCACAGCCTCACAGGTTGATGAAGTTTTGCAAAATCTTTAGGCCGGTGTTCTGGCTTTTTTCGGGGTGGAACTGCACGCCGAAGATGTGATCGCGCTGCACCGCAGCGCAGAACGTGATGCCGTAATCGACCGTGATGAGCGTATCTTCGGGCCGTTCTGGGACGCAGTGGAAGCTGTGGTTGAAATAGGCAAAGGATTCCGCTGGCAGGCCGTCCAAGAGTGGGGAAGGGCGGGTGAGCTGAAGTTGGTTCCAGCCCGTATGAGGGACTTTGAGTTCACTAAACACGGGGAACCGCACAACGCGCCCACCTAGCAGGCCAAGCCCGCGATGCTCACCCATCTCCTCCCCATAATCGAACAAGAACTGCATCCCGACGCAGATGCCGAGGAAGGGTGTGCCGGCTTGGACGGCCTCGATGATCGGCTCAACAAGCTGACGCTCATGCAGTACTTGCATTCCTGCGCCGAATGCTCCGACGCCGGGGAGAATGATCTTATCCGCGCCGTGGAGCTGGTCTGGATGTTGAACGAGTTGGAGCGAAGGGGCGTTCAAATGGTTCAGGGCGTGCATGACGCTGCGCAAGTTTCCTGCACCGTAATCGACGACAGCCAGCATGGAGCCTCCTTTGCATAAAAAAACCTCGCTGGGTGCGAGGTTGGCAGTCATTACGAGGCCATCACCAGTTCATACGAACTAGCACCGCAAAGAGCAGTAGCGATATCAGCGATGGTGGTGATGCGTTATCATGGCATCAGTTTAGCGCGTGTGACCGGCGCTTGTCAACAAGAGGGTAATAACACATGAATCGACCAACAATTGTTCTCATGACGGACTTTGGCGTGAAAGATATCTACGTGGGCGTGATGAAGGGCGTAATCGCGCGCATCTGCCCCGATGCCACCGTGATTGACCTAACCCATGAAATCGCGCCACAGTCGATCTCTACGGGGGCGTGGGCGCTGAAGAACGCCTATCGTTACTTCCCTGAGGGGACGATTTTCCTCGCAGTGGTGGATCCTGACGTGGGCAGCGAGCGTAACCCGCTGGCGATGGAGGCCGGTGGATACCGATTCGTGGCCCCTGACAATGGACTCCTGACGCACATCATACGCACGAACGATGACATAGCCGCAGTGGCCATCACAAACTCACGTCTGTGGCTGCCCAAGGTGAGCGCAACATTCCACGGGCGCGATATTTTCGCGCCTGCTGCGGCGCACTTGGCTGCAGGGATTCCGCTGGCAGAGTTTGGCACGCCAGTGACGCAGTTTGTTGAGCTGGACATCGCGCCCGCGCACCAAGAGGGGCGACGTGTGGTTGGAAGCGTGATCCATATTGACCATTTTGGCAATTTGATCACCAACATTGAGCCGCTGGTGTGGGGCGCAGACCGTCACCTGAGTCTAGGCGATGTACAGTTCCCTGCGCCCAAAGCGCATGTGACCATCCTAGATACGTCCATCCGCGGGGTGCAACGGGCGTACTATGAGAGCCGCGCGGGCGATCTGTTGGCGCAGGTCGACAGCACCGGCGCGCTCGAGATTGCCGTCTACCGTGGCAGTGCGGCGGCGTATATTGGCGCGTCGGTAGGCGATACTGTTGTATTGGAGTGGTGACGGCTCGCTAGTCGGCGGTTTGACCATTCGCAGTGTGCGCGGGCGCTGGCGCGGCCTCGTTCTTCTCCAACACGCGATCCATCTCTTTGAAAACGCCGATCATATCGCGCTGAAGTGACCAGAGGCGCTTGAGCTGCTCTTCAAGCGGGGAGAGCGCCTGCTCGATCTCGGCTAGTTTGCGCGTGTAGAGTTCGAACTCACGGTCGTGGTTGCGCCAGATTTCGTCACTGCTGAGGGTCATTTGTTTCCATTTTTTGCTCTCGTCCTCTTTGAAAGCGTTCCACTCGGTGCGGAAGCGCTCCTCAGAAAGGCGCTGAAGCTCACTCACCTCGGCGAAGCGGCGTTCGAGACGATCCCCGATGCGTTCAAAATCGTCGATGATTCGGCGCATTTCGCGGTGCGTTTGCGACCACTGCTCGAGGCGCTCCATGTTCTTGGTGAATTCGCTGTCTTGGTCACTAAAGCGTTTGAGCAAGTTGTTAATCTCAGTGTCGCGCTGTTTGAGCAGCAGCATCTGCTGGTCGTAGAAGTTCTGCTGTTCGATGCGGCGCTGGCCTTCACTGTTTTGGATCTCCTGCACACGGCGCTCAATACGAATAGCCAAATCCTCCACGAGGGGCAGCTTGGCGCGTATGGTGTCTTGCTGCTTTTTCAGCTCTTGGTAATCTGACTCAAGCTGTGAGAGGCGGCGGACTTCTTGGCGGCGCTGCTCCTCAACGAGCGAGATGCGGCGTTCTGGCTCATCAAAGCGTTTGAGAATATCCTCAATCCGCTGTTGGATGGCGATGATTTGATCGCTAAGGCGGTCGTTTTCCTGCTTTACGTCGGGCAGACCAGCCGCTTGCTTTTGGATTTTTTCAAGCTGGTCGCTCAGCTGGCTGATAGAGCGCATGATCCCTTCGCGGTCGAGGGCGCGCAGGCGTTCTGCTTCACGTTCGGCGGCGAGGCGGCGCGATTCGGACTGTTCAAGCAGCGTGCGCATCTCAACGCGGACTTGCTCTAAGATGTCCGTCTCACGCTGGACGGGGAGCGACTGGGTACGCAGCACGGATTGATCTGACTCCAAGCCGCTGAGGCGCCGCTGGAGCGTTTCGATCATGTCCGTTTGCAGGGCAAGCCGTTCTTCCAGTGTGTTGATTGTATGCCTGTCTTTGCGGCGTTCGTCATCTAGAAATTCGATGATGCGAGCGAGTGATTGAACATCCATGTAAACTACCTCATGAGCCTCAGTTTGAGGCCAGTATAGCACACGGGAGCGCAGATTTCGCCCTGTAAATACGGTTCAGGGTACAATGGACTTTAGTGCAATAGGAAGGTATGGCCTGCACATGATGCGGCATCGTGAGCAACTTGAAGCGTTAGAGGCGCAGTCGCTAGCGCCCTATGGGATAAGCAGCCGCGCGAGCCGTGGCCGTTTCCACCCCGACCATGAGCCAGCTTATCGGACGGCGTTCCAGCGCGACCATGATCGCATCGTGCATTCTGCTGCGTTTCGGCGGTTGGAGTACAAAACACAGGTCTTTGTCAACGATGAAGGGGACTACTATCGCACTCGGCTGACGCATACGCTGGAGGTGGCTCAGATTGGCCGCACGATTGCGCGCGCGCTGGGTGTGAACGTTGACCTGACCGAGACGATCTGCTTGGCCCACGACCTTGGGCATCCACCGTTTGGTCACAGTGGAGAGCAGGTGCTGGACGAACTCATGAAAGATCACGGTGGGTTCAACCACAACCACCAAAGCTACCGCGTTGTGACTGAGCTTGAGACGCGCTACCCGCGGTGGCGCGGGCTGAACCTAACCTATGAGACATTGGAGGGCATCGCCAAACATGAGACGGAAACGGTGCTGCCGACGCAAGAAGCGTTCGACCTCAGCTTACGGCCCAGCCTTGAGGCCCAGATCGCCAATTTTGCCGATGAACTTGCCTACAACGCCCACGATCTAGACGATGGGCTGCAAGCCAACCTGCTGACGTTGGAACAGCTCCGTGAGTTGGAAATCTGGCGTTGGTTGGAGGAGCGGCTCGGCGCGCCGCGGGGCGGGTTAACCGAGGTCGAGCGCCACCGTTTCATCCGTGAGCTGGTGGGCGTGATGGTGGATGATGTGCTTCAGACCACGCACCATGCACTAGCAGCGCTCGCCCCAACATCCCCAGCAGACATTCAACGGCACACAGTCAACCTTGTGGCGTTCAGCCCGCAGATGCAAAGGCTCACGCAGGAGCTTCGAAAGTTTCTGTACGAAAACATGTACTATCATTTTCGCGTAGTCAGAATGAAGATGCGGGCACATATCTTTATTGGACGGCTGTTTGAGGCATACATCCAAGAGCCGCGCCATCTTCCGCCGGATTACCGCGCGAAGGTTGAAGAGGAAGGGTTGCACCGATGCGTAGCAGATTATATTGCCTGTATGACAGACCGAAGCGCTTTGTTAGAATACCGACAATTGTATGATGCCGCCGCTAGGCCTTAGCTAAACAGGATAGTCTATGTCAGAGACATTGCTAAATGGACGCTATGCGCTGGTAGCCCAGCAAGGCTCCGGTGGGATGTCGGTCATTTACCGCGCAGTTGACCGACTGCTCCAGCGCAACGTGGCGGTGAAAATCTTACGCCCCAGCTTGACAACCGATCCAGCATTCCTAGAAAAGTTTCGCAACGAAGCGCGGAGCATCGCCAACTTGTCGCATCCGAATATTGTGACGGTGTTCGATGTGGGCAGCGATGGCTCGACGCATTACATCGTGATGGAACTGATCGACGGGCAGGACTTGAAAAAGATCATCAAAGCCAGCGGGGCAATGCCGGTCGATAAGGTGATCGACATCATTACGCAAATCTGCGCGGGGATCGGCTACGCTCACCGGTCGGGGATCGTTCACGCCGACATCAAACCGCAGAACATCCTCATGACGCGCGATGAGAAGGTCAAAGTGACGGATTTCGGGATCGCGCAGGCACTGAGCGACACGCAGCCCCAGCAGCGGGCCGAAGTTGTCTGGGGCAGCCCGCATTACTTCTCACCAGAGCAGGCCAAAGGGGAACCACCTTCGGCTCGCAGTGATGTTTACAGCATCGGCATCGTCATGTTTGAGATGCTGACGGGACGGCTGCCATACACTGGCACGAACCAGCAGGAACTCGCGATGGCCCATATCCGTGAGCGCGTGCCGCTTGTAACGGAGTTCAACCCCAGCGTGCCCACTGGCTTAGCAGAGCTAGTGAAGCAGGCCATGGCCAAGGAACCCGCTGAACGCTTCCGCGATGCAGATCAGTTCAGCGCCCGCATCAAGCAGTATCGTGAACAAGCGAATGGGGCAACGATCAATAACGCAAAGCCCGTGCCGCCTCCGCCACCTGTGGCCGGGACAGCTGCGCCAGATGTGCCGCCTGCGCCACCCGTTGTGCCACGACAGCCTACGCCCCCGCCTGCGAATGCTGCGCCTATACCGACGCGCCCGCCGGGTGTGGGTGCGACCCCCTACATACCGCCCGTTCCACCCGCGAGCAGCGAGCCGACGATGAAATTCAGCGCTGCGCCCGCTGCGCCGAACCCATACAACCCGCGTCAGCAAGCCGCAGCGCCGACCATGGGGCCAGTTGCAGATCCGCGAAATCCGATGTACCCGAACAATGCCCCCATGCCGCAGCAAGGCTATCCTGTGCCGCCCGGGCGACCATTCGGCCCCGACTCAGGGCAGTACTTCCCACCGCAATACAGCCAACCAATGCGGCCGATGGAGGCAGGCGAAGGCCGCGATTATGTAACGATTGCGTTGGCAGTCTTAGCGGTTATTGCGATTCTGGGGTTGATTCCGGTGTGGGTGATTGCTCTGTCGGCTCGGTAGTGGGCTGAGGGTGGGGCGTCGCTGTGGGGCGACGCATCCCGCCAATGTTCTCTGTCATCGAAAATGCAGGGTTCTCACCGCGCGCAATTAAAAATGAATCCACCATGACGGTGCTCGTGCCAGTCGCAGGGGATGCCGTGTAGATACCGATGGCGCCCTCGCTGAAGGTGTCTTCTTGTAGGCGAACGACCAACTGACTGTTGATGTAACCCACGAGCAGGTTACGAAACACAATGATGGTGAGCTTATTTTGCTGTCCGCGCGGCAAAGCGGCGTCGATCAGCGTCCAGTTTTCGCCTGCATCGCGCAGCTCACGCCATATCCCATTTTCGCGCGTCCACAGGCTGAAGCGCGCTTCACCATCGACTGCGAACACGTTGTAATTGTCTGGGTCTTGGTAGCGAAAAACGATGCCATAAGCGCTGCTGGGGGCGCTATCCTCGGTGAGGGTGGCATCCATCGTGATCTGAACGTCGCGGTAGCGATAATAGTCGGGGTTGAAGAGGCTGGTCGTGGCCGTATCGCGCAGGGTGTTGGTGATAATGTATTGACCATCGCGGATCACACGCTGCACGACGCCTGCTGAGTTCTGCTGCCACGCGGCGTTAAAGCGCTCCCCCTCGGTAAACGTGATGAATCCGAAGACTTCCTCTGAAGTCATCGAACTCACGACCTCTTGCACTGACACTGGTGATGGTGGTGTGTCTACAACCGATGTGCGTTCTTGTGTGAGGCGTGCAACAATGAGCAGGGCTACCACAGCAACGGCCAAAGCTGTAAACGCGAGCGGATTTTGTCGCGCGGGTTGCAGCACGGCACTCTCGATGGTTTGTAGGATAGTGCGGTTGGGGTTCGTCGTGGTCGGTTTACTGGCTGAATCAGATGTTGTCGGGGTGATGACATCAGCTTTGGCGGTTGGGAGGACAAGCGTCATCTCACGCTCGGTGGTGAGAAATGTGCGCAGGTCAGAGGCAAATTCCTCTGCCGTTTGATAACGCGCGGCAGGATCCTTGGCGAGTGCCTTCATGATGATGCGGTCGTAGGCATCGTTGTTGACGCGGATGTATTCCGAAAGCGAAGGGATCGGCATCTGAATGTGCTTCAACAAGACCGACAAGGTATCGTCGCCTTCGTAGGGGGTATGCCCAGTGAGCATCTCAAAGAGGATGACCCCCAGCGCGTAAAGATCGCTGCGGCCATCAAGCGTTTCGCCTGTTGCTTGCTCTGGTGACATGTAAGCGGGCGTCCCGACGATGGTGCCATCCTGCGTGTGGCTGTTTGAACTGCCTGCTAGTTTAACAATGCCGAAATCCGTCAGGACGGCGTGATCGTTTTGCTCCACCAGCACGTTGCTCGGCTTGAGGTCGCGGTGAATCATGCCCTTGCTGTGGGCATACTCAAGCGCGGTGCAGAGGTCAAGCATGATGCGCTGCACACGCTCGATGGGAATCATCTGCTTGTTAGCTTGATGGTACTTTAAGATGTTCTCAAGGGTTTGATCGGCCACGTAGCGCATCACCATGTAGGTGAGCGTTTGTCCCTCATGTTCCACGCGGTTGAAGTCATAGACCTGTACGATGTTGGGGTGGTTGAGGCTGGCAATGGCGCGCGCTTCTTGCACGAAGCGGCCGTAAAAGCCTTCTTCATCGGCGAGGTGTTTGTGTAAGATTTTGACAGCGACATCGCGGTCAAGATTCTCATCGCGGGCACGGAAAACAGTGGCCATGCCGCCCGAGCCAATCTTCTCCAGCAGGGTGTAGCGATCGATGCGCTGATTCAGCAGCGAAGAATACTTGACCATTCGACTCGTCGCATTTCTGGGCGAATACGCACCTTGTAGTGACACCGTAGGGCTGAAATATTGCTCAATCCTAACATCAGGGCAGTCTACGGTCGGAATAATTCATAGAGCAGCCCGGGCTGTCCATCGGCGCGCAGCATGCTGTAGAAGCAGGCTTCTGGCAGACGGGCTGGGCATCCGTTGAGATTATAGAGAATCATAGGGTTCACCGCATCAAGCTGGCCTACGAGTTCAAACGCAGCGCGAGTGAACTCTAACTGCTGCTGGGGGGTCGTGTAGGTGTAAAATGGGTTTTCGGCCATGTTGGGTGCGGCGAGGGTGTTCACCTCGGCACTGCCCCAACCAAACCGCGTCACCCACAGCGGCATATCAGCGCCACCGGCTTGGTTTATCAGTTGGCGGTAGCTCAGCAGCGTTTCCAGAAAGTAGAACTCAGGCTGCTCGTAGTGCGTGGGAACGCGGTCGGAGGGTTGGCAGCAGCGCGCATCGGGCGGGTTGGCGAACCCATCCGGCTGAACGCCGACCGCATCCACCAAGTTAAGCAACCCCCCTGCAAGGAGCGTCTGAAGAAAAAGCCGATCGGCAATTGCGTTTTGTGGGCTGATCAGGCCAGTGGGCGCTAACCCGGCTGAGATGATGAGCGCGTTGGGGTCGGCGCGGCGGATGGCGGGGGCTGCTGCTGCGAGCAACGACAAATAGCTGATGCTCGATAGGCGGGCGGTCTCGCGGCTGGTGGATGTGGTATCAAGCCATGAGCGGCGCAGATTCGGCTCAACCCAGATTTCATAGGCCTGCACGCGGCCACGATAGCGCGCTGCGACACGCCGTGCAAACTGTGCGAAGGTCTGCACGTCGTCGGGTGGGCCGTACTGTGTAATGCTCAACACATAGTCAGTGGCAGAGGGACGCGCCCAATCCGGCGCACCGGTGAGTGTGAGCATGAGCTTGCGGCTTTGCGCGTTCAACCCGTCGATCACAGCATCGAGCGCTGACCAGTCGATCTCGTCAGGGGTTGGCTCTAACTCGCGCCAATTGATGGTTATTTTCACCCACTGAACGTCTAGCTCACTCAACCAACGCAAGAGCTGCTCGGTCGATTGGTCGTGTAAGAAGATTTCGACCCCGCGTTCTACTGTACGGGTGGCTGGAGCAGACGGCGTTGGGGCGGGTGGGTCTGCGGTTGGAGCCGTTTGAGGAACGCGCAGAATAGTTCCGATGCTGAGCGTGTTGGGGTTGGTCAACCGGTTAAGGGCGATGAGGGCATCGACTGTTGTATCAAAGGTGTTAGCGATGCCAGCGAGTGTGTCACCGCGCTGAACTGTATAGGTCGTCCACGATGTGGTCAGCACCGGATCATCAGGCCGAAGCGGTATGATCAGCGTTTGACCGGCTCGGATCGGCTGACCCGCGGGCAGATCGTTAGCGTCGATGATCTCCTGCCGTGTGATGCCGAACACGCGCGCAATCGCGGCGAGGCTGTCACCAGCGCGCACAGTATATTCCTCGACGCGCGCGGTCGATGGGGTGGGTGAGGTTTGTGCATGAGCGATGGGCTGAAGCAACAGCGCTACAACAAGGGCAGCGCCCAACCGTGCATAGGCGCCTCGCATGGGATCTCCTCGCGCGTGTGGCCACAATCGCAGTTTACCTTGATTCGTGGTTAGACGCCAATGAGTGCTATAATCCAAGCTCGAGGGGGATACGCGTATGGGACAGCAGCGGCTGATGGGCATTGGATTAACGGTAGGTGGTGTGGTGGTGGCGACGCTGGGCGGTATTTGGTTGGCTGTGCAGCCCGCCACACTGACGGATGACCCGTCGCTGATTACCAATGCGCTGCCTGTGTTCTTGCTGGCATTTGTGCTCATGGTGCTGGGCGGATACAACATACTGCTGTCTGGCAGCAGCCCATCTGAGGGCGAGCCTGAGATGGAACTGCCTCTTTTGCTGCTTGACTACTTGCGGCAGCACGGTGAGGTTGCGCTCGGTGACGCCGCTGCTGCGCTAAACGTGTCCAAAGATTCCGTCATTGTGAGTTTGGAGGAGCTGCAATCGCTTCAGTTGTTTAGCGGGTACGTTCAGCCTGCGAGGGAACGTGTCAAGGTTGTTCCTGTGCCCTTGTTAGAAACGATGCAGCAGTGTGCGGTGTGTGGACATGAACTCACGGTGAGGAGACATCACCCGACCACATGCCCCCACTGCGGCACAGTTTACTATCTCCCCAAAATCTGAGGAGTTGGTTAACGGAAATCGGTTTAGAATATAAGTATTATCGGCTGTTAAGGAGAGCGCACGATGTCCTCTGAACTTTACGAAAAGATCGTCTCGCAGCGTGGCGGGTTGGAATCACTGGTGGCGCGCATTCCCGGGTTCAAAGGCTACCATGAAAAGAATGCACGTCGGCAGGCTGATACCATGTTGCGCAACCACATTGCGGATCGCATCGATAACATCGTTCGCAGTTTCACGCGCGTAGAGTCGATGATCTTAGATAATGGCAAAGGACTCTCCCACATGTCGAAAACACGCGAGGTCAAATCGCGGTTGCAGTCGTATCGGGATCGTGTTGCCACAGCCAATCCGAAGTATTCCGGTATGTTTGAGGCGATCAAGATTGGGAACGAGGAACTTGATCGCATCTACGCATTTGATGAGGCGCAGCTTCAGTACGTCGAAGAGTTGAACGTCAACGTCGGAATTCTACAAAGCACGGTGGAAAAAGGGGAGGACTTCAAGGCAGCGTTGGATGCAGTGCTCTCAAGTGTCGATACTGCAATCGAAGTCTTCAGCATGCGGGACGATCAAATCTTGCAACTGGGCAGCGATAAGTAAATACCGATCAAGTTCTAGGTTTAGGGAGGAAAGAATGCGCATTATTGACGTGATCGTTCACGATAATGTAATGGATGATGAGTTCGTTTACCGGCTGCCGCAGAGCGGCGATGGTGACTTCCGGTTCGGCTCACAGTTGATTGTACAAGAGAGCCAAGTGGCGGCGTTCGTCCGCAATGGGCAGGTACTGGACACGTTTACAGCGGGACGGCACACGTTGAGCGTCGCCAACCTGCCGATCCTCACCAATATGCTGAAGTTGGTCACGAGCGGGCGCACCCCGTTCCAAGCGTTGGTGTACTTCGTCAACATGAAGACGATGCCGCAGGTGGGGTGGGGGACGAACCCACCGATTCCAGTGGCGCTGCCCGGCACAGCGATGGGCGCGGCGCTGCTGACGACGTTCGGCACGATGAGCTTGCGCATTTCAGATCCTTCGCGTTTCTTGAAGAAGTTCGGCATGAACAAGCCGATCACGCGGGTGGATGACCTGAAAACCGCCATGCAGACTAAACTGCTGGGTGAGCTGACCGTGCTGCTCTCCAACGCTCAAATTGGCAGCGTGATGGACGCCAACAAGCTGATGAATGACCTTGAGGGCGCTGCGCTTGTCAAGCTCAGCACACAGTTTGAGGATGAATTCGGCGTAAGCATCATTTCGTTCGACGCCAACCCATTCAACGCGAAGCAAGTCTCACCCGATGAGATGATGAGCTACATGAGCGCGGAGACTTATGAGCGCGTGATCCGCGTGCAGGCGCTGCGCGATGCCGCTCGCAATGAAGGCGCGGGTGGTGCGCTGGCGGGGGCTGGTGTGGGCTTTGGCGTCGGTCAGCAGCTCGGCGGCGCGTTTATGAGCCAAGAACAGCAAGCGGCGCAGCAAGCCGCTCAGCAGCAGCAAATGCTCATGAACCAGATGATGATGCAGAAGATGATGGAGATGATGTCGGGCAACCAGCAGCAGGCTGCTCCTGCCCCTGCGCCTGCCCCAGCAGCAGCAGCGCCCGCGGCAGGTGGGGCGCTGAATACGGTGCAAGATGTGCAAAATGCCATTGAAGCGCTTGACCTGCGGCTCATCAATGGGGAAGTGCGCCAAGATGTGTATGACCGGCTCATGGCGCGTCTTGAGGCGCGCTTGGCAGAGCTAGGCGGGTAAATCACTACAGTTGACGGGGCGTCAAAAGCGCCCCGTTTTCATTCTACGTTCAGTACCGTAAGCTCGAACAGCTCAGTGCCGTTTATGGCGTATACAGCTCCTGTCTCAGGTTGATAGAGCTTGACGATCAACCTGTATGTACCAGCAGGAATACCTTGCAAGCTGAGGATATGAAGATCTCGTTGGATCTGAGGGAAGGGCTGCAAGCGCTGATCGGACTGTGCCCAGACAAGGCTGTTCTGGGCAGGGTTCCACTCACCAAGAAGCTGAACAGACGTCGCTAGCGGCACGTCTGATACATCTGACCAGTAAAGCCAGACCTCGACATCGTTGTTGCGTCGTTCTAGGCGATAGCTGTGCAGCACAGCCCCGCTCGCGGTAGGGAGTTCGAACGCTTCGGGCAACTCAGATGCTTGCACCTCACGCGGCAGATAGCGCACCATCGGCGCACCCATCACGCGGCGCTCGTCGACCCTGACGCGATTGGCTTCAAGCCACTCACGCGCCGCGCGACGGTTCGGCCAATCGTAGAGGGAATGCTCAAACAGCCAGATCGTGAAGTACTGAGCGTTAAGCTGCGTCATGACTTGTGCGATTTGTTCGTCGGTCTGCTGAGGTGAGGCTGGAATAGCTGCGGTCGTCAGGATGGGGTCAATGTAGAAGCCAAAGGCCGCGTCGACAGTAGTTTGGATGACGAGATCATCGGGTGAGGCGTGGTGGAGCAAGAAATCGCGGACAGCCGTCCAGTCAGGAGACTTCTCATAGTCAAGAGAATAATGAAGCTGAACAGTGCCGACAACAGAAAGGCTAAACCAACTCACAAGCAAGCCAGCACCTACCAAACGATGAGAACCACCACGCTTCCACAGCGCAGAAATCACGCCACTCAACAAAATCAACAGTAAAGCCAACACAGGCAAAACATAGCGAGGCATAAAGACTGCTATCACAAAGCTCACGACTGCAAGGGCAACGACAGGCAGAACGATCAAAGAAACAAGCCATAAATGCTGACGAGACCGCACCGAAAGCACTACAGCCGATATGCTAGCTCCCAACCAGACCAATACTGTGGATGCGTAGATCAACTCAGTCGGCGCAGCATCACCGACAAGCAGCGCCCCCGGGAACACAAGCAACAGCGCCTCCACGCTAAACAGCGCTGTGTTACCCCCATAGCCCCCACTGCTAAACAGACCACCTTGCAAGATGACAAATACACTCACGACTGCTGCGCCAATGCCAGCATGGATCATCACCCAGCGGAGCTGCCATACGCCTCGCAGCACGACGAAGCCAAACAACCCAACTGCTGCGACAAACAACAGCTCGAAGTAAAAAAATAAGCTGACAGTCAAGGCAGATACACCGTAAGCGAACAGCGCGCGTGGCCTAAGCGTGCGAATTGCTTGCCAGCCCAGATACATCGTAAGCAGGCTGAGGGTGCTCCATGTGGCGTAGTTACGAAAATCACGAGCATGCCATATTTCATAAGGGTTGAGCGCCAAGAACAATGCCGCCAGCAGGCCAACAGTCGGGTTGAACAGGGCAGCAGCAGCGGCATAGATCAAGGCGATGCCAATAACGCTACTGAGCGTTGGCAGCATGCGCAGCGCTAGCTCGCTGTCGATGCCGACTAACAGTCCCCACACACGAAAGGCGGCATAAGTCAGCGGAGGATGCGGCTCTATTGTCGCAATGGTGTTGATCGACTGGCTAAAGGGTAGGCCAGCCCAGTAGGACGCTGAAAAAGCTTCATCGCCGCGGAATGGCACAACATCCAGCCCCCATACGCGCACACTAAAGCCTACTGCCAAGATCAAGACAAGCAGTGGCCATTTATAACGATGGATGCGCAGCTGGGTCATTGAGCAGTGGGCAGCGTCGCCTTCTCAAAGCTTGCGATCTGCTCGTCCGTGAGCGGGAGAGCGGCTTTGGTCTGCGCGTCGCCCGTTTTTTTCAAGTACAAATCACGCATGAGGTCTTTCAAGTTCGGCTTGTTCTTGGTATCGCCATAGACAACTGGGATCGTAGGATTGTCAATCGTAAGTTTGGCCCGCGGATTAACAAATACGATGATCGGTTGGACTTCGACGTTGGGCGCATATGGCTGAAGCAGAGCGGTTGCCTTTTCAGCAAGGCGGCTGGCTTCTTCAGTGGGGTTGCCAATGCCGTCCATACGCAGCGTAGAGAGAAAGCGTGAGATCGGGTTGGCTACGGTGCGCCACTGATCCCCGTTGACCTCAAAACGCCCATCGTGCCAGCGCGTCACAATTACAAATACACCCTGTGGGCAGATCAGCAAGTGACGAATAGGCAGATGATAATAGTTATAAAGAACGCTTTTCTTGCTCAGGCTTTTCAACGCCTCGGGCAAAACGCGCTCTGGCCGCGGTGGGCGCGCCCAAAGGTTCGTCATGCGGATTGAGATCAAGGTCATGACAAATGCTACTGGCAAGACAAGAGCCTGCAAGAAAAGGATTCCCGCGTCGACCTCACCTGTGGGATCAAAGGCTGAAGCATTCACGAAGAAAAAGCCCGCGATCAGCACGAGCAAAGTGCCGAGGAATAGATAGTTCGCTAACTTGCGATTGCGTTCGGCGAGTTTGGTATTGGTTTCGATCCGCATACAGATATAACTTCCGATCAGGGCAGAGGGCCGCGCAGCGCACGGCCCAACGTCGTTATGCGCCGCAGCCTGCTGGGCGCTCTTTCAAAATGTAATCGATAATCTGGGTGTTGTTGGCTTCGTTCAACTCCGCCACGTTGTTGTTGCCATCGATCTGGAACACCAGACGATTTGCCTCGTTCACAAACGTCGTTGGGAGGGTGAACTGATCCTCTGCCCCGATGGTGACGCCGGGAGCATGACCGTTGATCACGATGTCACGCTGGCCGGTCACTTGACCGGTGCGCACCGCGATGTTCGTCACACGCAGAACATAGTTGGGCGCGGCTTCAAAGCCATCATTCTTGATCGCCCAGCGGAAGCTGATGACATCCTTGCAGAAGAAGCTGGTCGGCCCGGGACGAGTCGTCACCGTGGTTGACCAGATCAAGTCAATGTTGAGCGTTTCTTCGTTGCCCGTGCGCGGCACGAAGTAGGACATCGGCCCGGTGTGCGTGACCTCGGCGCAGACGAAGTCACCATAGCGTTGGGTCGGCAGGATGTACCATTTGTGCGGAACGCCATAGGCGATGCCGATCACAGCTTGATTGAGATCCCCTGCGTTGGGTTGAATGCAGTGTGTGACTGGGGTCTTCATCAATGTGGCATCTTCTGGGATCTTTTGATAATCCCCGTTGGCGAAGATCTGATAGGTCAGGCCGCGGCGTTCGAAGCCCGGGACAGACGCGGGCACAAGGTTGATGTTGCCGATGATCCCGGGCTGCATCGGGGCGGGTTCTACGCGGCAGTGCAGCGTGAAAGTGCCACCACCACCAAACTGAATATCGGACGGGTCGAAGCGCACGTTGGGGCAACCATCATAACCATTGAGCAAGTTCAGGTCAGCTTGAGCATCAGTGACAATTTGCTGACCAAGTGGCGCGCCCCCAAAAGTGGGCGGCGCACCTGTGCGGCCATCGGCTTGGTTCAACTCGATGTTAATGCGCGCGATGCCGCCCATCGCGATGTTCACCGGGCCGGAGCCGTCACCCGGGCCGAAGATGGCCGCGTTGGCGAGGTTGTTGAGGTCAATCACGCTGTTGGGCGTCCATGCCCAGTAAGTGAGAACAGAATTGCCTGATTGATCGGCACGGAAGCGGAAGTCGACCGGCAGATAGAAGCCTGCCCACACAATGCGGCTGCTGGTGGTGGCGGGTTGAGGGAGGGCAATGCGGACAACTCCTGTATCGTTGATGGCAACATCGGCGCGCGCGATCAACTGCGCATCCTGCGGTGTGCCACCGTTTGGGTCAGCGTAGACAACAACCGTGACGGGCTGACCAATCACAGGGCGAACGACGTCGATAGTGACGGCATCAATGGTGACCGGAAAGGCGAGGTTCTGCGCGCCGAGGTCGAACCCATTGATGACCAGTGTTGGCTCGTCGCGGATGACAAATGTGCCGCTGCCCGCGCCTGAATTGAGCGAAATAGTTGTGCTGCCTGCCAGTGCGGGCGCAGCTAGGGCCAGCCATATCAGCCCTGAAACCACCCCCCCAAACGCTGCCCGCATCGCTGATTTAGTCATCAGTTTGTCCTAGCATGAAACCTATTGTTGGGTGGTATTGTAGGGTGATTTGGAAGGTCGGTCAAGTAAACCACACGGCGGCCAAGGCGCTGGTCTAGTACAAACGGGTGATGCGCGGCTATAATCCGATGGATTGTTGCAGCAGACTGTGGGTTGGTGGAATGGAAGAGATCATCGCTGTTGGCGTGGTTGGCGCGCTCATTTTTGCCGCATACTATTCGTTGGTGCTGTTTCCGCGCCAGCGCGATTTCACCAAACGTCAGATGATGGCGCGCGAATTGGCCGCCGGGGACGAAATCGTGACCTACGGTGGCATCATTGGCAAGGTGAAGCAGATCGACTCGGCAAAGGGCATTGCATTGGTGGAGATTGCCGATGGCGTCACTATTCGATTGGTGATTGCAGCGATGATGAGCCGTTACGACCCTGAAGAAATCGCCCGCAACGCTCGCATGGGGCAGGGCACTGACACAGAGATGACACCCTAGCTTGTGAATACCCCGGAAGGAAAGCATATGCAAACACATTGGCGATGGTTTGTATTCATCATCGTGTTGACGTTATTCTCGTTTTATGTGGCCCTTCCGGCGGATGTCAAAGGCGTAACCCCTGACGATCCGGTGTGTGAACGGCTGCGTGAAAACCCGAGGCTCGACAGCCTCGGCGTGCGCTGTAGTGAAAACATCACCATCGACCTGAACGGAGATCGCATCCCAGAGATCGATATCCGCGTGACGCAGAGCCTCGGCCTTGACCTTGTCGGAGGTCTGCGTGTGCTGCTGCAAGCTGATATAGACACGGGCACATTCACGCCGGAGGAGCTGCGCGCTGCCATGGGCGAAACGGCCAACAACATCAACCGGCGCGTGAATGGCCTCGGCCTGACGGAGGCGACCGTGCAGCTTCAAGGTGCGGATCGTATTTTGGTGGAGCTGCCCGGCGTGCGCGATCGTCAGCAGGCGGTGAACACGATCCAGCAGACGGCGCTGCTCGAATTTGTCGATATGGCTGGGTTGCGCGGCTCTGTCGGCCAATATGTTGGTCAATTCATCCTGACGACCGGCCAGCTTGAATTAGCTGGTCAGCGTGTGGAAGGTGGGCTGGATAACCTGCTCTCGCGCCTGCGTGATCCACAGGGGAACCCCTTCACAACAGCATTTACTGGAAGCATGTTGGAACGTGCAAGCGCACAGTTCGGCTCCCTCTCACCGACATCGCCACCGGAGTGGTATATCTCGTTCCAAGTGCGACCAGAGTTCCAAGTGCCGTTTGCGGAGTATACCGGCGCGCGCATCGGTGAGCCGATGGCCATTGTTCTAGATGGGTTGGTGCTGTCTGCCCCGACCATTGAAGCACGCCTAAGCGATGGTGGCGTGATTACTGGGAGCTTCACTGAAGAGGAGGCGCGCACCCTCGCGCTGCAGCTGCAATCGGGTGCGCTGCCGATCCCACTGCGGGTGGTGAGTGCTGAAGAAGTTGGCGCGACACTGGGTCAGGCTAGCGTCGCTGCGAGCATTCGGGCAGGGTTGATCGGCGTGCTGGTGGTGTTGAGCTTCATGGTGGTGTACTATCGCATACCCGGGCTGGCGGCAGCCAGCGCATTGATTGTGTTCATGCTGCTCAATCTGGCGTTGTTCAAGCTGCTGCCCGTCACGCTGACGCTGCCGGCGATCACTGGTTTCTTGATCTCCATTGGGACGGCGGTGGATGGGAACATCCTTATCTTTGAGCGTATCAAAGAAGAGCTGCGCCGTGGCCGCGACATCGACAGCGCCCTGAAAGCCGGTTTTGAACGTGCGTGGACATCCATTCGTGACTCGAACACGTCGACCATCATCATCGGCATGATCTTGTTCTTCTTCGGTCAAACGCCGGGGGCTAGCATTGTGAGCGGGTTTGCGATCACGCTTATTCTAGGTTTGCTGCTGAATCTGTTTACTGCAGTGCTTGTGACACGGACGTTCCTGTACATTTTCGTTGAGCTTGGGCGCACACGCTTGGCTCAGCGCCGTTGGCTGCTGGGGGTATAAAGAAGGCTATGGAAGCAAATACGATTCTCAGCATTGTAGTTTTGGCGATTGCCGCTGCAATCGTGGCTTATGGGATTGCGACACGGCGGCGTGTGAGCATGTTCAACTTGGTTGAAAATCGCCGCCTGTACTTTTTAATTTCTTCTGCCGTGATCCTGCCGGGCATCTTGGTCATGCTGTACTCGCTCGTGACGACAGGCAGTCTGTTTCGGCTGAGTATTGACTTTGTTGGTGGTTCGATCTATGACCTCACATTCACAGAGTCGGGGGTGACAGAGAACATTATCCGCGACATCTTCGCTGAGGCGGGCGACAGCGGTGTGATTATTCAGCGGTTGGGCGGCGCAGAAAGCAATCGCTGGTCGGTGCGCGGGAGCTTTTTGGAAACACAAACCATTGAACAGATTTTGGAGCGTCTCAACGCGGTTGCGCCGCTGGATCGCGATAGCTTCCAGCAGCAGTCCGTCTCACCGAGTATTGGCCGAGAGGTGACGCAAGCCGCCTTTATCGCGGTAGTCGTGGCGGCGTTTGTGGTCACAGGGTTCATGGTGCTGGCGTTCCGGCAAGTTCCCAATGCGTTCCGCTATGGCATTTGCGCGGTGGCGGCCATGCTGCACGACATATTCGTGGTGCTGGGTGTCATGTCGCTTATGGGCCTGCTGTTCGGTTGGGAGGTGGACGCGCTGTTCCTGACGGCGATTCTCACGGTGGTGGGCTTCTCAGTGCAAGACACGATTGTGATCTTCGACCGCATCCGCGAGAACATCCCGCTGCGCATCGGCGAACCATACGAGACGATTGTGAACCGCAGCGTTTGGGAGTCAATCCATCGCTCACTCGCCACTCAGCTCAACGCCTTCTTCATCATGGTAGCGATTATGCTGTTCGGCGGCGAAACGGTACGGCAGTTTATCTTCGTGCTGTTCATCGGCCTGCTTACGGGCAGCTACTCGTCGATCTTCACCGCCGTGCCGCTGCTCGTGGCATGGGAGAAAGGGGAAATCCCATTTGTGAAGGGCGATCTCGTCCACGATGAAGCGGTAGTCGGAGCGAAGGCATAGGAGGTAGACCTTGCGCGCGTTGGTGTTTGAAGGTGGGCTGCGCCTAGAGCCTGATTATCCGCAACCCACGCTGGAGCCGAATCAGTCGCTTATCCACATGCGGCGGGCTGGGATCTGCAACACTGACCTAGAACTCACCAAAGGCTATATGGGATTCTCGGGTGTGTTGGGGCATGAGTTCGTCGGGGAGGTGGTGACGGGTGACCCAGCGTGGATCGGCAAGCGCGTGGTGGGTGAGATCAACGTGCCTAGTGGTGAGTGCGACATGTGCCGAATGGGCGTGCCGAGCCAGTGTCGTCATCGTACCACAGTGGGGATTGACCGTCATCAAGGCGCTTTCGCCGATTATTTGGCGCTGCGCACTGAAAACCTTTATGCTGTACCCGACAACGTGAGCGACGACCAAGCCGTGTTTGTGGAGCCGCTGGCGGCGGCGTGCAACATTCTGGAGGTTGTTCACATCTCGCCACGTGATCGCGTGGTGGTGGTGGGTGCGGGCAAGCTGGGGCTGTTGTGCGCGCAGGTGCTGCGTCTGACAGGGGCGGATGTTTCGGTGGTGGTGCGGCGGGAGCGTCCGCGCGCGCTGCTCAGCAAGTGGGGCATCCCTGCGTTTGAGCTTGAGGCGTATCCTGAGCATGAGACAGATATTGTGGTCGATTGTACGGGCAGCAGCGATGGCTTTGCGACAGCGCTGAAGCTGCTGCGGCCTCGGGGGACGCTTGTCCTCAAAAGTACCTACGCGGGACTGCCCAGTGTTGACTTAACAAAAGTTGTGATCGAGGAGATCAATGTGGTCGGGAGCCGCTGCGGGCCATTTGCGGCAGCGCTGCGCTTGTTGGAACAGCGCCTAGTCGACGTGGAATCAATGATTGAGGCCACTTATCCCTTTGAGCAAGCGCTCGAGGCGTTTACGGCCGCGTTTCAGCCCGGGATGCTCAAGGTGCTGCTGAGCTTTGACTAGCCACCAAACGGCACGGTGAATTGGAAGCGGCTGCCGACGCCAACTTCACTTTCTAACCAGATGCTGCCGCCGTGCGCCTCAACAATGTGCTTGCAAAGCGCAAGGCCCAAGCCTGTGCCGCGTTCGACATGCTCCAGCGTGGGGACGCGATAAAATTTCTGGAACATGTTCTTCTGATGCTCTGGCGCGATGCCGTAGCCTGTGTCGGCAATGGTGACGTGGACGAACGGCAGATCACTGTTTTGGAGGAGGTTGAGGAAGATGTCGATCTTGCCGTCAGTGCGGTTGTACTTGATGGCGTTTGAGAGTAGGTTGAGAATAACCTGCTTAATTTTGCCGCGGTCGGCTTCGACTAGATAATCTTCTGGCTCAATGCGAATGTGGATGTGTTTGCTAGCGGCTTGCTGTGCAAGCACTTCAGCGCTTTCGGTGATCAACTCGTGAATTGAGAAGCGGGTGAGGTTTAAGCTGATGCGCCCACTCTCCATACGTGCTACGTCAAGAAACTCAGACGTAAGGTCGATCAGACGCTGCGTTTCCTCTTTCAGCTTTTCGATGATGTAGCCGCGCTTATCCTCTGGCAGATCGGGACGTGAGAGCAGCGTTGTGCTGGCTTTGAGCGCCATAAGCGGGTTCCGCAGCTCATGAACCAGCTCGTTCATGAAATCGCTCTGCTGAAACAAACGTGCGTTTTCGATGGCAATGGCAGCTTGGCTGGCCAGCGTGCGCAGCATCTGAATATCTTGATCGGTGAAGGGGACGCTGCCGTTCTTGTTGAGCGCTTGCACCACGCCAATCACCTTTTCGTGGGTGCGCATCGGCACGCCGAGCAAGTTACGAGTGTGAAACTGAAGGCGGCTGTCTACTGCGGCGTAGTGGTTGGGTGTGGAAGTGACGTTTTCAATTACGCGCGGCTCGCCATGCGTAACGATCCATCCGGCGATGCTGCCCTCCAGCGGGACAAAAATTTCTTCCATCTCGGATGGGCGGATGTTGGTGGACATGGCGAAGCGAAGCTGCTTGCGCGTTTCGTCTAGCAGCAAAATGGAAGCTGCCTCGACGTCAATTAACTCCTTTGCTAGTGCGCAAATTTTGCGCAGTAGGGTGGGTAGATCATAAGTCGAACTCAGTTGTTGACTGATTTCGACGATGCGCCTGTATTGTTCAACCAACGTGTGTTCGGTGGTCATTGGAGTTATACCTTCATACAGGCCACAATCTGCGGCAGAACCTCGGCAGCGTCCGCGTGGATCACGATGTCGGCTGTGCTATCTAGAAATGTTGGCTGCAAATTCACAATGATGAGTTTACTACCGTTACGCCGCGCCACCAATGGTAGGCTGCTCGCTGGCTCCACTTCAAGCGATGATCCCACAATAAGCATGACATCGGCCTTGCGTGCATCCTCTTTCGCTTGTTGCAGCGCTAGATACGGGAGCTGCTCGCCAAACAAGATCACGTTCGGCTTGAGGACACCCCCACAAACACAGTGGGGGATGATATTCTCATTGAGCAAGGCTTCCATGTGAGGGGCAGCGTCACACACGTCGAAGCAGCGAATGCACGTCATCGAGCGCATGTGACCGTGCAGCTCGCGCACGGTGACGCTGCCTGCGCGCGTGTGCAGCATGTCGATGTTTTGGGTGATGACGCTCTTCAAAATGCCCACGCGCTCTAGTGTTGCCAGCGCAAGGTGGGCTGGGTTGGGTTGAGCGCGCTGGGTGGTGATGGCAAGGGGGCGCACCCAATCGTAAAAGGCACGGGGATTCTGCCTGAAGCCAAAGATGCTGGCCACTTGCATTGGATCCACATGCTCCCATAGGCCACTGTCGGCGCTGCGGAAATCAGGAATGCCAGACGGGGTGCTAATCCCTGCGCCGGTGAAGGCAACGGCATATGAAGCGCTGAGCAGCCATTCGGCAGCCTGTTCTATGGAAGAGAGGCTTTGCATGTACCCACTGATTTCACCAGTTAAGTGGTGAGCTGCCCTCCGGCAATTGGCTTGAGTTTAGGCTTCATGGCGTCAGTCAGCTTGGCAAATTGGCCTGCAACAACGCTGTTCGGCTGAAGGAGAATGAGCGGCGTCTTGTTCTCCAACGCTTGGAACGCCAGCTCTGGCGCAGGTGAGATAATCGCACGAGTTTCACGGCCAAGGGCGGCTTCCACCTCTTGCCACGACGTTTGCAAGCTCGATTGGGCGCGGCTCAGGACAACCAAATTCACGCGGTTGCCACTACCGTCCTCATCAAGCTGACGGATTAGCTCGCGCGCCATGTTGAGGCATAAGCTGTTTGGTTCGACCACGAGCAGAATACGCTCCATCTCTTGCAAGAGGCGCGCGGTGAGGCCGTTGTATGTCGAGCCGAGGTCGAAGATGGCCGGCTTGCCGAGCATCCGAACGTGGTTGATGACGGAAATCGCCTGATCCTCGCTGAACTTGAGCTGTGCTTCGCGTGAGTTGATCGAGCAAACAAGAGCACGTAAACCGCTTGCGTGCGAGGCAAGGGCATTTTCAACGGCTTTCTGTGTGAGGTCGGCAGGTTGTAAGGTCAGCAGACGGCTCATACTTTGAGTGCGGATGAGGCCAAGCATCGCGCCAACGCCACCTGATCCGAGGCGGAAATCGGCCACGATGGGGTTTTCTCCTGCTACGAGCATTCCAGCGCCCAAGTTGACCGCGACGGTGGTTGCGCCAACGCCCCCCTTAGCACCTAATACACCGATACTCATATTTTTGGGGCGACTGACGGCTTGAATTTGCGCCGGCGCGTCTTGCCGCGATGAGGCACGGGTGAGCATGGCGCGAACGCGCGTTGCCAACTCTTGTGGGTGGGTTGGCTTAGTGAGGTAATCATCGGCGCCAGCCTCAAAGCCTTTGACCTTATCGTCGATGAGTGTCTTGGCCGTAAACATGATGATCGGAATATCTTGCGTGGATGCGTTCGCGCGCAGGCGGCGGCACACCTCCAGCCCGTTCATATCCGGCATCATGACGTCCAGAATGATCAGGTTGGGGCGCTCGGCCTCAGCTTTGGAGAGGGCTTGTAAGCCGGTGCTGGCAGCGCTCACTTCGTAACCGCTGCGCTGCAACATCAGGCCGATCAGCTTCAGGCTGTCAACATCATCGTCAACGATTAGGATTTTTTCCGGCATACCAAGCTCCGCATGAGCGCTTAATTTAATCGGAAGAATAACATGAATTACTAGTGGCTGCAAGCGAGCGCTGACGACTTTTCAAACGCAGCGACCACCTGATTATGCCGCGATAGCTTGTTCAGTTAGCGTTTCTTGATGCGCCCTCCACACAGCGTGCTTTGGCTCCTATAATGCCTATTGAGGTAAGGCTAGTCAGGTGACATTTGGCACAATCATTCAAGATCTGCCCAATCTGCAAAACACTCAATCACACCAACGCGATGGTCTGTACCACTTGCGGCACTTCGCTCGGGGAGGTTGCTGTTGTCAATAAAGCGCCAACTGCACCTTCCAACGTGGCGACCTATGACTTCAAGTTTGGTGAGAATGACCTGATGGAGTCCAGCGCGGCTTCAAGTGCCCGCGTGGGACTGCTGGTGGTGGGTGCGGCGCTGCTGGTGCTCATGGGCATCGGGGTTGGTGTTATGCTCGCCACGCTGCCACCATCCCAACCCGTTGTGGTAGGTGAGTCTGCGACGGAAACGCCACGTCCGACGTTGGAATTCGCCACGGTCACGCTTGGCCCGCCGACGCGCACTGCTACCCCAACACCAACGATCACGTTTACGCCCGGGCCGACTGAAACGCCCAGCCCCTGTGTTCAGACGATTGTTGCTGGCGGATCACTGATCGCGGCGATTCTGAACTGTGGCTACACCAATCTAGACATCATGCCGACAGTGATGGCGCTGAACAACATCACAAATCCAGCTATGTTGCAGCTTGGCCAACAGATTGTCATCCCATACCCAACTCCAACGCTGGATCCGAATGCGCCACCGCCTGCACAGCCGCAATCTCAGAGTGAATCTAACGGCGCAGTGGCGATGAGCGTGAACAACAGCCTGCTCGAAGTGGACACGTCGATTGATGCGTTTGCGCCGACCGCAACGCCAACCCTGCCACCCGGTGTCATGTGGCATCGCGTGGCAGCAGGGGAGAACATCATCGCAATTGCTGTTTCCTACAACGCAGACGCCAAGACGCTGTCTGAGCTGAACCCCGAGATTGACTTCGCGCGGTGTGAATTTGGCGAGCGTTTCGGGGGGCCACAGTGTTTAGTGCAGCTTCGCGCCGGGCAGCTTATGCGAGTGCCTGCGCCAACGCCGACCCCTACGCTCAGTCCGACGCCTGACCCGAACGCGACTGCCACCCCAACGCCGACTGCGACGTTCAACCAACCGAACGTGGTCAGCCCGCCAGATCGGCAGTTCTTCCGTGCTGATGAATTGGTGACGCTGCGTTGGAGTCCGACTGCAACGCTCAAACCCGGGCATGTTTACTTGGTCACTGTGGTTGATCGAACGGCTGGGGTCGTGCATCAGGCAACCACTACGGATATTGCCTTTCTCGTCCCACCGGATTGGCGCGGCACGACCGCCGCACGCCACGAGTACGAATGGTCGATTGGCATCTTAGACACAACGACGAACGCCGTCACGATGCAGACGCCGCCGCGGATCTTCGTCTGGCAGGGTAGAGTGGAGAATGGCTCATGAAGTTGATACGTGCTCTGCTGGGTGTGGGCGCAGTTGTTCTGATGTCCGCCTGCAACCTCGTCACGCCGCTGCCAACGCCGACGGCGGAAGCGCTCGTCTCCGAGACGCCCAGCCCTTCACCCTCACCGACGGAGACGTTGGCGCCAACGCTGACGCCGACAGAACCAGCGCCAACGCCGGTGATCCTCACGCCCGAGCCAACCGAGCAGATTAACGCAGTGCCGACCATGCCAGAGGCGGAACCGACCGAAGGCCCTTATCGATACATCATACGCCCAAACGACACGTTGGGCTTTATCCTGCAATTGCAGCCGTGGGGGTATCCCCCGTTTGACCCGGGGGTGATTGCGGCGGTGGTTCGCTTGAATAACCTCCCCAATGAGAACATCCTGCCCCCACCCGGCAGCGAGCTGCTCATCCCACGCCGCACGCCGACGCCAATCCCGGTCGGGGCAGATGCCACAGCTACTAGCGATGCCAGCCTTGGAACAGGCCAGCGGATCGGCAACGTGACGCTGCCGCAAGGCGCGGTGGCAGGCTGTTACACGGTGGTGGAGGGTGACAGCCTGATTGGCATTGCTGACCGGTTTAACACGACGCTGGAAACGCTGAGCCAGCTCAATCAAAACCTCAATTGGACTGGCTGCCGCTTCAGCGAGTACAGCGGCGGGCCGAACTGTCGCCCTTTCATCAGCGTTGGTCAATGCGTGAACGTTCCGCTGCCGACGCCGACGCCCGTTCCATCTGCCACACCGAGCGGACGCGAAACCCCGACCCCCACACCGACGTATGCGCCCGCGCGCGGCTTCTACCCGCCCAATGGGGCTGTGGCGCCGGCCGTGCCGGTGCGCCTTGAATGGGTCAGCGTAGGGGTGCTGCGCCCGAATGAGGTTTACTTGGTCGAATTCCAGAATACCACGACCAACACGCAATCACTTCAGGTGACGCGCAATACGTTCTTCCTGCTGCCGGAGTCACTGATCCCCACAGATGGTCAAACGCATGAGGTGCGCTGGCGTGTGTCCGTGGCGAGCCGGACGGAGAGTGGAGCCTACCAATTCATCGGTGGGGTAGGCGATTGGCGCACCTTCCAATGGCGCAGCCGTTGAGCGAGAGGCTACGTGCGGCGGCTAAACTCGCGCATGAGTTGATCGCGGCTCATATGGATGAGCGTGGCGCTGCCTGAGGGGCTGATCAACGGGCTGGGGCAGCGCTCCAACAGCCGTAGAAGCGGCTCCATCGCGTCGCGTTCGAGCCGTTGGCCTGCTTTGTAGGCTGCGGCCTGTGCGAGCAGTCGAAGCAGGGTATTGGAAGGGTCTTCTTTGTTCTCCAGCGCCAGCAAAAACTTGGTAAGGACGTCTGGCGTCTGTTGTGGTGCAAGCCACACGGGCACGGCCAAAATGCGCCAAGTTGTCGTGCCGAACAATTCAAGCTCAAAGCCAAACTGCTTGAGGATGGCGAGGTGTTTTTCAAGCGCCTTTGCGTTCTGTGAGGTGAGATCGATAGTGAGCGCTGACGTTGGCTGTGATGCAAGCTCGCCGCGCTGCAGCTCATCAACGATCTGCTGATAGCGGACGCGCTCACTGGCGGCGAATTGATCGACAAGATAGAGACCTGCTGGCCCTTCCGCGACGATGTAGGCGCTGGCTAGCTGGCCGATCACGCGCAGCGGTGGCAGCGTCCGTGGGCGTTCCGGTACGCCGTCCCCAGTAGGAATATAGTCAAAATCATCGTCATCACTGTAATCACGCTCTGTTTGGGCGCTCATCTGCGGAAATGCATCTGGCAGCAGCGAAGGGTCGGCCAGATTGGTTGTCACGGGGGCGGATGGTGCAGCGTTAGGTGGGACGCTGCTAGGCGCGCGGATGTGGCGCATGAGCGCCTCGCGGACAGCTCGCTGGACAGTCACAAAAACGAGGTTGACATCCTCAAAACGCACCTCGGCCTTTGTAGGGTGGACGTTGACGTCCACGAATTGAGGCGGCACGTTGAGCAGCACCACCGCATACGGGTAACGCCCGCGCTCCATGAGCAAGTGGTAAGCTTGTGTCACAGCGAACTGAATGTTCTGATCTTGCACGGCGCGTCCGTTTACGAACAAGGCTATCCGAGAGCGATCATGGCGGAAGATCGTCGGCAGGCTGGCATAGCCGCTCACTCGGATGAATGATCGATCGTCAAGCGGTTCTGTGCCGCTGATCGAGATCATCTGGCGGAACGTCTCTAAACCAAATACCTTGAGCGCGACATCCTCAATCTGGCCATAACCGGTAGAGCGGAACGTCTCACGCCCATCTGAGAGAAGCGCGAACCGAATCTGTGGATAGGCGATGGCGTAATCGTGGATCAACTGTTGAATGGTGCGGCGTTCGTTAGCTTCCGACTTGAGGAACTTCAAGCGGGCGGGCGTGTTGAAAAAAAGGTTCTCCACCGTGACAACAGTCCCCGCCGGTTGGCCGACCTCACGGCGTGAACGGATGCGTCCACCGTCGAGGCGCACTTCAGACCCGTAAGCCTGCGAACGATGGCGCGTTGACAGCGTCATTCGGCTGACCGCGGCAATCGTGGCAAGCGCCTCTCCACGAAAACCGAGCGTTTGAAGTGTGAGCAGGTCATCGGCCTTTTGCAGTTTGCTGGTGGTGTGCCGCTGCACGGCCAGCTCGACCTCTTCAGCGTGGATGCCGCTGCCGTCGTCGCTCACACGGATGAGCTGACGACCACCTGCTTCGATTTCGACAGTAATGATCGTCGCTGCTGCGTCAATGGCATTTTCGACCAGCTCCTTGACGACGGAAGCGGGACGCTCGATGACTTCACCGGCGGCGATCTGGGCGATGACGTCCTCGCTCAATGGGTGGATAGCCATGGGTTGAAAACCTGCTGCTGCATTATAGGGGTACAAGCGTCTGCTCGTTGAGCGGGATCCAAATGCCGAAAGTACTGCCCCTGCCTAGTTCACTTCGGACGAAGGCATCACCTCCGTGGCGAATGGCCACCGTCCGAACGATGAACAGGCCGAGACCAGCGCCGCGCACCTGCCGATGTTCTGGATGGCGCAGGCGAACATGACGTTGAAACAGCTTCCGCAGATCTTCAGGCTTGATGCCGCTGCCAGTGTCTTCCACTTGAAAATAAAGGCGATTTTGATCGGTGAACACGCTGACCGTAACTCGACCCCCGTTTGGGGTGTATTTCACTGCGTTGTCGAGCAGGTTGATAGCGGCGCGTTCGAGCATGTTCTGGTCAGCGTAGATGATGGGTGTGTCACTCTGCACTTTGACCTCAACCTTCAACTCAGCCTTCTCGGTCGGGATCAAGTAGGTGTTGGTGATCTTTTTGACGACTTCGTTGGGGTCGGTCGGCACGAGCATCATCTCGTAGAAGCCGGTTTCGGGGTCGTAGCGCCCCGCATCTGCGATGTTCTCTACTAACGCTGTGAGCTGGCTCGTGCCGATGACGACCTTGCTGATGTAATGCTGCTGTTTTTCATTGAGTTTGCCTGCCGCACCTTCCTCGATCATCGAGGCGAACCCTTTAATGGCAGTCAACGGCGAACGCAAATCATGGGTGACGATGCGCACAAACTCGTTTTGGTTGGCTAAGAGCTTTTGGCTGCGTTGGATAAGCGCCACTTCGGCGGCAACGATGCGCAGCCCCAACTCAAGCGGGGTGATGACATCTGGTATGAGGTCAGCTGAGTCAGAATCAGGGGCAAGAATGATGAGCTGGCCGATATGGGTGGATTGAAAGCGAATCGAGACAGCGGAAGCTGCGGCGTAGGATGGCCACCATGTGAGAACTTGTTCTGAGGTGATGGCGTTCTCGGATGCTTGCAGGAGGGACTGTTCCAGCTCATCGTTGATTTCTCCTACACGCTGAGCAATCACTTTGTTTGAAGAAGCTAGGATGACCACAACAGAAAGCGGCGTGTTTTGCTCAGCAATTTGGACGAACTGTTGGCAGGTAGCTTCAGCAGAGTTCCCTTCTGCGAGTCGATCCAAAACCTGTGCAGATAATTGCAGTGACAAAGTTGAAAAGGAGCTGTTATCCATAAGAATAGGGGCTTTCGAACGGTCACTGCCTTTATGTAATCGCTTGTATTATAGAAGATTCGTATGGAATCAGACAACCAACTAATTCACTGTTCTGGAATACTTTAATCCGACTGACCGAGGCTGATACATTTGTGTCATTACAGACAAAGTGGCTGTCAATTGCTATACTACATAATTAAGATGAACCCTATTCAAGCAGCCACAGCGTATGGTGCGAGAACGTCTCATTGAGTATCATGTGTTGCGGATCAAGCAGGGCAACAAGGCTGCACGGCTTGATTCAATTGAACAGCTCATCTTGCTAGAGGCAGTTGAAGCGTTGGATAGTCTGCGGGTAGTTGTTGAACAAGACGAAGATGTTGACGTGCGACGTGCCGCCCAGCAGGCTGGACGGCACTTGTTCCGTTTGAGTCTAGAGAAGCCTTCAAACCGTCGTTAAGCAGAGCAGAGGGAGCGTAGACGCTCGTTGATCTGTGCGAGGCTGGCTTCGAACTCAGCCAGACGCTCCCGCTCCCGCAGAACTACTTGAGGTGGCGCTTTCGCCACGAACGACTCATTATTGAGCTTGGCGTTGATTTTGTTGATCTGGTCGAGCGCGTTGGCGCGTTCTTTATCGAGGCGCTCGCACTCAGCTTGTACATCCATCAAACCTTCCAACGGT
>JBDNCV010000160.1:0-8401 GCA_046719465.1 Anaerolinea sp.
GCTGGGGGGCGAAGGGCTTAACCCCCCCTCTCCCCGCCAGTGAGAGAGGAGACTGGGGGGCGAAGGGCTTAACCCCTCCTCTCCCCGCCAGTGGGAGAGGGGCCGGGGGTGAGGGGCAAAAGGGCGAAACCGTCATCGCGTGGCTGTGGGCGCGGACGGTGAAATCGCCCAACCCCGCCGTGAACGCCCACGTGCCGCTGGTGCGTTCCTTCATCCTGAGCAAGAAGAAAGGCCGCGAGTGCTGGGCGAGGCCGGTGGTGACGCCTGTAAGCCCCTCATCCCAAACCCTTCGCCCACAAGGGGAGGAGGGCTTTGACACCTCTTCGCCCCTCATCCCAAACCCTTCTCCCACAAGGGGCGAAGGGCTTAACCCCCCCTCTCCCCAGCGTGGGAGAGGGGCCGGGGGTGAGGGTGGCCAAACCCACATCATCCGCTTTGAAGTGACCCCCGGCCTGCCCCCCAAAGGACAAGATGGCACGATGGGTCGACAGTTTGGCGGTGGGCGCTGCATCATCAGCGGCGAACCGATTCCGTGGGATTACGTGCGCGCGGAAGGCAAGGCGGGGCGCATGGGGGCGATGCTCATAGCCATTGTCACCGAAGGCCCTAACGGGCGCAATTATCACAGCCCAGACGAATGGCATGCACAAGTCGCCGCCAGCGCTGAAGTGATGGCTTTTTACAAACCCAGCGGGGAAATGCCGCTGAAGCATCGGAATTTTCAGCCGCCCGTATATGGCTTGTATGAATTCGGTGACCTCTTCACCCCGCGCCAGCTGGTGGCGCTGACCACCTTCAGCGACCTAGTGGCGGAGGCGCGGGAGCAGGCCTATCGCGACGCGCTGGCCGCAGGCCTGCCCGACGACGGCGTGCCGCTGCGCGAGGGGGGGCGCGGCGCGCTCGCCTACGCCGAGGCGGTGAGTGTGTACTTGGCGTTTGCGGTGGATAAGGCCAGCGATTATTGGTCAGCCATTTGCAGCTGGCACAACTCTGGTGAAAAGATGCGCAATACATTTGGTCGACAAGCTATCCCAATGGTTTGGGATTACAGCGAGGCCAATCCCTTTTCGGATTCTACGGGCAACTGGCTGGCAAATGTTGACTGGATTTGGAAAGTTGTTGAAAGGTTACCTGCCAATTTTAAGGGTGAAGCAGTTCAACGAGATGCAGCCAATCTAGATTTGGATGCTAGAACGCTCTCTACCGACCCTCCATACTACGATAACATCGGGTATGCGGACTTGTCGGACTTCTTCTACGTGTGGCTGCGCAAGAGCCTGCGGGACGTCTACCCGGACGTGTTCGGCACGCTGCTCGTCCCCAAAGAGCCGGAACTCATCGCCAGCCCCTACCGGCATGGGAGCAAAGAGGCGGCCAAGCGCCACTTCGAGGAGGGCATGCTGCGAACCTTCCGCAACATCCGCCGCTTCGCCGCGCCCGATTACCCGCTGACGGTCTACTACGCCTTCAAGCAGCAGGAGGCGGAAGACCCCTCACCCCCTGACCCCCTCTCCCACAAGGGGCGAGGGGGCGGGAAAGGCTCTGCGCTCGCTGAAGAATCGTTCGAAGACGACTTTGACCTTCCCGACGAGGGGCGAGGGGGAGGGAAAGGCTCTGCGCTCGCTGAAGAATCGTTCGAAGACGACTTTGACCTTCCCGACGAGGGGCGAAGGGGCGGGAAAGGCTCTGCGCTCGCTGAAGAATCGCTCGAAGACGACTTCGACCTTCCCGACGAGGGGCGAGGGGGAGGAGAAGACGAGCTTGATCCGGGGGTCAACCCCCCCTCTCCCCTGCGTGGGAGAGGGGCCGGGGGTGAGGGGGCCAAAGCCTCCACCGGCTGGGAGACGATGCTCGCCAGCCTGATCGACGCGGGCTTCAGCATCGTCGGCACGTGGCCCATGCGAACGGAACTCGCTAACCGCATGGTCGGAATGGGAGCAAACGCTCTCGCCTCGTCGATCGTGCTGGTGTGCCGCCCGCGCCCGGCCGATGCGCCGACCATCAGCCGCCGCGACTTGCTCAGCGCGCTGCGCCGCGAGCTGCCCGCCGCGCTCCAAGCGATGCAGTCCGCCAACATCGCGCCGGTCGACCTCGCGCAGGCCAGCATCGGCCCGGGCATGGCCATCTACTCGCGCTACAGCCGCGTGCTGGAAGCCGACGGCACGCCGATGAGCGTGCGCACGGCGCTCGGCCTCATCAACGCCGCGCTGGACGAATACTTCGCCGAGCAAGACGGCAACATCGACGCCGACACGCGCTTCGCGGTGGCGTGGTTCGATCAGTTCGGCTTCAGCGAGGGCGAGTTCGGCGCGGCGGACGTGCTGGCGCGCGCCAAGAACACCAGCGTCGCCGGGGTGGAATCGGCGGGGGTGGTGGTGGCCGGGCGCGGCAGGGTCAAGCTCAAGCACTGGTCGGATTACGATCCGAAGGGGTGGGATCCCCAGCAGGACAGCCGTCCAACCGTGTGGGAGGCGACCCATCATCTGATCAAACAGCTCAACACGGAAGGCGAGACCGGCTCCGCTAAGGTGATGGAGAAGATGCCGCCCGAGATGGCGGCCGAGGCGCGCCAGCTGGCCTACCGGCTGTACAGCATCTGCGAGCGCAAGGGCTGGGCGGAACACGCCCGAGATTACAACGCGCTGGTGATGAGCTGGTCGGGCATCACCGAGGTGGTACGGCTGCGCCAAGACACCCAGAAGCGCCTGTTCGACGACAATGAGGCGTAGGGGCGCACGCCATGCCCCAACGAACAGAAAGGTTCCGTTCATGACGCCGCATCACCGCCGTTCCATCCGTCTGCAGGGGTACGATTACACGCAGCACGGCGCGTATTTTGTGACGATCTGCGCGCATGAACGCCGGTGTATTTGGGGTCAGGTGGCCGGTGGCGCGATGGTGTTGAACGAATGGGGGCGGGTTGTGCAATCGTGTTGGGATGAAATCCCCGTACATTATCCGATGGTGGAACTAGACGTATTTGTGACGATGCCGAATCATGTGCATGGGGTGATTGTGATTACACGGGATGATGAATCGAACGGTGGGGGCATGATATATCATGCCCCTACGAAACGCGAATTTTCCAAACCCATCGCCAATTCGTTATCCACCATTATCGGCACATTTAAGGCGGCGGTCACCCGTCGCATCCACCGCCTGCCCAATGCGCCGGATCACCCCATCTGGCAGCGCAATTATTACGAACACATCATCCGCAGCGAAGACGCCTTGAACATGATCCGCGCCTACGTCGTCAACAATCCGGCAAAATGGGCAGAGGATCAATTGTTTGTTGAATTGTGAGGGTGGTTATCAAATCGTAGGGGCGGAGAGTGTCTACGGTCGCGGTGATGCGCCCTCTCGTCTTGTTCGGTTGGCGTTACAGGGCCTCATCCCCCAACCCCCTTCTTCCCACTGGAGGAGGGGGCAAAAGTCCCCTCTCTGCGGGAGAGGGGATTTAGGGGTGAGGCCTCATCACCATCTGGTTGGGTTTAGACACTCTCTAGGGGCGCAATGCATTGCGCCCCCACGTCGACCCCATTAAAATCTGATCTATTGTTGGATACGTTCGTTGTAATGCCTGATTCCATGCAGGCGATATGAACCGAATCCGCCGGGGCGCGAGGCGTCGCGCCCCATGTGAGGAAAATAGACCATGGCCAAATCCAATCGTGACCGCATCGGCGCCGCGGTTGAGACACACAGCGAGACGCCGTCCGCATGGACAGCAGACAGCATCCTCGGGTTTCTAAAGGAACACAGCGCGGAACTGCGGGCGATGGGGGTGGTCAGAATCGGTCTATTCGGCTCGTATGCGCGCGGCGAACAGCATCCGGATAGCGATGTCGATTTTTTGCTGACGTTGGATCACTGGACATGGAAGCGCTGGTGCAAAGTCTGGACATTTTTGGAGGACAGCTTCCGATTGAAGGTTGATTTAGTGCCAGAAGACGATTTGCGCCCCGAACTTCGCCCCTATGTGCTGCGGGAAGTGCGCTATGCCCAGATCGCATAAGCTGTATCTCACCGACATTCAAACGGCGATTGCCCGCATTCATGCGTTAATGCAAACGTTGGACGAAGCGGCGTTCAAGCAGCGGGACGTTCAAACAGATGGCATTTTATTCAATCTGATGACGATAGGTGAAGCTGCTAAAAACATTCCGCCAGACATCCGCGCCTTGATGCCAGACATTGAATGGAACGAGATCGGACGCTTCCGCGATTTTATTGCGCATCATTACTTCAATTTAGACATGCGCAAAGTATGGCAGATTGTGCAAACAGATCTGCCCGAATTAAATCAACAGATCGCAACCCTGCTGGAATTGTTGAAGGACAAAGACCATGGCTAAATCCAATCGTGACCGCATCGGCGAGGTGATGGACGCGCTCAAGGCAGGGCTGGGGCCGTTCGTCCTGCGTGAGTATCACAACGCTTACGGCGGCAATTTCTTGAACGAGGTGGTGAACACGCTCAGCACGTCGGCTTATCGCCCGAGCGGCCTCATCGACACTCAGGCGGCGCTGCGTGAGGTCGACGTGCAGGGCTGGCTGAACCTGATGCAGCGCCGCTGGGACGAGGTGTTCAAGGCGCGGTTGGGTCGGGTGGAGCGCAGCTACCTAAATGAGCTGATCGAAGCGCGCAACAAATGGGCGCATCAAGGGACGTTCACCAGCGATGAAGCCTACCGCGCGGCGGACACTGCCGCTCGTCTGCTGTCGGCGGTGGGGGCGCAGGATGAAGCGCAGCTTGTTCAGAACATCGCGCAGGAACTGCTCCGCCTGCGCTTTGAAGCCGAGCAGAAAGCCTCCAAGAAAGCGACATCGCCGCTTGGTGAAGTGGCGACGACCACGTCTCCCGGGCTGCGCCCGTGGCGGCTGGTCGTCAAACCGCATCCCGATGTGGCCAGTGGACGTTACATCCAAGCGGAGTTTGCCGCCGATCTGGCGCAGGTGGTGCAGGGCAAAGCTGACCCTGAATATGGCGACCCGCGAGAGTTCTTCCGCCGCACCTATCTTACCGAGGGGTTGAAGGATCTGCTCGTGACGGGCATCAAGCGCTTGACGGGTCAGGGGGGCGATCCAGTGATTCAGCTTCAGACCAGCTTCGGCGGTGGCAAGACGCACAGCATGTTGGCGCTGTATCACCTGTTTGGCGGGCAGATCGGCTTCAGCGAAATCCCCGGCGGCGAGGCGATCATCGAGCGGATCGGCGATGTGGACGACCGTGTTGAAGCGCGCCGCGCCGTCATCGTCGGCACGGCCTTCAGCGCCACCGAGCCGCGCCAATACCACAACTGCACCACCCATACGCTCTGGGGGGAGATCGCCTATCAGCTAGGGGGGGTAGAGGCGTATCGCCTCGTCGAAAAAGCCGACCTAGCAGGGGCCAGCCCGGGGTCAGATACCATCCTGCAGCTGTTGGAAACGTATGGCCCGGCGCTGCTCATCATCGACGAGCTGGTGGCCTTCGCGCGCAACCTGTATAACGTCAGCGAGCGGCTGCCCGCAGGGTCATTTGACGCGGTGATGACCTTCGTCCAATCGCTGACGGAGGCGGTTAGGCGCTCGAGCGATTCGATGCTGCTGGTGTCGATTCCTGAAAGCGACATCGAAATTGGTGGGGAAGGCGGGCGAGCGACGCTTGACATCCTTGCCAAGACCATCGGCCGCATTGAGTCCGTGTGGAAGCCGGTCAGCGCGACAGAGAGCTTCGAGATTGTGCGCCGTCGCCTGTTCTCGTCGGAGATGGATTTCGCCGCGCGCGATAATGTGCTGGCGGCCTTCCATCAGATGTATCGAGATAACAGCAGCGACTTTCCACCCGACGTTGCTGAAGGGAATTATTTCCAGCGCATGAAGGATGCTTACCCCATTCACCCGGAGCTGTTTGCTCGGTTGTATGAAGACTGGTCAACGCTGGATCGCTTCCAGCGGACGCGCGGCGTGCTGCGCCTGATGGCGACGGTCATTCATCGACTGTGGCAGGACAACGATCAGTCGCTGATGATCATGCCCGCGTCGATCCCGCTGTGGGCGGCGACGGTGCGAAATGAGATGCTGCGCTACCTGCCAGAGGGCTGGCCTGCGATTGTCGATGCCGACATCGACGGCGAGGACTCCAAACCCTACCAGATCGACAAGAGCATCCCGACGCTGGGGCAGTATGCCGCTGGTCGTCGCGTTGCCCGTGCGATCTTCGTGGGGAGTGCGCCGTCCGTGGCAGGGCAGAACGTGCGTGGGCTTGAGGAAGTGCGCGTGCGCTTGGCGACTGTTCAGCCCGGCGAGCAGCTTGCCGCGTTCAACGACGCGCTGCGGCGGATGAGCAACCAGCTGACCTATTTGTACACCGATGGCAGCCGCTATTGGTACGACACGCGCCCGACGGTCAATCGCATAGCGCAAGATCGCGCTCAGAACATCTCGGCTGATCTGGTGCATAAAGAGGCGATTGATCGCCTGCGGGCCGTGCGCTATCGCCGCGAGGACTTCGCCGCTGCGCACATCGCGCCGCAGAGTTCGGGCGATGTGGTGGATGAATGGCGCACCCGCGTAGTCGTCCTCGCGCCGGAGCATGGTCACAAGCGCAACGGCGGCAGCCTGTCACGAGCGCAGGAAGAGGCCAAAAACATCCTCGAAAACCGCGGGAACGCGCCGCGCTTGTATCGCAACATGCTGGTGTTCATCGCGCCCGATGTGGCCAACGCTCAGGCATGGGAGCAGTCGCTGCGCGAGTATCTGGCGTGGAAATCCATCAACAACGACGCCGAGCAGCTCAATCTGGATGCCCAGCAGCGCAAGCAAGTCGCTGCTGCGCTCAAGCGCACGGAAGAAACCCTGCTGGCGCGTTTGCAGGAGACCTACTGCTGGCTGATTGTGCCCACCCAGCCAGAACCGACTCAGCCCATTCAATATGAGGCTCATCGCATCAGCGGGCAGGACAGCTTTTATGATCGCGCCGCCCGTAAACTGAGCCAGCATGAGCTGCTCATCTATCGCTGGTCGCCGGATAATCTTCGCGCAGAGTTGGATCGTTACCTGTGGCGCGATCAACCGCATCTGGGGTTGAAGCAGTTGTGGGAATATCTCGCCCGCTACTGCTATCTGCCGCGCCTGTGTAACGAGCAGGTGCTGATTGAATCGGTGAGGGCGGGCGCAACGCGCAGCAATCACCCTCCGTTTGCGTTTGCCTCAAACGTCGGCCCCGATGGCACCTACACCAACCTGATCTTGGGCACGAACGGCCAGATTTACTTTGACGACAACGCGGTGATCGTGCGCCCGGAGGTCGCGCAGGCGCAGCAGGAACGGGTTGAAGCGGCCCGTCAGGCACACGCGCCGATGCAAACGGCCCTGTTGGACTCGTCGGATGGTTCTCGAGTCAGGGCCGACACCTCAGCGGAACTAACGCGGCCCCGGCTGACAACACGCTATCATGGCACCGTGTCGCTTGATCCCCAGCGCGTCAGCCGCGAGATGGCGACGATTGTCGAGGAGATTATCCAGCACCTCACGAGCCTGACAGGCACTCAGGTAAGCATCACACTGGAAATCAGCGCCGAGCGTTCCTCTGGCTTCGATGAGGTGACCATCCGCACCATCAACGAAAACAGCCGCACCCTGAAGTTCAAGAGCCACGGGTTTGAAGAGTGAGCCACTGTAAGGGCTGATAGTCAGGCAAGTTGGGCACAACCTCGTCACACAGCGCATAGGCTTGACCCCCAAAGTGGTTCACTGTTCATCAGGATGCGCCACGGATGGATCAGCGGGGGGCGGATTGAGCCACGTTTGCCACTGGCTTACATCCGGCACCAGATACGTGCCTTTGTTCTCCCCTCGCCCTTTGGGAGCGGGGACAGGGGTGAGGGATAACCCCGCCATCTGGTCGTACATGTCGAGGATGACCTGCTTCGTCCGATACGCGCCGTGCGCCGCTTCGTCCTTGCGCTTGACGATGGGGAACGTCTCCATGATGTAGTCCACGTCTGCGCGCGGGATCTGGTAGAGGTGGAAGTAGAGCGCGTCCAGCTCGCAGCGCATGAGGAAGCGTCGTTCCTCGTCCCAGATGAAGGGCGGGCCAGCGTAGCCCACGTCGCGCGCGAAGGGCTGCAAATCCCACGCGGTGTAGGTGAGTTCCAGCACGCGCGGCACGATGAACGCCAGCAGCGCCGGCGTGTACGTGTGCGGCGGGATCACGGGGAATTGTTTCACATAGAAGAAATTCATCGTTGTTCCCCCTAGTTTTTGGCGTGCGACAAAGTCAAAAACACAAGCGGCAGCATTGGCCTTAAAAACTGCTCCCGAAGTTGCCAGAAGCTCATCTGAAAAGAGAACAGGGACTTTATTCCCCACCCCCACGCGGGGGATGAGGCCAAAGATGGCGGTGCGCTCATCT
>JBDNCV010000161.1:0-8266 GCA_046719465.1 Anaerolinea sp.
GCAGCTGCGCCTCCACCCGATACTGCGGGCGACGTTCACCGCGCCGGTAAGCCGCCTCGCGCACCCGGACATGGGCCGCCAGCAGGTCATCGCCGCGCTGCCGAGCGATGTCGTTCAAGGTGGGTGCGATATGGTCAAACCCATCCACAACACGCTGAACAAACTCGGCTGCTTGCTGGGGGTGAATGTTCTCAGTCGGCTCGGCCTGAAGCAGCCGCTCGGCGTCGGACGGCTCGAGCCACGCCGCGTTCTCTGGTGCGCCCTCAAAGGCAAGGGCTAGGCTGTCTTCAGCGAGCAGTTGGCGTTCTGCACTGCCAGTACGCGTAATCAGATGATAGCGGAAACGCACCAGCAGCAGCGTTGTTCTCCGTTGGACGGCGGTCGTCCGCATTGCACCTGCACGTCGCGCGCGCGGTTGATTTTCCTCGAGGTCGACCGCATCCAGCGCCGTGTTCATGACGTAGGTCGCCAGCGATTCTACCAGCGGGTGCGTGCGCGTCAGGTAGAGCTGCCCCTCTCGCACGGGCAGTTCAAACCGAGCGACAAATTTCTCTGTGCCAAGCATATCGCGCAGCCCGCGCGGCGCTTCTGCCAGATCAGCCTTCACCCCTCCCTCAGGGAGAGGGGAGATGACGCCCCTGTGCATGGTCAACGCATCCTTTACAAACGCGGCGACATCCACACCGGAACCTACTGCATCACGGGCAGCATGCAGTTCAGCGGCCACCTCATCGACGCGGATGGCCTGCTGGGCGAACAGCGTGCGCGAACGTTTCTCGCGCTCGGCGGCCGCTTCCCACTGCAAATTTAATTCGGTCTGACGCGGTTTCATGTATGCTTCAAACCCGGGGAGCACGCTCTGGCCGAAGCTGGCGTTCTCGCGCAGCAGCAGCCCCTCAAAGATGGCTTCCACCACATCCTCACTGTTGCCGGGAACAGGGACGGAAATCCCTAACGAATTGCGAATCGTCTTGTGCTTTCTCAACAGGACGTCCAATACAACGCCGTCAATCTGGTTGTCGATGCCGTAGTAGGTGACGACCTTAATCCGGTTGCTCGGCTGCCCGTAGCGGTCTACGCGCCCTTCACGCTGTTCATGGCGCGTTGGGTTCCACGACAGATCATAATGCACCACCGCATCAAAACTCTGCTGCAGGTTGATGCCCTCGCTCAAACAATCGGTGCAGACTAAGACACGCTTTGAGGCGTGACTCAATTGGCTTACGCGCTCTTCACGCTCTGCTGGCGGCAGTGTGCCCGTGACGCCGACAATTTCCACGCCGCGAGCTGCCTCACGCAGCGCATCGGTCACATACTCGACCGTCGGAATAAAGCGGCAGAACACAATCGGGTTGTAGCCTTCACGCAGCAGGTCGTTGACGATGGCGATCAGCCGCTGCAATTTACTGTCCGCTTCCCCTTGCAGCGCCTCCGCCGCTCGTGCCATCTCCAGCAAACGATGGCGATGCCTATCCTCATCAGCCTCTAGTTTGCTAGTATCACTGCCGGGGATGACGTCGATCCCCTCGGCAGATTCATCCGTCATCAGGTCGAGCACTGTGCGCCGTCCGATGTCGTCCACATCGGCTTCATTGTCGGCTTCCGTGGTTGCGGCCCGGCTGCGAAGCGTCGCTGCCGCCGCGGCAGGGCTAGATGCCAGTGAACGCAGCAATGCCAGCGCCGACCACCAACGCACCCGCTGGCGATAGCCTTCGCCGGGTTGCAGCACGGTCTCACGGGCATAGTCCAACACGCGATCAAACAGCCGCTTGTAGGCATCTGTGAGCTTATAGGTCGCTTCAGCGGTATCTCGCTCTGGGAAGGGCGTGATCGCATCCATATAAGCGCGGATGTCACCCCGCCGCCGCTGGATAAAATAGCGGGCGAGTTCACGGCGCAAGGGTTCATTTTCTGCACCTGTCAGATCATCGGGCAGATTCTCGAAATCGGGATTGAGCATCGCCAACAGAGAACGAAAGGCTTCTTCCTTACCACTGTGGGGCGTCGCTGTGACCAGTATCAGATGACGTTCTGCCTTTTCCGCCAGCGCTGCGACCAGCTCATAGCGCTGATGTTTGCCCCCGCGCTGGTCGGTCGTATGGGCGACGGTGTGTGCCTCGTCCACGATGATGAAATTAGGCGCCGTGCGCAGGAACTCATTGCGCCGTCGCTCCGACTTGATAAAGTCAGTGGAAACCACCACAAAAGGATGCCGCTCGAACAGCGATTCGCCCATCCGCAGGTGGCGCTCTAGGCGGGTGGCGGTGCTAGCCAGCACTAATTCAGCCTCGATGTAGAACTTCTCACGCAGTTCCGCGTGCCACTGCTCCGCCAACTGCGGCGGGCACAGCACTGCCAGCCGGTCAATCTCGCCTCGGTCGAGCAGTTCACGCGCCACCAACAGCGCTTCAACTGTCTTACCGATACCAACATCATCGGCAATTAGCAAGCGTACAGGGTCTTGTTTCAACGCCATCAGCAAGGGCACAAGCTGGTAAGGGCGTGGCTCGACGTTGATACGAGCAAAGGAACGAAACGGCCCCGCGCTGGAACGAAAGCCCAGCCGCACGGCGGCGCGCAGCAGGCGCGCCGAACGATAATCGCCGATTTGTGTTGGATCTGGCAAAGCAAACTGCGCCGGTTCGACGCTTTCCAGCAGGGTATACACCCCTGTCACTTCGTCGTCCGTGCCCCCCAATGGGCGCAGGCGCACCAGCTCATCGGTTGATTCGGGCAGTACCACCCATTCCCGTCCGCGCACTCGCACCAGTGATCCAACAGTAAAACTCATGCACCGCCTCCAAAAATGTGCTTGTTTTGCTCAATGATCATCGTCCAATCATCGCGGTAGCCGAAACGGATCACATGATAGCCATAATCTTCCATACAATCAGCTTGCTGGCGATCCCGTCCCTGACGCTGTGGGTAATCGTGATGCGAACCATCGATATAGATCGCCGCATATACGCCGCTGCCATTGTAGAGAAAATCAGGGCGTGTCTGACAGTCCTCTAAGTAGACTTGGGCTGCATCCGGCAGACGCAGACCGCGTTCATACAGGTTTTTCAGCCATTCGCGCTCAAGATCAGATTCACATAGACTGAGCAGCTTTTGCAAGTGTACATCACGGCTTTGGCCCACCGGGCTGTTGCTGACTTGGGCATTTACCAGCATTCCCAGCACAGCGCGGATCGTCTGACGATCCAGAATGGGATGTTCACGCTGGTTGCCGTAGCTCATCAAGCAGTCATAACAGGCGGCTTCGCAGTCCTCGCGGGCGCGTGGCGCACGCCGTAAATCCTCGCCTGTATTGGGGTCAAAGTGACAGATGCGCAATGCCTCGCGTGCGACCTGTGACAGCGCTGCCGGATCATCCACCAGCCGCCGGAGGACGCCCGCCCCGCCTTCTGCCGCTTCGTAGAACAACAGCATCTGGCGGTTATTCTCATCAGGCAAGGGTTCTACTGCTAGTTCGTTATCCTCAAGCTGAAACACGGTTTCGATAGCGCGTTTAAGCGCAGCTTGTAAGGAAGCCATTTGCTCGATTTCCAGCCCGATCAGCGGCTCGAACAGCAGGCAGTTGCGGTTGTCTTCTACATACGGGATCACTCGCCGTGTGCGCTCTGATATGGGATCATCCGGATCATCTTCGTTCTGTTCGTTGCGCCCCCAGTAACCACGTTCGATGTCCAGCACGAAGCCGTATTGCTGCTTGTTCTTGCGGCGCGTCCAGCCCAAGTTGATGCGCCATAAAGTGGCTGCCTGCGCATAGCTGAGGTGGACAATGTTATTCCCGTCATGACTTACCAGCGCCATACGAATGTCCAGTGTGCCATCCCGTTCACGGAAGCGCACACCGGTGCGAATGTCATAGCCCAAGCGCAGACGGTCTTCTTCATCCGCGCTGATGCGGTCACGCCGCTTTGTCACCACATTTTGCAGGCGTAACAGGGATTGCAGGGGCGGGTCAAGCGGCATCTGGCAGCGCTGGCATAGATCATAATCTACGCTGGATTTCACAGGATGCACATAACCGCAGTGGTTACACTGCTTGATCTGAGTGGTGAGTGGGCCATCCTCGTCTTCAGCCACGGGCATGATGACCTGATTGATGAGATAGCGCGAGCCTTCGTGGTAGATGATGGCGCGTGGGCCAAACTCTGAGATGGCCAGAAAACGTGGACGAGATAAGAAATTATCCCTCTGATTGGCTCGACGTGCAGGGATAAACGCTGACAGGGGCAAACGCGGGAAGCTGTAACCCGGCAGGAAACCCTCGGTGGCGAAGTAGCGATAGCTGTAAAAATCGGACTGGGCTAGACTGCTCACCTCCGTCAGCAGATCAATCTGCGAGAGCGCTTCACGACGCAAACGTTCCGCCTGACGCTTGTCGGCCTGCTGGCGAGTCGGGTCACGGCGGATGTCCTCCTGCGCTTTGACCTGCTTCAGTGCCGACCAATACAGGCTGCGCCAACGCTCACAAGTATCGTCAAAGGCGCGCACGACATTTTGCATCGTGACTTCCAGCAGCCCATCCAGATCAGGTACACCTGAGATGGTCTTTAGGATTCGTTCTGCACGCTGGCGTGCCGCCAACCGCGCCGTGCTGGATTCTGCCTGCTCGCGAATCTCCGCCAGCAGCGCCAATGAGGGCGGGTCGCCGCTCATGTCCAGAATTTCCTTCAGGGTATCCTTGAGGTCGATGCCCGTCTCTGCCAGCCAGATAGCATGAATATGCGCCCGTAACAAGTCTTCATTGCTGAGGTCGATGCGTGGCGGCGCGACGGCCCCTGCGACCATACGCTCGGGGCGTTTGAAGAAATACTGATCATGCGGGCTGCCGCCCGAGCAGTAAGTGAAGACCAGCGCTGGTTGCCCGCTGCGTCCTGCGCGCCCGCTGCGTTGAGCATAATTCGCAGGTGTGGGTGGCACATTCCGCATATTGACCACATTCAGTTCGGCAATGTCGACCCCCAGTTCCATCGTCGGCGAGCAGTATAAGATGGGCAGCTCACCGCTGCGAAACTGCTTCTCGCGTTTTTCGCGCTCATCGTAGGGCACCTGTGCGGTGTGTTCGTGCGCTTCCAATCCAGCTAATGAACTGGCGACATCTTTGTAGAACCCCACAAAGAAGGCGTTGGGGCGTCCACCTTCCTGCGGTTTGTTGGGGACGCGAATGGGATCATGAAAAGCGCGTTCGCCTGTCCCGGCGTACCAGCGCATAGCTGATGCCACCAATTGATAACCCGGCGTGTCGCTGTCGTCCTTTGGCTGGCGCACGACCTCCACCAACCCAGCGACCCTCAGCCCTTCTAGCAGCCCGCGGATGATGGCTTCTGTATCCTCTAGCCCAATCTTGGTTTTGCTTTCCAGCGTGCCCGGACGACGCAGATAGATGCCAAAGCCACCCCGTGCCGAAACGTAAGTGTAATTACCACGCCCATCGTCACCGGCGGATGAGCGCGGAATCAGTATGGATGCGTACTCCATCTTCTCGTCTTCATCGATAGCCCAAGGTTCGATCAAACGCTGGCTGCTCCACTGCTGGATGCGTTCCTGATAGCTGCTGTCTAGATAATCGACCTTGATCGCTAGCTCACGACGCATGTAATCCAGCAGGGTTTTGGCGATAGTCATACGGGTTTGCGGTGAAGCTGTCACCAACGCCGCATGTTTATCTGCCCACACCTCTTCAGCTGCGCACACTGCGTCCAGATCGGCATAACCAATTTCCAGCAGACCGCACTGCTCTAGGTTCGGCAGCGCGATGCGCCAGCCGCGCCTCAGATCACGATAGATGCGATAGCCCAGCACCTGTCTCAAAGCACGCTGAGTTTCCTGCAAGGCCTGAAAGCGTACTGCGGGATCGCTGGCGTAGAGTTCTAGGGGGAGATTGAGTGCCTCAAAGACCTTCTCCGCAATGACTTCATGTGTCAACCCGGCAGACCCTGCGGAGGCAACTGCCCGGTAAATTGCGCCGCGCAGTAAGCTAACCTCAATAAAGTCATTGAAATGCCCAGCTTGCAGGGAAGCATCTTGCCGATTGTCGGTGAAGCTCAACAGTTTCTGAGCATGCTGGGGCAAATCACTTGCTTTTAGAGAACGAATCGCTGATAGGCTGAGCAGGGTTGTGGCACTGCTGCGCCCTTCTGAACTGAGCGTTGCCAGCTTGCCAAAATCCCCCTGACGTGGCCCATACGATACGCCACAGTTCAGGCAGAACATGAAAGGGGATGCAATGTAGACGCATTCCTGCCCCTCAGCATCTTCATTGCCCGATGAGTCGAGACGTATACGGCGAGGCAGTTTTTCTTTGCGATACGAACGGATGCGACGCACGCCATTATGCTCTTCAAGCCAGTCATCTGGCAGGCGTTCGCTGTCAACAAGATTGTCATCGTCCGGCCAAGCTCTGGCTGAATCTGAAGTTAAGTACAGATAACCTGCTTCGCTGTCTTCATCTGGTAGGTGGTCGTTAAAGTCACGTGGCATCACCTGACGCCGCTTGTTATCGGAGTTGGTTGTCATGCGAACCGTGTAGTATTCCTGTCCACACTCACGACAGAAGCAGAGCGGGAACAGCACTTTGTCGCGGTCGCCGGGCACAAAACGCTGTCCTTGTAACGTGATATAGCGCACAGCTTCTGGTTCGATGGTGCTGTAGACCGTATCGCCCGGGCTGATGAACTGGTGTAGACGAAAAGCAAAGGGCGCAAAGCCGGTGTCCGGGTTGGGTTCACACTGATAACCCGCCATGAGCCAGTGTCTAATGACGGTTGCGCATGTTGCTTCATCCGTGCCGGTTTCTCGGCTAAGTGCTTTGGCGGCAGTCTGGATGCTGCGCGGTTCCTGCCGTGTCAGGCGTCCGTCCTTCTCCTGTAGGCCGAAAGTGCTTTCAATCCATGAGGACAGCGGGTGCGCCACAAATCCCGCATAATCGGTGGGCGCGGTGAGTTGGTCACCTTGAGCCACCGCGGACTTAAGCGCGGCTTTGTCGATGTCGATCGGGGTGGCGCGTTTCAACGTCTCGCCGATGACATGTTCAGGGGACACTGTGGCGCCGAAGATCTGCGTGCCGACTTCAGCCACCTGCGCCCGCTGTTCATCGTAACTGCCTTCGCTGGCCAGCGTCGCGGAGGTGCCAACGCACAACAACGTCTGCTCCGATGTTTCCAGCCGGTCGCGCACGCGCCGCACCAGCAGTGCTACATCCGCCCCCTGCCGTCCGCGGTAGGTATGTAGCTCGTCCAACACCAGAAAACGCAGCCCCTTTGCTCGTTCAATCAAGGTGCGCTCACGTGGGCGAGTCATGATGAGTTCCAGCATGACGTAGTTGGTCAGCAGGATATCCGGCGGATGCGTGATGATGCGCCGACGCTCTTCTTCATCCTCCTGCCCGGTGTAACGAGCAAAAGTCACCGGAGATTGCCCCGGTGGATAACCCTCGTTAAGGAATTTCTTCAGCTCTCCTGCTTGGCTGTTGGCCAGCGCATTCATAGGATAGACGATAATCGCTTGAATACCCTTGCCACTTCCCCGCCGTAGGACATGATCCACAATTGGCACAATATAGGCCAAGCTCTTACCTGACCCCGTGCCGGTCGTCAGGATGTAGTTATATCCCTTCTGGGCGATCTCAATGGCTTCGCGCTGATGACGATGAAAGCGCAGGGGATGGCCGCCTTTTTGTTTGTCTTTGCGGAAGATGCGTTTGCACTCTTCGTGCAGGACACCTTCAGCAACCAGTCCGTCCACTGTGCCACCGCTGTCGAAACTTGGATTGAGTTGTATAAGCGGGTCGGGCCAGAAAACCCCCTCATTCAAGCTCTGATGAACGGATTCATACAGACGTTGATCGCGGATTTGAATAAAACTGCTGGCGTAGTTGGAATAATCGCGGATAAGCTGTTCCCGCAATCTAAAGACATCCATTTTTGTTCCTTGTACAAGTTAATGCCAAAGGCTATTAGGACTATACACGACGTTAGGCATTTCGGAGTACCGTAATTATGGCACACCTTGCTTCTACTGCCCCATAACTTTCAGGATGAGTTTGGAGTGTCTTCTTTGTAGCGAATCCAATAGGTTAGGCAAGAAGATGCCTGCGTTTATTTCAGCGCACCGATTCTGGCTGCCACATCAACCAGTGTGCCTTAGATTTCGCAGGCATGAGATAACCTAACGCCGAGTGAATGCGTTTCTAGACATAGATTTCTTCCAGAAAGCACCCGACAGAATGGTCAGCTGGTCTGCCCCAACAAACATT
>JBDNCV010000162.1:0-8179 GCA_046719465.1 Anaerolinea sp.
GCTGCACCTCCAGCGCCAGCAGCTCCAAGAGCCGTTTGAGGCCTGCGGGGTCGCCTGCGCCTGCGGCCTCGGCGCAGTCCAGCATCCCGCCCAGCAGCGCCTCGGCGGTCGCCGCCGCGTAGGGGATATAGTCCATGCCGGGCGGGTTCTTGCCCTGTTCATGGGCGAAGCGCCAGTCCCATAAGCCGGTGGCGATGCTCAACACGTCGCAGATGCCCGCGGCCCGCAAATGAGCAGGGGCGCGCCCCAGCAGCGCATAATCAGCCACCAGCGTTTGGGGCGGCTGCGTCTCGACATAGCGCACGACGCCATCACTGCGATAGCCGCTGGCCCATGTGAGGAAAGCATCCACCGTAAGCGCTGTGGGGACGCATACCAGCGGCAGCCGATGCTGCTTGGCGGCAAACTTCGCCCCGTCCACCGCAAGGCCGCCGCCCACCGCGTAGATCACCTCACCCGCGATGGGCAGCGTCACCCAGTGTTCAACCGTCGCGTCGGTCACAAGGGCGCGGCTCGTGATGTGGAGCGCCAGTTCCCCCGCGACGACTTCCCATGCGTTGGCGGTCGTCACCAGCGCCACATCGCGCGGCTCCTGCCAGTCGCGCAGCGGCTGTTCTTCGATGATCGGCAGGTTCCAACGCCTGACCATGCGGCGCTCCCCTAGCGCATCTGTGCCATCTTCTCGCGCAGGGACTGCACGAGCGCTGGATCGCCGCTGAAGCGTGCTTGAATCTTCTTGATGGCGTTCACAGCGTCGTCGACGCCTTCGCGCCCGCTGCGGAAGATGCTCTCATCCAACCAGACAGCTTCGGCCTCGCATGCTCGCTCGGCAACTGGGAAGCGCATCTGGTCAAAGCGGAAGCGCTCAGGATAAGCCGACGGCACAGGCAGCTTGCTGAGGTGCGGCTGGAACAGGCTGTAATGGTGCATCGCCTCATAGCCGACCCAGCAGTCCACGCCCTCCGCATCCAGCGCCGCGCAGACCAGCTCATGCGTCGCCCCGCCAAACTGGGCGGGGTCAATGGCGAAGATGTAACGATAGACCGCGCGGGTGGTGATGCGCGGGTCGCGGCGCAGCACGCGCACCCCCGGGACTTCGCTCAGCGCTTCGTCCATATAGTCGGCCATCTCTTGGCGCTCGGCGGTCTGCTGGGGGAAGCGCTCAATCGCCACGTTGAGCAGCGCCGCTTGCAGCTCGCCCATGCGGTAATTTGCGCCCATCGTGTAGATTTTGTGCTCGGGGTCAGCGGGGCGGCCACAGTTGATGATGCTGGCAGCGCGGTACATCATCTCCTCAGTCTTACACAGCAAGATGCCGCCCTCGCCCGCGGTCATGATCTTGCTGGATTGCAAGCTGAACGATCCAAAATCGCCAATCGTTCCCGCGCCGTGGCCGCGCCAGCGCGCGCCGTGCGCGTGGGCGCAGTCCTCAATGACGACGAGGTTGTACTTCTCCGCCAGCGCCATGATCGCGTCCATATCCGCCATTTGCGCGCCCAGATGCACCGGCAGGATAGCCTTCGTCCGCTCGGTGATGGCCGCCTCTGCCGCTTTGGGGTCAATGCAGAAGTTGTTGGGGTCAACATCGACGATGACCGGCACAGCGCCCGCCGCGATGGGCGCGCTGGCCGTGGCCGCGAAGGTGTAGGCCGGGACGAGCACTTCATCCCCCCACCCGATGTTGGCCGCCCGCAGCGCCACCTCCAGCGTGACCGTGCCGTTCATCATGGCTACGCCGTACTTGGCCCCGTGCAGCTCACAAAAGCGCTGCACGAACTCGGCAGTTTCTGGCCCGGGGTAGGGGAAGCCGCCCCAGCGCCCGCTCTTGATGACGCGCGTTACCGCTTCGATCTCCCGCTCGTCGTGCACCGGCCACTCGGGGTACGCCTCGACGCGCGCTTTCTCACCACCCAACAAGGCTAATTCACTCATAGGTCTCTCCTAAAAATTCGCTGTTCACACGAGCACGGCAGGCCGCGCCCCTACAACGGCACGCCCCATGCACCCAACAAGGCAGGCACGGCGTCCGGCCCGGGGGACATGCTCTCTTCATACTGCTTGCCCGGGTCGAGATAGTTCTGCGGGAAGATGAAGTCCTCGGGGTGCAGCAGATAGCCCAACTCATCGTTGACCAGCCCCACCACACCGACCACCTCCACACCGTCGCGCCGCAGCGCCTGCTTGAGATGCAGCCCCACCCGCGGGAACAACTCGCCGGGGACGGTGACAAGCAGGGCACTGCCGAGGCGCAGTTGATTCGTCTCAGTGGTGATGAAGCCGTCTGCATCGCGCCGATCTTCAAACAAGCCCAGCGCGGCAGCCTGCACGTACAGCTCGTTGCGCAGTGGGAAGCGCACCTCCTGCCGCGCCAGTGCCAGCGGCGGCATCATCTGGAGTGGGACGCTCGCCAGCGCCCCCAGCGCCGCCTCCGCGATGATCTGGCCCATGGCGTAGGCCTGCTCGTGGGTTTGGTCGGTGGGCGTGGGGGACATCATGCCGCCCAGCGCCCCCACCGCGAAAAACGCCATGCCGCCCGCCTGCGCCTCGAGCGTTTCGCGCAGGCCGTGGCCGTAGTCGCTGGTGAGGTCCGTCCAGTCATAGGTGACGGCCTCGGGGTGGCAGGGGTAGATCACCCACGTCGCCACCGCTCGCCCGTCATGGCTCAACCACTGCAAACAGGTGGCCTCTTCATCGGCAATGTGCTCATCGCGGTAGTTCTTCGCCACATTGGGGACGCGCACGCTGGCCGTGCGCAGGTCACAAGGGGTGGGGGGCTGCTGACTGGTGGCCAGCACCAGCGCCTCGATCTTGTCGAGCAGGGCCGCAAAGTACACGGGGTCAACGCCGGTCACGCCCGGCTGCGGCCCCCAGAAGCCGATGGTATCCGGGCCGAAGTGGGTGTGCGTGCAGGCGATGAGCAGGTGCAACCCGGGCAGATGCTCGCGCAGGCGCGCCTCAAGCTGCTGGCACACCACGCGGTTGAGGCCGATCAGATCGCACATGACCCACGCCACGCGCAGCTCGTCTTTTTCCAGCAGCAGGCAGCGCGCCCACAGCGGGTCTTGGATGCGGGTGGCAGGCTTATTGCTGGCAAACCCCGCCAGATACACCGTGCGCTCCAACGATGGGGTGATGTCTTGCTTCCCCGTGCGAACTAACATACAAAAGCCCTTCCTCAACATCGGCGCAGCCTACTTGCGCTCGTTCTTCCCCACTAACTGCTGACGTACAGCCGCTGGCGCGCTTGCTCGATGACGTGCGCTCGCAGCGGCACAAACGGCACATCCGCGCACTCCATCCCCAAGAAGACGCCACCCACTACCGGCGGCGCGTCCAGATAGCGCAGCTCGACCAAAGGGGCAACCCGCTGCACCTCGGCCAGCAGCACCTCGTGGATCAACGGCGTGCCGCGGTAGATGCTGCCTGCCAGCACCAGCTCAAACGGCGTCTCCTCAAAGTGGAGCTGACGCACAATCCCTACCGCGAGGTTGGCCAGCTCCTGCGCTAACCAGATGACCGCCCCACGCGCGACCGCGTCCCCCTCATCTGCCGCCTCGAAGACCAGCGGCGCGTCCGTCGCGTGAAGGTGATAGCGCCCGCGCGCCAGCCCCTCCAACATATCGGTGACGTCAACCGCGCCTGTGCGCATCACGTACTTCTCCGTGAGCGACGTTTGCGGCGCGCGCAGCGACCACGCGCGCGACACCATCTCTAAGCCTTTGTAGACCAGCTCGATCCCGCCGCCGTACTCGCCAAACCACGCGCCGTTGCCGGTGATGCGCCCCTCGCGCCCCAGTCGGTCGCGCCCGCGCGCGTTGCAGCTCGTCCCCGCGCTGACGACCACGCCCCAGCCCTCCGTGGCCCCAGCGACCAGCCCCAACACCGCATCGTTGACTAGCAGGTAAGGCGCAGGCGGGCAGACCTCTGCGATCACCGCATCATGCAGTGGGCGGTCACTTTCCCAGTCGAAACCGGCGATGCCGTAGCCTGCGCCTGCGATGTCAGATGGATGCAGCCCCGCTTGATGCAGCGCATCCTGCACGATGGCATGCAGCGTAGCCGTCAAGCCTTCCCGCCCCACCACCTCATGATTGCCTTGGCCGCTGTGCGCCAGCGCCAGCAGCCTGCCGCGATCATCGCAGATCATCGCGTGGCTTTTGGTGTTGCCAATATCCACCCCGAGAAAGTAATGTCCCATGATCCCCCCTGCTGAACGGGCGCGCCCCAGCGGACGGCGCGTTCAGGCGCTGTAGCCGCAGCTTTCGCGGATGATGAGTTCTGTAGGCAGCAGCGTCAGCATCTCGGGCGTCTCTCCGCGCAGCAGTTGGATGAGTTTTTCGACCGCCACCCGCGACACCTGTTCGATCGGCGCGCGCACGGTCGTCAGCGCGGGTGAGAGATAGCTAGCTAGGCGGATGTCGTCAAAGCCCACCACCGCGACATCCTGCGGGACGCGCAGCCCAGCCTCCTTCAACGCGCGCAGCACGCCCAACGCGCTGTCGTCATCTGCGGCGAAGATGCAGCGCGGGCGCTTCCCCTGTCGTATCCACTGCGTCACAGTGTGATGCGCTTGGTTCTCCTCGAAGCCGCCCATGCCCACCAGCTCATCGTCCACCGTCAGACCATGCGCCGCCATGCTCTCGCGGTAGCCCAGCTCACGCCATTGGCTGTCCTCGTTGCCGTCTGGCCCGCGCAGGAAAGCGATCTCGGTGTAGCCGCGCTGCTCAATCAAATAGTCCACCATGCGCCGCGCCGAGCGCTTGTTCTCAATCGTCACGCAGGGCACTTTAACATCTGACGGCGGCGTTTGGTGCATCAGCACCATCGGGAACTGTTTGATGTGCAGGCGGCGCAGCTCGTCCAACGGCAGGCTGTTCGCAAAAACGATCATCCCATCGGTGTTGTGCTCCGCCACAGGGTAAGAGCCGCTGCGCCGCCGCAGCCGCGTGCTGTGGATGAGCAGGTCGTAGCCGTGCTCGCTGGTGGTTTGTTCGATGCCGCGCAGCATCGGTTGGAAGAAGTCGCCAACGATCTCATCAACAATCAAGCCGATGGTGTTGGTGCGTTGGCCTGCCAAGTGTTTGGCAAGCGGGTTCGGCTTGTAGCCTAGCAGGTGGATCGCAGCCTGCACTTTGGCTGTCGTCGATGGCGAGACGTGGGTAGAACCGCTGACAACGCGGCTAACGGTCGCAATTGAAACGCCAGCGTGGCGGGCTACATCTTCAATTGTGACACGCTTCGTGTTCAGCATGGCACTGCTCCTTCAAGGTGTAAACGCTTACAAGCGTAGCGAAAATTAACCGTTCCGTCAAGTTGTGGTGGGCAAAGGGGCATGACAATCGCGTGCTGCCCTCACCCCCTGATGCAAAGCGTGACCCACATAGACGCCGGCCGCCCTCGCCCACTGCTTCGCGCGGGGGAGGGTGAAACCCGCCCGCAAACGATTCTTACCATCCGCCCCAGCCGCGCAGCAGCTGACAGCCATCGGTTTGTGGAGTATTACCAAAATTTAACAAGATTTTCCGTATTTGACAGATTCTTAATCCTGCCCTAGAATTTGAAAGCGTTTACACGATGTGTTTATGTCAAGTTAGTGTTTTGAATAAGGGGGTATAAATGCGCACACGCAAATGGATCATCGCTATCGCAGCCGCTTTGATGGCCTTCGCCGTCGGGCCTGCGATGGCCCAGCAGCCCGTCAAGGTCACGATTTTCGTCGGCCTCGGGACGGGCACCTCGCCTACGCAGGTGGCCGCCCAGCGCCAGCTCGAGCAGAAGTTCAACAGCCAGCACACCGACATTCAAATTGAATTTTTGATCGTGCCTTACGCGGAAGCAGGCCAACGCCTGATCACCATGATCACGGGCGGCAACGCGCCCCAGCTCGTCGGGCCTATCGGCACCTCCACCATCGCCGACTATCTAGACGCATGGACTGACATTACCTCCTTCATCGAAGCAGAGAACTTCGACACCAGCGATTTCTACGGCCCGACGCTGGAGATCAACGACTTCGGCTTTAAGAACGTCGGCCTGCCGCTCGGCATCTACCCGTCGTTCATTATCTACAACGCCGACCTGTTCGACGCCGCCGGGCTGGACTACCCGCCCGCCAGCTACGAGGACATGACGTGGGACATCAACGCGCTGACGCAAACGGCCATGCTGCTCACGCTCGACGCCAACGGCAACGACGCCACCTCCCCCGACTTCGACCCTGAGAACGTCGTGCAGTGGGGCTTTGACGACAGTTGGATCGGCACGTTGGGGCGCATGGTCTTCTGGGGGCCGGAGAACGGCGGGCGCGTCACCACCCCCGACTTCCGCACGGCGGTTGTCAACTCGCCGGAGTGGCAGCAGGGTCTCCAGTGGTACGCCGATGCGATCTGGGAACATCACTTCTACCCGGGCCGCCCAACCGACATTGCCACCTATGAGGCCGCAGGCGTCGGCTCACCGTTGGACAGCGGCCTCGTCGCCATGTTCCACACCCACACGTGGTATCTGGGTGAGCTGCGCGACGTGCTGCCAGACTTGCCCTTCCGCGTGGGCATCGCGGCTGTGCCGCTCAACCAGAAGGGGCAGCGCATCGCCCGCATTCACGCCGACAACTTCGTGATCCCTGAAGCCGCCACCAACAAAGAAGAAGCGTGGTACGTCATGAAGTGGCTCTCCAGCGCGGAGAACATTGAAGAAGTCTGCTTGATCTACGGCTGCATCCCGGCGCGCGCCTCGGTCGCTGTGAGCTACGAAGCCCGCCTGCGCGAGGTGTTCCCGATGATCGACTTCGACCCGATCTTCGCTGCCATCGCGTTCCTCGACAACCCGCACCATGAAACGTGGGTTCCGGATCGCCCGCGCGTGAACGAAGTGCTGGAGCGCATCTCGGAGCAAGTGCAGCAGGGCAACCGTGACGTGCAGGCCATCTTGGACGCGGCCAACGCCGAAGTCCAGCAGATTCTCGACGCTTATTGGGCGCGTCAGGGCGGTTGAGGCCTTGCGGCGCTAGCTTTACCAGTGCCCTCGGCGCACCCCGCCGAGGGCGCTCGGTCATCATGACCACTGGCCTAACTTCGAGGTGAGCATGTCGCACTCTGACACCCAACCTAAGCGGTCACTGCTGCGCTTTATGGACGGTTGGTCGCTGCAAAAGCGCGAGGCCGCCGCCGCCTACGTCTACATCGCCCCGTGGATCGTCGGCTTCTTGATCTTCACGTTGGGGCCGATGATTGTGTCGCTGGGGCTGTCGTTCACCGACTACCGCGTGATCGCAGGCCGCGCCCCCAACTTCGTCGGGGTCGACAACTACATCCGCATGCTCAACAGCCCCGACTTCTGGCAATCCCTGCGCGTGACCATTACGTTTGCCGCCATGGCGCTGCCCAGCGGCCTCGTGCTGAGCTTCATCATCGCCATCCTCCTCAACCAGAAGATCCCGTTTGTCAACGTCTGGCGGACGATCTACTTCTTGCCTTCGGTGCTGGCCGGTGTTGCGGTCACGCTGCTGTGGATCCTCATCTTCAACCCGCAAGTTGGCGCGCTGAACCAATTCCTCGCCCTGTTCGGGATTCGCGGCCCGGGCTGGCTGAGCGACCCCAACTACGCCCTGCTCTCGCTCACCATCATGAGCTTGTGGGGCATCGGCGGCGGGATGATCATCTACCTTGCTGGGCTGCAAGGCATCCCGACCGACCTCTACGACGCCGCCAAAGTGGACGGGGCTAACGTTGTGCAGCGCTTCTTCAACGTCACCCTGCCGATGATGACCCCTGTTTTGTTCTACAACTTGGTGCTGGGGCTGATCGGCACGTTCAGCTACTTCACCAACGCCTTCCTCGTGGGCGGCGCAGACGGCGCACCCCTCAAGAGCACGCTGTTCTACAACCTCAACCTGTATCGAACAGCCTTCCGCTTCTTTGAGATGGGCGACGCCTCGGCGCTGGCGTGGATCATGTTCGTCATCATTCTCGTCCTCACGCTGCTAATCTTCCGCTCGTCGGAAATTTGGGTGTTCTACGAAGGTGAACTGAGGGGGAAAAAATAACGATGACCACCCTGCAACCCAGCACCCCGCTTGAGATCACCCCGCCGCCAAGCGCTGTACAGCGCTTTCAGCTTGGGATGAAGGGCACGCGCCTCGTGCTGCACGTCATCACGACGTTCTTTTTGGCGCTCGGCG
>JBDNCV010000163.1:0-7980 GCA_046719465.1 Anaerolinea sp.
CGGCACGGGGGGCTTTGGCTGGTTGACCTGACCGCATTCGAGGCCTGCCCTGTGCGCGTCGAGGGCGAATCCTAGAGCGCGATCCTGCGGTTGGGCCTCACCCCGGAACCTGCGGTTCCTGCCCCTCTCTCGTCGAGAGGGGCAATGACTGCCATGCGCCCCCCTTCTCCTTCGGTGGCCGCAGGGCAGGCCACTTCGAGAAGGGGGGTGGGGGATAAGGCCGCTGGCAGGCAAGGCAAGCCCCCAAACGCCCCGCGCGTGTTATAATCCCACGACAGGATCCATCGCCGCGGATAGATGCGCATGCCCACACTTGCCGAACTGAACGCTGCAACGCCGGAGGCCTTTCTACGCTTGATTGGCGGGCCATTGGAGGGAGAGACGTGGCTGGCCGAGCGCGTGCTGGCGCTGCGCCCATTCACCACCCGCGAGGCGCTCATCCGCGCGTTTGAGCATGCTGCGCTTAACGCCACCGAAGCCGAGCAGATCGCGCTCATCGCCTCTCATCCTGACCTTGCAGGCAAGGCCGCCGTCGACGGCACGCTGAGCGCCGCCAGCCAACAAGAGCAGGCCGCCGCTGGGCTGGATCGCCTCACGCCCGAGGAGTACGCCCAGTTCCAGCAGTTCAACCGCGCCTATCGCGCCCAATTCGGCTTCCCGTTTGTGATCTGCGCCCGCGAGAACACCAAACACACCATTCTGGCCGCGTTTGAACGCCGCCTGACCCAGCCGCGCAGCGCCGAGGTTGCCACTGGCCTCGCCGAAGTGCTGAAAATCCTGCGCCTTCGCTTGATCGACCACGTCACCGAGGAGACCCCATGAAGCACACCATCAGCTATGGCAAGGGCAATATCGCCCTCTATCGCAGCTACGCCGCCCCACTGACAGGGTTGACGCCCGTCCCAGAGAGCGCGTATCACGGCCAACCCAACACGATCTTTGCGGTTGATTTGGAGGTCGAAGTGCTGGGCGATGTCTTTCTGCCGTCCTACACGCACGGGGATAACAGCCGCGTCGTCCCAACGGCCACCATCACCAACTTCGCGCTCAAGAAGGCGCTCAGCTTCAACGGCGCGACCATCGAGCAGTTCCTGCACTACTTGGGAGGCGCGTACTTGACCCAATACGCCGACATGGAAGCGCTGCGCCTCACGGCGTCCGAGCTGCCTTTCCACCCTATTTCCCTCACGAACGACGCAGGCCAAACGAGCACCCCCAGCGACCGTTTGCTTGCGCCCACCTTCGACGTGCACAGCGTCAGCGAACTGCTCATCAATCGTGCGGGCGCGCAAACGCTGGAAAGCGGCCTGCGCGGGATCAAGCTCATCAAGCTGACGGGCAGCGCCTTTGACGGCTTCCCGCGCGATGAGTTCACCACCCTGCCAGAGCGCGTCGACCGCCCGCTCTACATCTTCATGGAGATGGGCTGGCACTACACCGACTTGAACGACGGCCTCAGCGCCGACGTGTCGCGCTACATCGCGCCGCGCCAAGTCTACGATGTGGTGGCGCATACCTTCCACGAGTTTGTCAGCATGTCGATCCAGCACCTGCTGCACGAGATGGGCCAGCGGCTGCTAGAACGCTTCCCACAGATGAGCGGCGTTTGGTTCCGCGCGCAAAATCGTTTATGGGACACTGCCGCCGAGGCCGACGACCGCCCCGACAAAGTGTTTATGGATCCGCGCCCGCCCTATGGGCACATCCGTTATGCTGTCCAACGTCAGTAAGAGCGCGAGCACATCATGTACGATACCTTGATCCGCCAAGCCCAAGTCGTCAACGCAGCTGGGCGCTTCATCGGCGACGTTGCGCTGCGCAATGGCAAGGTCGCGGCCATTGGCGAAGCCTTGATGGTTGACGCAAGAGAAGTGATCGACGCGGACGGCTTGACGCTGCTGCCCGGCTTGATTGACCCGCACGTCCATTTGAACGAACCCGGGCGCGAGGATTGGGAAGGCATCGAGAGCGGCACGCGCGCGCTGGCGGCGGGCGGTGTGACGACCTTCTTCGACATGCCTCTCAACAGCAGCCCGCCGGTGACGACCGTTGAGGCCTTCCGCGCCAAGCAAGCCCTCATCCAGCAGAAATCGCTCATCAACGGCTACCAATGGGGCGGCCTCGTCCCGGGCAACCTCGACCAGCTTGAGGCGCTGCACGAGGCTGGGGTCATCGGCTTCAAGGCCTTCATGTGCAGCAGCGGCATTGATGAGTTCCCCGCTGCGGACGATTTGACGCTGTGGCGCGGCATGGAGATCATCAGCGATCTCGACAGCGTGCTGGCCGTCCACGCGGAGAACGACACGATCACTGCCGCGCTCACGCGCGAAGCCCGTGCGTTGGGCGCAGCCAGCGCCGAGGAATGGCTGGAGACGCGCCCGATCATCGCCGAGGTTGAGGCCGTGCAGCGGGCGTTGATCCTTGCAGACCAAACCGATTGTACGCTGTACATCGTCCACGTTAGCAATGCAGACTGCGCCAATTTGATTTCCGCAGCTCGCATAGCCGGTCAGCGTGTCTTTTGTGAGACGTGCCCGCACTATCTGGTGTTCTCTGAGATGGACTTGATTCAAAAGGGCGCACTGTTGAAATGCGCCCCACCGCTGCGGGATGAAACAGAGGTCGAAAGCCTGTGGATGGCCTTGCAGCAAGGCTGGGTTCAGATCATCAGCAGCGACCACTCCCCCTGCCCACCTGCGATGAAACAAAAAGACGACTTCTTCGACGTTTGGGGCGGGATCAGCGGCGGCCAATCGACGCTCTCCGTCCTCATCACAGAAGGCCACTTTGAACGTCAAATGCCATTAGAAGTGATCGTCTCAATGACGAGCACCAGCGCCGCGAACGCTTTCAACCTGCCGCACAAGGGGCGTGTGCAGGTGGGCGCGGATGCGGACTTGGTGCTGGTGGACGTTGAGGCGCGCTACACGCTCACCCCAAAGACGCTGCACGACCGTCACAAACACAACCCCTACGCAGGCCGCAAGCTGCGCGGGCGAGTGATCCGTACCATCGTCGGCGGGCGCACCGTCTACAACGAAGGGAAATTCAGCGATGGGTAAACTCACCACGCACGTCCTCGACACTTACCACGGTCAGCCCGCGCGCGGGATGCAGATCGTCCTCTACTACGTGGGCGAAGGCGGCGACCGCACCCCTGCATGGGATGTCGTCACCAACCAAGATGGCCGCACCGACACGCCGCTGCTGGAAGGCGATGAACTGCGCGCGGGCGATTTTGAACTGGTGTTCAACGTGCGCGAGTACTTCCAGCGCATGGGGCATGAGTGCCCCTTCCTCAGCAAGGTGGCGGTGCGCTTCACCGTGTTCGACGCAGCGCAGAACTATCACGTGCCGCTGCTGGTCTCGCCGTGGGCCTACAGCACCTACCGCGGGAGCTAACGCGCGTGCCGCTGCCGATTGACCCCGCCTTCCAGATGACCTTCGAGGCGCGCATCGCGGCGCTGGCCGCCTTGAGCGAATCGAGCGAGCATCTGGTGCGCCCAGCCTTCACCCCCAGCATGAAACGGGTCAACGCCCTCATGAGCGAGTGGATGACCGCCGCGGGCATGGTCACCCGTGAGGACGCCATAGGCAACCTCATCGGGCGCTACGAGGGAGACAAGCCCAACGCGCCCGCCCTCATGATCGGCAGCCACCTCGACACCGTCATCGACGCCGGGCGCTACGATGGCGCGCTGGGCGTGCTGCTGGGGCTGGCCGTGGTGGAGCATCTCCACGCCGCCGGGCAGCGGCTGCCCTTCGCCGTGGAGGTGATCGCCTTCTGCGACGAGGAAGGGCTGCGCTTCCACCTGCCTTACTTGGGGAGCCGCGCCGTCAACGGCACGCTGACCGCAGCGCAGCTCGCTATGGTGGACGACAGCGGCGTGAGCGTGGCGGACGCGCTGCGCTCGTTCGGTGGCAGCCCCGACGACCTAGCAAGCGCTGCCCGCCGTCCTGATGAACTCCTTGCCTATCTAGAGGCGCACATCGAACAAGGCCCCGCGCTGGAGGCCGCCGATGAGCCGCTTGGCGTGGTGACGGCGATTGCGGGGCAGTATCGCGGTCAGCTGACTTTCATCGGCGAGGCAGGCCACGCTGGAACCGTCCCGATGCGGCTGCGGCGCGATGCGCTGGTGGCGGCGGCGCGCTTCGTCGCGCAGGTTTATGAACACGCGGCGGCGGTCGAGGGGCTGGTGGCGACGGTTGGCCAGATGAACGTCCAGCCGGGCGCAAGCAACGCCATCCCCGGGCGAGTGACGCTCTCGCTGGACGTGCGCCACGCTGAGGATGCCCTGCGCGAACAGGCCACTGCCGACTTGCGCCGCATCGCCCAGCAGATCGCCGCGGCCAGCCGCTGCGCGTTGGATTGGCTCGACATCTCGACCACGCCCGCCGTGGCCTGTTCGCCTCGTCTTGTGGACGTGCTGAGCGCGGCCATCGCCAGCGAGCGAGCGCCCTTGCGAATGGTGAGCGGGGCGGGGCACGACGCGGCGCAGATGGCGCGCATCGCCCCGATGGCGATGCTCTTCGTGCGCTGCAAGGGCGGCCTCAGCCACCACCCCGAGGAGTTCTGCGCCGCCGCAGACGCAGAGGCCGCGCTCCATGCGCTGTTAGGGGCAGTTTGGGCGCTGGCCTCCCCTTAAACGCCCTAGTTTCTGAGTAAATCATCATCCCACACCAGCCCATGCCGTTTGAAAGTAGCGCTGTAGGCGAGTACACTTATTCCGTTCGTGAGTTTAAGACACCGCACACAGGAGCTAGCATGGCGTTAGATAAAGCAACCCTGCTGGATTGGTATCGTCAGATGGTTCTCATCCGAGAATTTGAAGAAGCCTGCCAGCAGCTTTACAACGAGAAGCGCATCACCGGCGTGTACCTGCACTTGGCCAGCGGGCACGAGGCGATCTACGTCGGCGCGGTCGCCGCGATGCGCATCGGCACGGATCACATCATCACCGCCTACCGCGATCACGGCATCGCGCTGGCGCTGGGGGTGGACGCTGGCGCAGTCATGGCGGAGATGATGGGCAAGCGCGACGGCGTGAGCGGCGGCAAGGGCGGCTCGATGCACTTGGCCAGCGCCGCGCACAATTTCTACGGCGGTTATGCCATCGTCGGCGGGCATCTGCCGCTGGCGACCGGCTTGGCGCTGGCTTGCAAATACCGCGGTAACGATCAGTTTGTCATCAGCATGATTGGCGACGGCGCGACCAACAACGGCTACTTCCACGAGGCGCTCAACATGAGCGGCGTGGACAAGCTCCCCAACGTCTGGATCATCGAGAACAACGGTTACGGCATGGGCACAGCCGTCGAGAAGGCCGCAGGCAACCCCATCCTGCACGAACGCGCGCGCGGCTACGGCATCGAGGACTTCGGGCGCATCGATGGGCAGGATGTCATCGCCATGTACGACGCGGTGAGCCGCGCCGCCAAGCACGCCGTGGAGCATGGCCCCGTCCTGATCGAGGCGATGACCTACCGCTACCGCGGCCACGGCGTGAGCGACAAACAGTATGACACGCGCCTCAAAGCTGAGCTTGAAGAGTGGAAAGCCACCAAAGACCCCATCGAGATCCTCAAACGCCACATCACCAAAGAATACGGGGACTTAAGCGCCGAGCTAGACGCGATCCACCAAGCGCAGCTCAAGATCGTGGAGGACAGCATCAAGTTTGCTGATGCCAGCCCCCTGCCGAACACGCTGGAAGAGCTGTTCGCGCACGTATACGTAGATTAGCCACAGACCGAGGCGGAGAGACATCAATGGCAGTGAAGAATTTGCCCATGCGCGACGCCCTGCGGCGGGCGCTGATGGAAGAGATGGAACGTGACGAGCGCGTGTTCGTCATGGGGCAGGAAGTGGGCGTGTGGCAGGGCACGCACCGCGTCACACAGGGCTTCCTTGAGAAATTCGGCGAGCGCCGCGTGCGCGACACCCCGATCAGCGAGATGGCGATTGCCGGGGCCGCGGTCGGCGCGGCGATGGCAGGCCTGCGCCCTGTCGCCGAGATGATGACGATCAACTTTGCCTTCCTCGCGCTGGATGCGATGATCAACCACGCGGCGAAGATTCATTACATGTTCAACGGCCAGTTTAAAGTGCCAGCGGTGTTCCGCGCCGCATCCGGCTGGGGCAACCAAGCCACCGCCACCCACTCGCACACGCCGGAGGTGATCTGGGCGCACTTCCCCGGGATGTATGTGGCCACCCCGGCCACCGCTGGCGACGCCTACGGCATGCTCAAGACGGCCATCCGCAACGACAACCCGATTCTGTTCAGCGAGAGCATCGGCCTCTACCCGCGCCCGGGCCAAGTCCCCGATGACCCTGATTACATGATCCCCGTTGGCAAGGCCGACGTCAAACGCGAGGGCAAACACGTCACGCTGGTGACATATGCCCGCGGGCTGGAGTGGTGCACCGCCGCCGCCAAAGAGCTGGAGAAGGACGGCGTGCAGTGCGAGATCGTCGACATGCGTTGGCTGCGCCCGCTCGACACGGCCACCGTCTTTGAGAGCTTCAAGAAGACCAACCGCGCCGTCATCGTCGAAGAATCGCTGCCCTTCTACAGCTTCGGCAGCGAGATCGCCGCGCAGATTCAAGAGCACTGCTTCGACTACATGGATGCGCCCATCAAACGGGTAAGCGCCCTCGATGTGCCGATTCCCTACAGCCACGATCTCGAGTTGATGTGCTTCCCCAATGCGGAGAAGGTCATCGCTGCCGTGAAGTCGATCCTTTAGACAGGCCAGTTTACCGCGAGAGAGGTCAATCACATGGCACAGGATGTTAAACTGACAATGGATGGAACCCTGCTGAACTGGCTCAAGAACGCTGGGGATGCAGTCAAAACGGGCGAGATCATCGCTGAATTTGAAGCAGACAAGGCAACGGTCGAGGTCGAAGCGCCAGCGGACGGCGTGTTGGTGAAGCTGCTGGCGGAAGTCGGTGATGAGCTGAGCGAGGGCACGGTCATCGCGCAGATCGGGGCCGCGGGTGAGGGGGATGCCCCTGCGCCAGAGGCCAAACCTGCCGAGGAAGCCAAGCCCGCCAAAGAAACCCAACCCACCGCCGAGCAGCCTGCCGCGCATGCCAGCGCATCCGTGACGGCGGATGGCCGCATCAAAGCTTCGCCGCTGGCGCGCAACATCGCCCGCGAGAAAGGCATTGACCTTGCCCAAGTGCAGGGCACTGGCCCCGATGGCCGCATCGTGAAGTCAGACGTGGAGAACTTCAAGCCCGCCGCCGCGCCCGCGCCGGAGGCTAAACCCGCTGCCGAAAAAGCCGAGGCCGCGCCCGCGCCTGCCCTCGGCGCTCGCCAGACTTACGGCAAGCTGCCCAGCGGCGACGACGTGGAGATCATCGACGTGAGCAAGATGCGCCGCGCCATCGCTGATAACACCGTCCTCAGCAAGCAGATGATCCCGCATTTCTACGTCACAGTGGATATTGACGTGGACGCCCTCTTGGCGCTGCGCAGCCAGCTCAACGCCAGCCTCGAGCAGGAGGGCATCAAGATCAGCGTCAACGATCTCGTCGTCAAGGCGACCGCGCTCACGCTGCGCAAGTTCCCCAACCTCAACACCCACTACTACGGCGATAAGCTGGTGCGCCACAAGCGGATCAACATCGGGATCGCCGTCGCCCTGCCGAACAACGGCCTCATCAACGTCGTCTCGCCGGATGCCGACCGCACCGCCCTCAGCGCCATGGCCCAGCACCACAAGGCGATGTTTGACCGCGCGCGCGAGGGCAAGATCAAGCCCGAGGACATCCGCGGGGCGACCTTCACCGTCAGCAACTTGGGGCCATACGACGTGGAGCAGTTCGGCGCGATCATCAACCCGCCGGAGGCCGGCATCCTCGCCGTCAGCAGCGCGCGCAAGGTTCCGGTTGTCAAGCCGGATGGCAGCCTCGGCGTGGGCAACCGAATGAAAGTCACGATCAGCGTTGATCATCGCGTGAGCGACGGC
>JBDNCV010000164.1:0-7956 GCA_046719465.1 Anaerolinea sp.
AGTCCCCTCTCTGCGGGAGAGGGGATTTAGGGGTGAGGCCTCACCATCTGTTTAGGTTTAGACACTCCCGGCTTGAACACCAGCGCATTCGTCCTGTGCGGCAGAGTCGATGCTACAGTCCTACGTCACGCCGCTGCCAGCCTACCAGCGCCAGCAGCACCATCCCCACAGCAACCGCCAGCAGCATCAGCGCATCGCCCCATTGGATGCCGCGCGCCACCACATCCGCCGCCGAGTTATACGCAAGGAACGAGAACTGTCGCAGCGTGGGCATGATCCCCTCGCTGATGGCCGCCCCCAATGTGTCGAGGAAGTAGCTGCCGAGGACGAAGGCCGCCGCTACCCCCAACACCAGCGCACGCCTGCGCAGCACCACGCCCAGCAGAGCCGTCGAGACGATCATAATCATCAGCGCAGGATACAAGCCGAACGTCGCCTCAAATTGGCGCATCAAGTTCACTTCCAGCTCAATCAGCAGCGAGCCGATCATCAGCCCGCTGAACGAGAGCAGCAAGACAAGGCCGGTTAGCACAGCGTGTGCCAGCACGCGCTCCACAAAGATACGGGCACGGTGTACGGGCTGAGCCAGCACCACGTTCATGATGCCCGCTTCTTCCTCGTTGGCGGTAATGCTGGCCCCCGCCAGCACGCCATACACCGCCAAGATGAGCACAACGCGCGTGAACAAGAGGCTCGCAAGGAAGCTGTCAGGGGTGAGCTGCTCATTGACGTTCAGCCCAAACGCCTGCATCAGCGTGGGCGGCAGCGCGCGGAACAACTGCTCAAACTGGCGCAGCGCGTCCATGTTCGGGAAGAAGCTCATCGTCAGCAGGTTCAACACCCCCACGCCAACACCCCACGCAAGCGCCGACCGCCAATGATGGCGCAGCGCTTGCCGAAACATCACCCATGGCATGTTAGTTTTCCTTTCCATTGTCACCGTAGAACGCGAGGAACACTTCTTCGAGCGATGGCTCGTTGATGAGCAGGTCTTGCACCGGCAGTTGAGCGAGCTGCTCGATGAGCGGCTGCATCTGCCCGACATAAGTGAAGCGCAGTGCAGCGCTCCCGTTGGTCAGGTCGCGCACGTTGGGCAGCGCTTCCAAACAAGCCGCAGCTTGTGCCTGTGCCTCCGCCCGGACTTGAAGCGTCACCTTGCGCACCCCATTGGTGAGCAGCGTTTGCACATTTTCGACCGATTTCAACTCGCCGCCGCGCAGGATGCCCACGCGGTCACAAATCGACTGCACTTCGCTCAGCACGTGCGACGACAGGAACACCGTCCGCCCTTCGGCTTTGGCCTCCAGCATGAGCTGGTTAAAGGTGTGCTGAAGCAGCGGGTCGAGGCCGTTGGTCGGCTCGTCGAGGATAAGCAGATCAGGCTTGTGCATGAGCGCCAGCACAAGGCCTACCTTGCGCTTGTTGCCGGTGGAATATTCACGGATGCGCTTACTCGTATCCAGCCCGAGGCGCTGCGCCAGCTCATCCGCGTAACGCAACTGCGGCGCTGCGTTCCCGCGCAGGTGGGCAACATCTTGGATAACTTGGCTGGCCCGTTCTCCACGCCACAGCGCCAGTTCCCCGGGCATGAAACCGATTCGCTTGTGCACTTCCACGGCATCGCGCGATACGTCCATGCCGAAGATGCTGGCGCGTCCAGATGTCGGACGGATGATGTCCAGCAAGATGTTGATCGTCGTGCTCTTGCCTGCACCGTTCGGCCCGAGGTAGCCGAACACTTCGCCTTGCTGAATGCTCAGCGTCAGACCTCGCAGCGCGGTAAACGCCCTGCTCCCCCGCCCATACTGCTTTGAAAGCTGCTGAATGTCGATCACCGGTTGCATTTCTCTCCCTCCGGCATCGTAAACCCAATGTGAATTCTACACCCCTACTGCTCCTACAACGGATCAGACCCCCAACATGTGGGGGTCTGGAGGCTGTGATTCAGCGTGGTGATCGTTAGACTGCTGCCAGCGCAGCGGCTTGATCGGCTGTGACGAGGGTCACGTGGTAGATGCTGGCTTGGTTACCTGCGAGCTGCACCACCCACCCGTTGAGCAGATCGTCCACCGCCATTTCAAGCGTGCGCTTGTTGAGGACATCGCGTAGGATCAAAGAACAGCCAGCATGAGCGTCCATGAGCGCCCCCAAGTTGATGGTTGCAGCCGCTGGGGCTTCCCCCATGTTGAGGACGATCAAGCGCAGCTCGTTCTGATGCTGCCACCCATACGCCAGCACCTGCCGATACGTGGTGGAACCTGCCACATTGGAGCGTTCAAACAACTGCCAACGCCCATGACGGTAAAGTGGGTCGCTGGCCTCAGCCAGCAGCGTGCGGTAAAACGCCGCCAGCGATTGATCAAGCGGTTCTTGCGGCTGCCGCGTGATCTGCACTGGCAGCTTAACCTTCCGCCCGACAAACTGCCCATCGTGCAGCAGCACCGCCCCCGGCACGGTCAAAATAAGCGTGGCAAAAACTTTGCTGCGCTCCACCCCAAAGCTGGCAGCGGCGCGCGGCTCATCGTGGTTCTCGATGAAGCGGATGTTACGCTCCAAGAAGGCCAGCTCAGCCTTGAAGTGATAATACACGCCGTCGTAGTTGTGCTTCAGCGCGTGGTCGTACAGGGTCTTATCGTAAGTGTAGTCGAAGCCCTGCTGGAGCAGCTCGTACTCCATATGCCAGTAGACTTCAGCGACGAACAGGAAGTCAGGATATTGTGACTTGATGGCGGGGATCACCTCACGCCAATACTGCTGTGGGAGGGGCTTTAAGCCGCGCCAGCCCCACGTCCGCAGGAACACCTCATCCACCATCAGCATGGCCATATCGCAGCGCACCGCGTCGCACATGGTAGCGATTTCGGTCAGCGTGTCGATGACCGCCGCGCGCAGCTCAGGGTTGAAGATGTTCAACTGGGCAGTGTCGATCCACCCGGGGAAGTTCGGGTCGCGTCCGTGGGCAATCGCCACCGTGGAACCGTTTGCAGTCTTCACCGAGAAGAAGTTCCCGCGGTCTTTTTGCAGCAGTTCCGGCGTCCCTTGGACGAAATACTCGGGGTGTTCCGTCAGCCACGGGTGATCTAACCCAACGTGATTTGGGACAAAATCGAGCATGAGGCGCATGCCATGCGCGAGGATCTGGCGGCGGAAGGTCTCAAGGCCGCGTTTTCCTCCGAGATCTTTATCGATGTAGTATCCGCCAATGGCATAGGCCGAGCCGACCACATCAGCAGGCGTCACATCTGGCAGGGGCACGCGGTACTCGTGTATGTAGTTGAGGGCGCTCTGGCGGCACTTCTCCCCACGATGCCAAATGCCCATCAGCCACACGAAGTTGACATGGTAGCTGGCTAGCTCATCGATGACTTCTTGTGGAATATTACCGAGGTGGATCGGACGGCCATATTGCGCCGAGAGGGTGTTGAGCCAGACGCGCGTGTTGATTTGGTAAACAATCGGGCGCTGCGCTTGAAATTGAGTCATATAAGTGCTCCCAACGGTGTGGGCAATCAACGTTTAGCGTTATTGTAACCGATTACACAGAGTTTTGCCCACCTACGATCTGCCAACGCTGCCAGCGGGCGATTGTGTGAGCGGCATCAGGTCAAACCCATGCAATTCGGCGTAAATGGCGTAAAATAGGTGCAGGTAAGAATTTAGGACAAGAACGAATGGACACTGGTCGTCATCGGGTACGCGCCGCACGCCAACGGCAGGAAAGCCGCCGAAAGCGCCAGAGCATGGTCGTTCCGTTGAGCGAGGCCAACCGCAGCAAGAGCGCTGCCCCCAACATCCGCCTGCCTGATTTTGGCAAGCGCTGGGTTCAACTGCTGGATTTTCTATGGTATCTGCGCCACCACACACCAGCCTTTCGCATCGGCGCTGGTCTGCTGGCCATTGTGATCGTCCTGTTCGTGCTGGGCACGATCTTCTCGCCGGTGGTCGGTTACAACGTGTGGGCGCTCAACACGCCGCTTGCGGGCCTGTCGCTTGACGATGCCAACCGCGCCATTCAAACCACATGGAATGAGCGCATCCGGATTGACGTCTACTTGGCCGGGAATCGCTTGCAAACGATCACACCGAGCCAGCTCGGCCTCACACTCGACAGCGGCACGATGGCGCAGCAGGCGATGGACGTGCGCTGGCAGGGCTTCCCGATGGGCTATGAGATCGCCCCCATTCTCGACACAGACTTTGCCACTGCGCAAAGCTATCTGCTCAGCCTTGTGGACACAGTCTATGTGCCCGCCTACGACGCGGGCTTTGCATGGCGCGACAATCAACTCGTCGGCGTGCCCGGCTCCCCCAGTCGTGAGCTGGACATCATGCTCGTGTTAGAGAACATCACGCGCAACCCAGCGCAGATCGTGCGCAGCGGACGGCTCGACCTGCTGACGAAGGCCACCCCGCCCAACTCCATCGACGCCACGCCCTACCTCGCCGATGCGCAGCGCTTCATCGAGCAGAACTTCCGCTTGATCGGCTATGATCCGTTCACCAACGAAACCACCCCATGGACGAGCACCCGCGAGGAAATCGCCCGCTGGCTGGCGGTTGGGCCGCGCGGCCTCACCGTGCGTGAGCCTGCCTTCCGCGCCTTCCTTGAGGCGATCAACGGTCAACTGCGCAGCGAAGGCCAGCGACGTTATCTCGATCCGCGTGAAGCTGTCGCGCAGCTTCAAGCCGCGCTTGATCAATTGAGCGACCGTGCCTATTTGCGCGTGCGTTATGAGCCAACCACCCTTGAAGTGCAGCGCGGCGATTGGGGCCAGCGCATCGCCCGCCGCATGGGCATCCCGTTCGGGCTGATCGCCGAGGTCAACCCCAACATCAACTGGAACCAGCTCGCCGTCGGCACGATTATCAACCTGCCGACCCGCGATCTAGTCGTGCCGCTCACCCCCGTGCCGAATAAGCGCATCGTAGTTGACCTCGACCGGCGCTACCTCGTCGCCTATGAAAACGGTGAGGTCGTCATGAGCTGGCGCGTCTCCATCGGGCGGCGTGATGCGCCCACCATCCCGGGCGTGTTCCAAATTTTGAGCCATGCAGAAAAAGCTTATGGGAGCGGCTTCAGCCTGTGCGGTGAGGCAGGCTGCTCTCAATGGGAGATGTCCTACTTCATGGGCATTTACGAGATCAGCCCGGGCCTCATGAACGGGTTCCACGGCGCAGTCTTGCTGCCCAACGGAACCTACCTCGACGATGGGCAGATCGGCAACGCCAGCACCTTCGGCTGTGTGATGGGCAGCAACGAGCAGAGCCGCCGCCTGTTTGAATGGGCAGAAAAGGGTACGATGGTCGAGATCATCTCGTCGGAGTTCCCGCCGCAAAGTGACATCGGACGGCATGCGCTAGACTACATCAGCCGCACCTATGGGGTGTAAATGTGGAAACGCCGACACAGGCATAGCTGGGGCTTTTGTTAAATCTGCTTGACAAAAACGGCCATCCTGCCTATGATGTAAGTATAAGTTAGGTGAAGCAGCAAGTTAAATTTATTGATATAAAGTTTTTACACCGCTTCACCAGACCAATCAAATGCCCCTCCATGTGAGGGGCATTTTCCATTTCTCATCTTTGACTCACGGCGGCGCAGACCATCACAGGCGCGCCATGTTGTCGATCAAGGCCGTGGCAAACTCGCTCGTCTTGACCTCTTTTGCGCCTTCCATCTGACGGGCAAAGTCATACGTGACCACCTTATCCGCGATTGTCTTTTCATACGCGCGCGTGATGAGGTCAGCGGCTTCAAACCACCCGATGTGCTCTAGCATCATCACGCCGCTAAACAGCAGCGACCCCGGGTTAACCTTATCGAGGTTGGTATACTTGGGTGCAGTGCCGTGGGTCGCCTCGAACAGCGCCACTTCATCGCCCACGTTGGCCCCGGGCGCGATGCCTACGCCTCCTACCTCCGCAGCGATGGCGTCGCTTAGGTAGTCCCCGTTCAAGTTGGTCGTGGCGATCACGTCGTGTTCGCTCGGGCGCAGCAGCATCTTCTGGAACATGATGTCGGCAATCGTGTCTTGGATCAAGATCTTGCCCGCGGGAACCTTGCCACCGTGGTTCTTTTCGACCTCGGCCCAACTGATCGTCTCGTTGGGGAACTCCTGCGCGGCCAGCTCATAGCCCCACTTCATGAACGCGCCCTCAGTGAACTTCTGAATGTTCCCCTTGTGGACGAGCGTCACGCTCTTACGCTTGCGCTCAATCGCGTACTTGATCGCGGCACGAATCAAGCGCTTGCTGCCGAACTCGCTGATGGGTTTGATGCCCAAGCCGCTGCCTTCAAAGAAGCTGGTCGCGCCCATTTCCTCACGCAGGAACTTCTCCAGCGTGGCTTGCTCCGGGCTGCCCGCCTCGTACTCGATCCCAGCGTAGATGTCCTCGGTGTTCTCACGGAAGATCACAACATCAATATCCTCAGGATGCCGAAGTGGGCTGGGCACACCCTGATAGTAGCGCACAGGGCGGATACACTGATACAGGTCAAGCACTTGACGCAGCGTCACGTTCAAACTGCGAAATCCGCCGCCCACGGGCGTTGTCAGCGGCCCTTTGATCCCCACTTTGAACTCCCGCAGCGCGTCGAACGTCTCCTCCGGCATGTAGTTCCCGTCGTAGATGCCCGCGGCCTTTTCGCCGGTGTAGACCTCCATCCAGCTCACTTTTTTCTTACCGTGATAAGCTCTTTCAACTGCTGCATCCCAGATGCGCTTGCTGGCCGTCATGATGTCGTAGCCGATGCCATCCCCCTCGATGAACAACAAAATAGGGTTATCCGTCACGATCATCTTGCCATCAACAAAACGAATTTTGTCGCCCTGCGCCGGGACGACAACCTTTTCATACCCCATTTCTCGCCTAATCCTTGTGGTGGAACCAATAATTGAATGCCGCTTCAATTATAGCACGAAGCGTTTATACCCCGCGTAGTGCCAGCGTGCGCGACAGACGTGATAAGTCACATTGGCGCAAACCTATGACTGCCTCTATGCTAAGGCACAGTATGAAGACATGGAGGAGTCGTGGAGATCGAATTTACTGGGCGCATCTGGTATTGGCGCGGGCCTGCGCCATGGTATTTTGTGACCGTTCCAGCGGACGAAAGTCAAGACATCAAAGCCATCGCCAGCAGCGTCACCTATGGTTGGGGGGTGATCCCAGTAGATGTGCAAATCGGGAATACTACTTGGTATACCTCGCTCATCCCTAAGGACGATGCATACTTAGTACCCATTCGCGCAGACGTGCGCAAGGCAGAGCAGCTTGACGAGGGGGGCGAAGTGCACATTCGGTTTACAATCCGCCACAGCCTTTGACACGCTGCATTGACCATTCACAAACAAAAAACTCCACCGGAAAGGTGGAGTTGAATTTGTGGGCGATGAGGGGCTCGAACCCCCGACCTCACGGATGTGAACCGTGCGCTCTAGCCGGCTGAGCTAATCGCCCTGTTCGTGTGTTGAATACTGTAGCATCATACCTCATGAAAATCAAGATCAAAAACAGCTTGCGAATGCCCCATCTCACCTTGCTCTCCGTTATTCTGCTTCTCTCCGCCTGTGCCACGGTGGACGTTCCACAGCCGATTGTGCGCGGCAGCGCCCAGATTGAGCCGCTGCCCACCGAGCAGCCCACCGCCCCTGCCAACCCACAAAACGCCGATTGGCAGCAGCTCGCCGCGGGGATAGAAGTGCGCACGATCACGCCGCTGCAGTCCGCGCTCGCTCAAATGGTCGTCGTGCGCTTAGACCCAGCCTTGGTGCAGTTCCGCGTCCACTATCGGCCCGGTGAGCCACGCTTGATCGGTCAATGGCAAACCGAGCTGCCCAACGCCGCCGTCATCGTCAACGCGAATTTCTTCACGCCCGAGCACCTGATCACAGGGCTGCTAGTCAGCGATGGGCAAACCTTCGGGCGCAGCTTCATCGATCGCGGCGGCATGTT
>JBDNCV010000165.1:0-7950 GCA_046719465.1 Anaerolinea sp.
AGGGGACTTGCCCCTTCTCCGCCGGGAGAAGGGGTTGGGGATGAGGCCTTGCCATCCATCGATCACGACACGTTGTCCGTGTCACGGCTCACGGTCGAAGCTAGTCAACATGACTGCAGGCCAGACAGGGTAAGGGGTAGATCGCGCATCGCCACCATTTTAGACACTCCTTGTTTAGACACGCCTTGGGGTGACCGCTTCTGTAGCTTGCTCAAAAACCATGCTAGAATAGCCAACCGATGTCTAGCACTTGAGGGAGACGCTTGGAACGAGCTAAGCGTGTGCGTGTGGGGCTGCTGGGAATCGTCATCAGCGGTCTGGCCATCGCGTTTATTGCATCACAAATTCAACTGGAGGCCTTTGGCCAAGCACTGCTGGACGCGGATTATGCCTATGTCCTCCCGTGTTTGCTGTTTTTGCTGCTGGGCTTGGTGGCGCGGGCGCTGCGCTGGCGCGCCTTACTCGCGGAACGGCTGCCGCTGCTGCGCGTGTTCAGCATCATGAACGTCGCCTATCTTGTGAACGGGGTGCTGCCGCTGCGCTTGGGCGAGGTGGCGCGCGTCTTTCTCATGTCGCAGGTGGAGGACGGCAAAGTGCGCCCGATGCGGGTGATCAGCTCGATCGTGGTGGAGCGCCTGCTGGATCTGCTGGCGGTAGTGCTCATGGTGCTGGTAGGGCTGGCGTTTGCGCCCGTGCCGGATGAGCTGCGTGCCGCTGGCGGGGTAGGCGCAGTGATGGTGACCGTGGGCTTCTGCGGGCTGATCGTCGCGGCGGCAAATCGCCGTTGGCTGCATCGGCTGCACGATCGACTGTCGCGGGGCGTTCCGCCGTTGGGGCAAGAACGGCTGCGGGTGTGGCTCGATCAATTTCTGGACGGCATTGCCCCACTGACGCAGTGGCGTTCGGCGCTGCGGTTGGTGGGTTGGACAGCGTTAAGCTGGTCATTGTCGATCATTGCGGGCTACTTCCTGATGGTGGCGGTGTTTGGCGCGGGGGATTGGCTGGCAACGGCGCTGTACATTGCGGCGGCGGCGTTTGCGATTGCCGTGCCTGCTGTGCCGGGGAACTTGGGGACGTATGAGTGGTCAATCGTGGTGGCGCTGCAAGCGCTGGGCTATGGCGATTTCAGCCGCTTAGCGGCGTTCGCGCTGCTCGTCCACGCGGTGAATGTGCTGGTACATGCGGCGACGGGGGTCGTCGGTATGTTCCAAGAGGGGGTGACGCTGGGCCAACTCCAGCGAGGCGTGCGCCAGATGCGCGGCGCGAAGGGTGAATATGCAGGCTAAACGTCGTTTGAAAATCCTCATCAGCTTGTTGTACTACTATCCACATCGAACAGGCCTTACCCTCCACGTGCAGAGCGTGGCGGAGGAGCTGGCGCGGCGGGGCCATGAGGTAACGGTTCTGACGGCACGATACCATCCCAGCTTGCCGCGCGATGAAGTTGTGCACAACGGCGTGCGCATCATCCGGCTGTGGGCGCCGATTCAGATCAGCCGCGGCATGATCATGCCGGCCTTTCCGTGGGCAGCCTATTTCGCTATGCGGCAGGCGGATGTCGTCAGCATTCACACGCCCATGTTGGAGACGGCGCTGATGGCGGTGTTGGCGCAGTTTGCAGGGGTGAAGATCGTGGCCACACACCACGGCGATCTGGTGCTGCCTGACGGCTTGGCCAACCGCTTCATCCGCGATGTGATGTTCCTGTTCTACAAGTTCATGGCGCGGCGGGCGGGCCAGCTCATCGGCTACAGCCAAGACTACGCTGAGAATTCGTACTACTTGAAACCCTTCCTCCACAAGACGACGGTGATCTACCCGCCGATTTTCATCCCGCCGCCGCGCCCAGAGCGTGTGGCCGAGCTGCGCGCCCAGTGGGGTGCAGGCGGGCCGATCATCGGCTACCCCGGGCGCTTTGTGGAGGAAAAACGGCCTGACCTTGCGATCCGCGCGCTCGAGGTCGTCAATCAACACTGCCGCAGCGCGCGCTTGGTGTTCGCTGGCCAATATGACATCCCCTATGAGAACACATGGCAGCGACTACAGCCGTTGGTACAGCAGTACCGTGACCAGTTGATCTTTTTGGGGTTGTTGGATAATCCACAGGACATGGCCGACTTTTACGCGGCGTGCGATGTGATGGTGCTGCCGAGCGATACTGAGTGCTTCGCGCTCGCCCAAGTAGAGTCGATGTTAAGCGGCACGCCGATGGTGATGACTGACATCCCGGGGGGGCGCGTGCCGGTGACGGTGACCGGCATGGGCAAGCTGGCCAAGCAGGGCGACGCAGCGTCCATCGGTGAGGCGATTGTGGAGGTGCTGCGCAACCGTGAGGCCTATCTCAAGCCGCGTGAGTTCATCGAGCAGTGCTTCTCGTTCAGCGAGACGGTGGATCGCTACGAGGAGGTGCTGCTGGCTCATGCGCGGAGGCGCTCATGATCGACCCGCAGGTGATCGCCCACATGACGCGCAACGAGGCCGACATGGCCTTCAAAAAGCGCGTGCAGACTATCTTTGAGTGGGTCAACCCGACGGATGAGATGACGATCCTTGACATGCCGTGCGGGCGCGGCTTTTACCTGAACATGTTCAGGTATGTGAGCCGGTGTCGGATCGTGGGGGCTGATTTAGACTGGGGCGTGCTGCAAAAGGCGCAGCGCAACGTGGGGCATCTCGATATCCCGATCCATAACGCCAACATCTACGCGCTGCCCTACGCTGATGAAACGTTCGACGCAGTGATCTACAGCGAAGTGTTGGAACATGTCGAGGACGATCAACAGGCGCTGCGCGAGGCGTACCGCGTCCTCAAGCCCGGCGGCGTGCTGGCGATCACAGTGCCGCACGCCAACTACCCCTTCTGGTGGGATCCGATCAACAAGACGCTGGAATTTCTGTTCAATCGGCACATTCAACATGGGATGTTCGCCGGCATCTGGGCGAACCATGTGCGCCTGTACACGATGGAGGAGCTGCGCTATCAGGTGCAGTCGGCTGGGTTTGAGGTGGAGGCGGAGCGTCGCTTCACGCACTATGCGTTTCCGTTCATACACAATCTGGTGTATGGTATCGGTATGCCGCTGTTGGAGCGGGGGGCGCTGCCGGCGAGCATGGCGACGGCGGCCAACCGCCTAACCTTTGACCAGAACCGTGGAAGCCTGCTGAACCCGATCAACCTCGGGCTGGCGATCTTCAACTTGTTTGACCGCCCGAACAAGCTCGATGAGCCAGAAGGGCGCTCGACTGTCAACTTGGCGATGAAAGGGCGCAAGCCACATGCTGGACGATAACCGTCCGACTTGGGACTCGGCCTCTGAGGATGAGGCGTTCGACACGCGCCAGAACGTGGCGCGCGCTGAACCGATGGACGCGGCGGCGGCCCTGCGCGAATTTGAAGAGCTTGACCTCACGGTGGTATTAGGCCAGTTCCTACGACGGCCCCGCGCTACTGTGGCTGCGCTGCGCCACGTCATCGCGCCAGAGGCCGCGCGCCCTGCGCAGCCGTTCAAGTGGGAGAATCCGCCGCCTGCGCCGCGCGCGCCGGTGACTGCCCCCGTGCCAGAAACGGAGCACATCGCCGCGCGGGAACGGCTCGGCCAGCTAGGGCTGTTCGTGGTGGCGTTTGTGCTGGCGCTGCGCGGGGCAACGGTTATGGTGGCTAATCACCCCTTTCGCACGGAGAACCCCCAGCTCATCGAAGGCGCGGGCTGGTTCTTGATCGCGGCGGTGGTGTGGCTCATCGGGGAGCTGCTGCCGCATCGCGCGGTCATCTGGCAGCGCGTGCGCGCTAGCACGTGGCGCGGGCGAGCCTTGGCTGTTTCATGGGCGCTGGTGATCTGGCTGGCGCTGCACGGCCTAAGCTTCTGGGCCGATGCCAGCGATGAGGTTCTCGTGCTCCAGCGCGACACAGCCTACATCACGTCCATGATTGGACAGGGCGCGCTGACCTTGCTGCTGGCAGGGCTGGCGGCGCTCATCGTGTGGGCGCGGGGGCGGCAGTGGTTCCCGCGTAAGCCTGAAGCGCCCGCTGACGACGCCGCCGCGGAATGGGATTTGCCGTGGTATATGCGGATTCATCCGGCGCGCCCGTTCTTGCTGCTCATCGGCAGCGGCTTGTGCGTTGTCACGTGGTTTAACACAGCCAACAACTTCATCACAGATCTGGGGGTTGTGGCGTGGTTGGGGAGCGTGTTCATGGTGACGATGGCGTTTGCGCCGCGCCGCTGGTGGAACCTGCCCGCGCGCATCCGCGATAGAGCGCTGGCGGTGCGCCGCGCCGAGTACAAGCGCTATGCGTGGGTCATCCTCGCGCTGGGCGTGATCGTTGCGGTCGGGTCGTTCTACCGACTCTACAACCTCAACGGCAGCCCGCAAAACCTGACGGCCATCCCGCCCGAGATGACGAGCGACCACGTGGAGAAAATCCTCGATGCGCAGCGCGTGCGCGAGGGAAGCCGCAACATCTTCTTTGCGAACAACGGCGGGCGTGAACCGTTTCAGATGTACGCCATGGCGGTGTTTGCCTCGCTGCCCGGGCAGGGGATGACCTATGAATCGCTCAAGCTGCTCAAGGTGATCGAGAGCATCCTCATCCTGCCGTTTATGTTTTGGTTGGGCTATGACCTGATGCGAACCGAGCGACCACGCCTGCGCATCCTGATGGGGCTGGCGCTGACGGGTTTGATCGCCGTGAGCTTCTGGGATGTGACGATCACACGGTTGGGGCTGCGGATTGTGCTCACGCCGTTGGTGGCGGCGCTGCTGCTGCTGTATTTAGCGCGGGCCATGCGTTCCAACGACATCGGCGACTACCTCAAGGTTGGGCTGGTGCTCGGCTTCGGGCTTTACACTTATCAGGCGGTGCGGATGCTGCCAGTGGTTGTCGTGCTGGGCGCGGTGATGGCGCTGCTGTTCATCTGGTGGCAGCGGCGCGCACGGCTGCGAGTGATCGGCAACTTGGCGGCGCTGGTGCTGGTGGCGATGGTGGCGTTCCTGCCGATGATCCACTACACGACGCAGTATCCCGAGCAGTTCCTGCGGCGCACCTTTGGCCGCCTGCTGGGGGATGACGTCATTGAAGAACGGCTCCCCAATGGGATGCTGGTGCTGCGCGATGCCACGGTTGAGGAGCGCTTCAACGCCTTCGTTGGAAATCTGCCCGTGCTGTTCGGCAACGTGCGGAACGCGCTGCTCATGTTCCATTGGAAGGGTGACGTGGCGTGGATCAACAACTACCCCAACTATCCGGCGCTGGACGCATGGAGCGGGGCGCTGCTGCTGGTGGGGTCGGTGGGCTGGGTGGCGCTGGCATGGCGACGACGCGATGTGGTCTACGCCATGATCCCGCTGGCGTTGGGGGTGATGCTGCTGCCGAGCGCGCTGTCGATTGCCTACCCGATTGAAAACCCCAGCTTTACGCGCACCTCAGGGGCGCTGCCGATGGTCTACCTGATCGCGGCGCTGCCGCTGGCGCTGGTGGCGGATGGCTTGGCGCGTCTGCGGGAAAGCGCTGTGATGCGCATGCTGGGGGCGGTGGTGTTCATTGTACCGCTGGCGGCCAGCTACACGCTCAACTTTGACGTATATATGAACCGCTTTCCTGAAAGCTACCTCAGCAATGCACTGCCGCACAGCGAAGGCGGCCAAATCCTGCGCGACTTTGTGGCGAGCGGCGGCTCATTCGGCAACGCCTTCTTGATCGCGTACCCCAACTGGTGGGATCATCGGGCGGTGGGGCTGGCAGCGGGGATGGAAGACCGCTGGCCGAACGGCGTCTACGACCTCAACCTCGACGACGACCGCCCCCACGCCGTCGATTATGTGCCGGATTTCATCCAGACGGCGCTCAACGCTGTGCCCAAGTTCCGCTTTGATCCGAATCGCCCGATGCTCTTCTTCTACCATCGGGACGACCGCGCGACGAGTGAGCAGCTTCTGGCATGGTTCCCAGAGGGGCGCGAAATTCTGCACATTTCATACCAGCAGGGCGACGACTTCAAGTACTTTGTGGCGCCGCCGCTGACCGAGGGAGGCTTGCAAGCCTTCTTGAACCCCGCAAGCAGCGCTGAGGAAACGCGCCCATGAGTGTGTATCTAGCGATAGCAAGCAATCGTTCCGCAAGCGCAGAAAGAGCGATGATTTGACGACGGCCAACATGACAGCTTCCTTTTGGTCGCGCCGTGTGGTGGTTTACCCGCTGCTGGCGCTGGTGGTGCTGTTGGGCGGCTATTTGCGCTACGTCGGCTTGAATTGGGACGACTTCAGCGGCAGCCACCCCGATGAGCGCTTCCTGACGATGAACCTGCTGCCGCTGGTGGGCGGCGGTCTTGATTTCACCAACGATCCCAACAACTTTCCAGCGCAGCGCCTGCTGACGCGCGTCAACAGCGGGGTGAACCGCACCACGCTCATGAACGACGCCGAGATGACGCTGGGGGTGCTGCGCGGCTCAAAGGGTGAGGCCTTCGCGCAGTACCTCGTCCGCAGTGGGCGCGTAACCGTCTACAATGACCCTGACAGCGCCGTGGCGGATGTGGCTGCGGGGCGGGTGGATGCGGTGCTGGTTGATGTCGGCGTGCCGCTCAACCTGCTGCCGGTGATGGATGGGACAGTCAACAGCTTTGAGCAGCTTACGTCGGAGGAGATACAGCGCGCGCGCTGCCTGATGCTCTACCCGGCAACGGGCGGCGTGGGCGGCTTCTTCGACACGCGCTGCTCCAACCTTAACCCGCATAACAGCGGGGCGGGCTTCTATGCTTATGGCACGCTGCCGCTGTTCATGGCCTACGCGGGGGTGCAGGTGCACCGCGAGCTGGAGCAGATCGCCCCGCACATCTTCGAGTGGCCCGGGCAGGCGGTGATCTGGCGCTTCCTGAGCGCGTTCTTCGACGTGGGGACGATCATCTTCGTCTTTTTCACGGGGGCGCGCCTGCACAACCGCTGGACGGGGCTGCTGGCGGCGCTGATCTACGCGGCCGCGCCGCTGGCGATTCAGAAGGCGCACTTCGGCACGGTGAACGCCATCAGCGCATTTTGGGTGGCGCTGGCGCTGTGGGCGGCGGTCGGCGTGCAGGATCGCGGGCGTTACTTCTACTATGCAGTGTTTGGGGTCGCGTTTGGGTTTGCGCTGGCGGGACGAATCAACCTGCTGCCGCTGGTGGGCGTGGTGGGGCTGGCGATGATCGTCTACACGCTGCCCGCGTTGGATCGCGCGCTGCCTGCTACGATCCGCACGCGCATGATCTCGCGCGCGGTGAGCGGGCTGCTGCTGGCGGGGTTCATGACGGCGCTGGCGTTTCGCGTTGCCAACCCTTATGCCTTTCAAGGGCCGGGCTTCTTTGGGCTGCTGCCGAACGACCGCTTCTTAGCAGATATCGCCAGCGCGCAGTTCGGCGTGAGCGGGGCCAGCGATGCGCCGCCCAACTATCAGTGGGTGGGGCGGATGGACTACGTCTACCCGCTCAAAGATATTTTCTTGTGGGGGATGGGGATTGCGCCCGCGCTGCTGGCGTGGTTCGGGTGGGCTTGGGCTGGCTGGCAGTTGATCGCGCGGCGGCTTGGCTCCACGCGGAATTTGTTCTTGTTCGCGTGGGTGCTGGTCTACTTTGGCTTCATGGGGCAGCAGTGGGTGATGACCATGCGCTACTTCCTGCCGCTGTACTCAGCGCTGGCGCTGTTGGGCGGCTGGGCCATTGTGGAGCTGGCACGGCGCGCTCAGCATGAGCCGATGACGGTCACGCGGTGGCTGCTCGGCGCGTTGAGCGTGACGCTGCTGCTCATTCCAACGTACTACGCTGTGAATGGGCTGGCGTTCGATCAAACGGCGATCACCGCGGGCGTGCTGGGGGCTGTCTTGGGCGTGGGGGCGCTGCTGCCGATGGCGGTGTGGCGAGCGCGCCTGCTGGGGGCGTTCACGGTGGGGTTTGCTGTGCTTTGGGGTTTGATGTTCAC
>JBDNCV010000166.1:0-7893 GCA_046719465.1 Anaerolinea sp.
TTGTTCATACAGACAGCAGGCAGTCCTCAGGCTTGTTCGGGGGGGACATCATGGCCTGAGTGTAGTCAACTGCGCCCAGCGCAGCAAGGGGGTAAATGCGCTCGAGGACTGCCGCGCCGGCTGCGATGTGCGCGCGTTTCCTCATCAAGCGTTCTCTGGCCACGGGCGGCGCAAGGTTGCTAGAATGATGACGAACCAACTGGACAAGCAGCATGACCCCCACCACAGCAGACGTTCTCATCATCGGCGCTGGCCCAGCGGGTATCGCCAGCTCGGTCGCGCTTAAACGGCGCGGCATCCCCCATGTGATCTACGAACGGGCGCAGATCGCAGGTTCCACGTGGGCGAGCTTGTACCCCTCGCTGCGGTTGAACACGACGCGCTTCTTCTCGCACATGCCCGATATGCGCTTTCCACTGCATTACGGGCTGTTCCCATCAGGCAAGCAGTATCACGCTTATCTGCTGCGCTATGTGGCCAAGCACCGCCCGCCGATTGAGTACGGGGTTGACGTTCACGATGTGCGGCCCGAAGGCAGCCGGTGGCGCGTGGAAAGCACGCGCGGCGTGGAGCATTTCCGCGCTGTGATCAGCGCGACCGGCGTCTGGAACCGCCCCGTGATGCCGCGCTTCGACGGCATGGCTGATTTCAGAGGGACGATTCTGCACGCCCACGACTTCCGCGATCCGGCGCAGGTGGCAGGCCAGCGCGTGTTGGTGGTGGGGGTTGGCCCCAGCGGGGTCGATATCGCCGTGGCCAGCGCAGAGGTGGCCGCCCACGTCAGCATCGGGATTCGCAGCGGGTTGGCGCTCAAGCGGCGCTACCCCTTCGGCCTGCCCACCCACGGGTGGATGATGCTCACCGAGCGACTGCCTAAGCCGCTGTGCCAACGCATCATGCGCCTCGTGAGTCGTCAAGACTTCGGCGACCTGACGCGCTACGGTCTGCCGATGAGCAAGACGGCAATCACCGCCTATCAAGGCCCGGAACTGCTGAACGCGATCCGTGCGGGCAAGGTGCATCCGGTCGCTGCGCCGCGCTGCTTCACCCCGGATGCGGTGATCTTGACCGACGGTTCAGCGCTCACGGTCGATACAGTCGTCATGGCGACGGGCTATGAGCCAGTGCTGCACGATTACCTCAAGATCCCGATGCAGTACAGCGACACCTTCTTCGAAGCGGGCACACCGTGCGAGTACGACGTCGGCCCCAACGGTCAGCGCGGGTGGCCGCTGCTGGATCGCACTCAGCACCCCAACGGTCGGCAGGTGCTGGGCTACCCGGGGCTGTATCTGGTGGGGGTGTGGTACAAGGGCAAGGGCGCGATGTACAACTTCAACGTGGAGGCGGCCATCGCCGCTGAGCAGGTCGAGGCCTACCTGCGCGTGGCTGAGCCTCACCCCTAAATCCCCTCTCCCATGGGAACCTCACCCCTAAATCCCCTCTCCCATAGGAGAGGGGACTTTAGCTCCTTGCTCCATGTTATGGCTGAAGGCAGGCCACTACGAGAAAGGGGGTTGGGGGATGAAGCTTTGCAGACGCAGCCAACAAAAAAGCGCCTCGGTGGGCGCTTATGACTCCGGCTGGATTCGAACCAGCGACCAAGTGCTTAAAAGGCACCTGCTCTGCCGCTGAGCTACGGAGCCAGCATCCTCATTGTACAAAATGCCCAGTATAATGACAACCCGTAACCTGCGAGTGACTCATTGTGAATGGGTCGGACGCCGGACGCTAAAGCATCCGGCTAAAGCGCGCCCCCTGAAGGAGGCTTCAGCCTCTAGCGCGTCGCAGTGATCCATCGCAACATAGCTGCTCATGTACACCTGACACACGGAGAGACGCCTCATGCGCGACGCCCGCTGGATGCTCTACGGTGCAACCGGCTACACTGGCCAACTGGTGGTGGAACAAGCCGCCGCGCACGGTCATCGCCCGCTGCTGGCAGGCCGCAGCGAGTCTGTGCTGCGCCAGCTGGGGCGGCGCTACGGCTTCAAGTATGCCGCCTTCCCGCTAGACGATGTGACGACCATCGCCCGCTACACTGCCGAGGTCGAGCTGGTCTACCACGCTGCCGGGCCGTTCACCTACACCGCCGACCCGATGATCCGCGCCTGCCTCGCCACGCACACCCACTATCTGGACATCACCGGCGAGATCCACGTGTTCGAGAACACCTTCCGCTACGACGAGGTGGCCAGCAAGACCGGCGTGGCGCTCATCAGCGGCGTGGGCTTCGACGTGATCCCGTCGGACTGCTTGGCGGCATATGTCGCGGCGCAAGTCCCGCACGCGCGCACCCTTGAGATCGGCATCCAAGCCCTCACTCAAGTGAGCGCGGGCACGGCGCGCAGCCTGCTGGAGATGCTGCCGCAGGGGGCGCAGGTGCGGCGCGACGGGCGCATCGTCAGCCAGCCGCTGGGGCGCGGGGCTAAAGACATCCGCTACCTGAACGGCACGCTGCGTTCGATCCCGATCCCGTGGGGCGACGTGGCCACCGCCTACCGCACCACGCGCATCCCCAACATCACGGCCTACATGCCGTTCCCACCGCGCGCGATGGCGCTGGCCAGCGTGGGCGGGGCAGCGGCGGGCGTGCTGCGCAGCGCAGCGCTGCGCCGTTTAATCGGCGCGGTGCTGGATCGCACGATCACCGGCCCCAACGCCCAAGCGCGTGCCGCTGGCCGCAGCAACCTTTACGCCTGCGCCAGCGACGAGATCGGCGGCAGCGCCGAGGCGTGGCTCGAAACCGCCGAGGGGTATGAGTTCACCGCGCGGGCTGCCATCCCCGTCATCGAACGCACACTGGCGGAGTCGCCTGCGGGCGCGCTCACGCCTGCGCTGGCCTTCGGCGCGGACTTTGTGCTCGAGATCGAAGGCACGACGCGCTGCGACCACCTACCACACATTTAGATGGGCTTAACGTCTGTGAAGTACAGTGGCAAAGTAGAAAGTGTCCACTGTAGTGGCGATGCACGATTGTGTAAATGTTACTGGCTTTGGGCGATGGTGGCGGGCATGACATCGTACCCGTTGGTCAGGCCTCACCCCTAAATCCCCTCTCCCGTAGAGAGGGGACTTACCCCTTCTCCTTCGGGAGAAGGGGTTGGGGATGAGGGCTTGCGCCCATCGACAACGGCACGATGTCACGATCACCGCTCACGGTCGAAGCTAGTAACCATTGAGACACGCCCGGAATGTACGGAAAGTTGACGAGACTTTCGACTTGCTTACTTTCAACTTTCAACTGCTTAGTATCGTTAGGATGCATCCATGACACAACCACCCCGCCACCCGCTTGAAGTGCCCCCGGACGACGACGACGCACGCGATGAAGCTATCAACGCCCGCGTGCGCATCCGTGTGGAAGTGGCCGAACGCACCCCATCGATCACCTACGGGTTGATCGCAGTCAACATCGCCCTGTATGGCTTGACGCAGTTCGCGCCAGAGTTGTTCCAGTGGGGCGCACTATTCCCAGCGGCGGTGCTGGGCGATTTGCAGTTCCAGCGCCTGCTCACCGCGATGTTCCTGCACGCCAGCCTGCCGCACATCGTCTTGAACATGTTCGCGCTGTACACGCTGGGGCGCGATGTCGAGATGTTCTATGGGCAGCAGCGGTTCCTTGCGATCTACTTCTTGGGCGGGCTGGCAGGGTCGGTGGCCAGCGCGGGTATCGGCAACTACGCCATCCCCAGCGTGGGGGCCAGCGGCGCGATCCTCGCGGTGTGGGCGGCGCAGATGGTGTTCCTGTACACCAATCGACAGATGTTCGGGCCAGCGCGCATCCGGCAGGTGCTGATTCAGAACTTGGTGTATCTGGGGGCGTTCACGTTCATCGGGTTCGTGCCCGGCTCGCGCGTCGATAACTGGGCGCACATCGGCGGCTTCATCGGCGGGGCGACGATTGCGTGGCTGCTGCCCGTCCGGCTGAAGTACACCAAAGCAGAGCGGCTGCCCCCGCTCAACCCGAATGAGATGGCGGTGGCGGGGACGATTGAGGATACCAACCGTTGGTCAAACGCGATGCTCTCCCCCTTGATCGGCTACGTCGGCATCTTGGTGCTCGCGCTGCTGCTGGCGATGATCATGTACGGCTTCGGCACGTTCCCGAATGCGCTCTAGCTCAAATTGCAGCAGGGCGAAGCGCTGCGCCAGCTCACGGTTTTCCTGCGTCAGGCGGCTGATGACCGTCGAGAAGTACAGCAGCATCGCCAAGATAGCCAGCACAGCCAGCAGGAACAGCAGGTTGGGCGGGTAGGTGATCCCAACCAGCGCAGACAAGCCGTGGAGCAGATCGCGCCAGCCCGCCAGCACAATCATCCCAACGGCAATCCCCAGCCACAGCAGCGAGTAGCCTTCACGCAGGCGGCGGCGGCGCACCAGCTCCAAGATGAGGAGCAGCGCCACGACCGACGCGCCCAGCGTGAAGATGACCGCGCGATCCATCATCAGCAGCTCAGGCGGCATCCGGCACGGCAGCCAGCACGACGAAGCCGTCGCGCTCCATGTCGGCCCGGCTGCGGACGATGCCGCTCTCCATGAATTCCAGCGCGAACACGATCACCGCGCCGACGAACAGCCCGGCCAGCACGCCAATCAAGACGTTGATGCGCGTGTTGGGGCGCAGCAGGCTCACGCGTGGGTTGTCCTGCGGCTGGGCGGTGATGCGGTCTTCGCTGCGGGCGTTCTGGTTGAGCTGATTCTGATACTGGATGAGCGCTGCGCCCCACGCTGCCGTGATCGGGTTGATGAGGCGGTCGGCGGCTTCAGGGCTGGGCGCTTCCATATCCACGTCGATCTGGATCGTCAAGTTCTCGCGCAGCGGGGTAATCGTCGTGCGCGTCCGCAGATCCGAGGGCAGCATGTCGAGCTGAAGCTGGTCGATGATGCGCTGGGCGACGAGGTCGCTTTGCAGATAGGCCACGCGGTTGTTGAGCAGCTGCACCGCCGCCAGCGTCAAGCCGTTGTCGCTGCGCGAGGGGACGACGAGAATCGTCTGCGTCGAGCGGTAGACGGGCGTCATCATCTGGCTGAAGAAGTAGGCGCCAACCCCTGCCAGCACTGCCAACACCAACGGGATCCAACCACGCCGCAGCAAAATCCGGCCATAATCTAAGATGTTCATGGGTGGGTTCCCCCTTGCTATTCGTGCAGGCATTGTAGCGCGTTGCGCAGGCAGGCTCTAGGCTTAACCTGCGCAGCAGCGATGGGCATGGGCAGGGGTTAAAGAAGCAGAAAATAGAAAGTTACAGGCGCGGATGGCAGGCTTCAGCCCCGCGCCGCTGCCAGATGCCAGAGCAGACGGCGGCTCAGGCCAGATCGTCGAAACGGCCACCGCGCCCGTGACCTGCGGCGAAGCGCTGGGCGCCGCTCAGCGTCTCGCCGCTGCTGACGGTCGCTTGGCCGAGCCGCGCCTCAATCGTCAGCCCTTCTACAAGGTCGCGCCCCAGCCCGTCATAAACCGCCTGCCGATCGTTGAGCAGGCACGTCTGCGGGAAGCTGGCGAGGGTGCGCCCCAGCTCACGGGCGCGGTCAAGCGCTTTGCCTGCGGGCACGACCTCGTTCACAAGGCCCCATGCGAGCGCTTCTTGTGCGTGGACGGCGCGCCCGGTCAAGATCATCTCGAGCGCGCGCCCCAGCCCAACAATGCGCGGCAGCCGCTGCGTCCCACCATCGACCAGCGGCACACCCCAGCGCCGCTCAAAACAGCCGAACACCGCCGTTTCATCCGCAATGCGCAGGTCGCACCACAGCGCGAGTTCCAGCCCGCCCGCCACGGCGTACCCGCTCACAGCGGCGATCACCGGCTTGCTCATCTGCAGGCGCGTCACGCCTAACGGCCCGTGATCGCTGAGGATGCCGGGGGTCAACCCTTCAATGTCCTTGAGATCAGCCCCAGCACAAAAAGCCGCTGCGTCGCCCGTCAAGATGGCCACGCGCAGCGCGGGATCCTCATCAAAGGCGAGGAAAGCCGCGCGCAGCGCGTCGGCAGCGGCGCGGTTGATGGCGTTGCGCGCATGAGGCCGCTGGATCTGGACGATCAGCAGCGGGGCTTCATGGGTAACACGCACTTCGTCGGGCATGTCAGGACACCGCCTCTGTCAGGCGATCCCACTGCTCGTTGAGTTCGGCCAACTTCACCTGCTGCGCCTGATATTCCCTGCCGAGCCGCTCCACGTCGGCGGTGTTTTGGGCGGCGCTGGCCGCGTCAATCAGCGCGGAAAGCTCTTTCAGGCTGCTTTGCAGGGCGGTGATCTGCGCTTCCAACGTGGCGATGTCCTTGTCGTGTTTGCTGGGGCGGGCGGGGCGGGTGCGCTCTGGCTTGCCCTCAGCCTTTTCCTTCTCCAACATCGAGAGGTAAGCCTGATAGTCGCCCTTGAACACGCGCAGCTCGCCGTCGCGCAAATCCCAGATTTGCCCCGCAAGGCGGCTCACCAAGTAGCGGTCGTGCGTCACCAGCAGGATCGTCCCCTCGAACTCCTCCAGCACGTCTTGCAGGATCTCCTGCGAGGGGATGTCGAGGTGGTTGGTCGGCTCGTCGAGGATCAGGAAGTTCGCGCCGGTCATGGCCAAGATCGCCAGCGCCAGCCGCCCGCGTTCGCCGCCGCTGAGCTTGCTCACCTCCTTGAACACGTCGTCCCCGCGGAAGAGGTACTGCGCGAGGTGGTGGCGCGCGTCGGGGATGGTGAGGCCTTCTTTGTGGCGCATGAGTTCCTCGATCACCTGATTGGTGTGGATGAGGTTGTCGTGCGCTTGGGCAAAATAGCCGACCTTGACGTTGTGGCCGAGGCTGATGCGCCCGCTGAGCGGCTTCACATAGCCCATGATGGTTTTGAGCAGGGTGCTCTTGCCCGTGCCGTTGCCGCCGATGAGGGCCACGCAGTCGCCGCGCTCCAACTGCACATCCTCCATCGTGAACAGCAGGTTGTCGGGGTAGCCGACGCTCAGGTTGTGCGTCTCCATGACGAGTTCGCCGCTGCGCTGCTGCGCTTGCAGGTTCACGCGCATGTTGCGGCGCTTCTTCACAGGCTTCTCTAGGCTTTTAATGGCCTTGCGCAGCTCGGCCAGCGTCTGCGGCGGGCGCTTGAGGTCGTAGCTGTTGCTGAACGCGCCCCAGCCCATCTTCTTGATGAGCGCCAGCGCCTCATGCCCGGCCACGCGCGTGGACTCGACTTCGCGGCTCAAGACTTTGAAGCGCCCTGCCGCGTTGGTGTCTTCCAGCCCCTTCTTCTCGATGAACTCGTACTCGTTCCAGAAGCGCTCCATCACGCTGTCCCACTCTTTTTGCAGGCGCTCTTGGCGCTCTTGCCGCAAGCGGACGTAGGTCGTGTAGTTGCCCTTGTAGGTCTCAAGGCCGGTGTTGGTCATCTCCCAGATGGTGTTGACCACGGCATCGAGGAAGTAGCGGTCGTGGCTGACGATCACCAGCGCGCGATCCCACACCTTGAGCGTGCCCTCCAGCCACGCCATCGCCGCCACGTCGAGGTGGTTGGTCGGCTCGTCGAGGATGAGCAGGTCGGGCTTCATGATGAGCAGGCGCGCGAGCAGGGCGCGGGTTTTCTGCCCACCGGAGAGGTACTTGATCGGGGTGTTCCACAGCTCTTTGTGGAAGCCCAACCCCAGCAGCGTGACCTCAATCCGCCGCTCATAGTCGTAGCCGCCGCGATGCTCAAACTGTTCTTGCAGCGTGCCGTATTCCTCGTATTCGGGCATGTCGGCAGTGCCCTCGGTCATCATCGTTTCGATCTCGCGCATGCGGGCTTCCATCGCGTGCAGGTCGTCGAACAACGAGAGCATCTCGGCGTGCAGCTCGCGGTCGGTGTCGGCGAAGGCGAGGACGGCCTCTTGCTTGAGGTAGCCGACGGTGCGGCTCTTGGCGCGTTCGATGCTGCC
>JBDNCV010000167.1:0-7763 GCA_046719465.1 Anaerolinea sp.
CGGGGATTACACCTTGTACGTCTACGGGGCGCAGCGCATCCTCACCTATGGCGACTTCAACGACAGCTTGTTTCTGCCGCGTCCGCCGCTGTTCCCACTGATCGTAGCCGCGCTGGGTGTAAACACGACCGCCGTGCTGCTGGCCAACGCGCTGGTGGGCGGGCTGACAGTCGGCTTTGTGTATGCGCTGGGGCAGCGGCTGGGGCTGCCGCGCTGGGCCGTGATCGGCGGGTGCGTGTGGTTCGCGCTCGACCCGACCGCGATTGACAAAGGCGCGGTACTGCTTGACCCTGTGCCGTGGAGCGTGTTCGGCATCACCGGCATGGCGGCCTGCCTGCTGGCGCTGGCGCAGGCCAAACGCCCATCGCAGGCGCTGGGGGCGGCCGTCGTGGCGGCGGCCTGCTTTGCGTTGGCCGTCCTCAGCCGACCTGAGTCGTTCTTGATCTGGACGGGGCTGGGCGTATGGCTGCTGTGGACGGCGCGCCGCTGGTGGCCGATGGTGCTGCTCTACATGGGGCTGTGTGCGCTGCCGATTGCCGTGTGGACGTTTCACAACGGCCAGACTTTCGGCCATGCCACCTATTCAACTGTCAGCGGCTTCACAATGGCCTTCTACCGCGCCAACTCAGTAGAGCGGCTGGCGACCGGCAAAGACGTCAACACGATCAACCTTGAGATCACCCGCCGCGTGGAAGCGCTGCTGGGCAACGACCCCGCCGCCGCCGATGAATTCACGCGCTTTGGCTATCACTCAAGCACCCCCGAGATTGCCCGCGCCTTGAACCAAGTGTCTTTCGACATCTTCCGCGCCTACCCGCTGGAATACGTGGCGACGATGGGGCTGGGGGCGCTGCGCCTGTATGGGCTGTGGCCGGAAGGGCTTCAGCTCAGCGAGGGGCCGCGCGTGCTCTACAACGCGGCACTGCTGGGGCTGGCGCTGCTGGGTTGGGGGCGCTTGGTGGCGCGGCGGCAGTGGCAAGCCGCCGTGTGGGTGTTCCTCGTCGTGGGTTACTACACCGTCGGCGTCCTGCTGGTCAAAAACGCCGCCTTAGAAGGCCGCGAGCGCGCCGTCCTCAACCCCTATCTGACGCTGTGCGCAGCCTATGGGCTGGGCTGGTTGGCGGCTCAGCGCGCCCGCTGGAGCACGCTCATCGCCGCGCGGATCATGGGCATGTCGATCATGCGCCCCTGATACTCAAACACGCCGCGCCCCTGCGCCTGCGCCGCGTTGAAGGCGTCAATCAACGCCTGCGCCGCGGCGATCTCGTCTGGGCTGGGGGTGAACACCTGCTGAATCGGGGCGACTTGGCGCGGGTGGATGGCCAGCTTGCCGGTGTAGCCCATCTCGAGGGCGCGCTGCGTCTCGGCGATGAGCGCCGCGTCGTCCGCGTCGTGCAGGTGGACGTACACGGTGTCGATGGCTTGGAGGCCGGCGGCTTTGGCGTGCAGCACGACCGCCCCGCGCGCGTAGGCCACTTCATGGCCGGAGGGGGTGCGCTTGGCCCCCATGTCGCCCGCCAGATCCTCCGCGCCGAAGATCAACGCCACCAACCGCGACGCGCTTGTGGCCACCTCGCGCAGGTTGACCACCCCCAGCGCGGTCTCGATGATGGCCAGCAGCTTGATGCTGTCGCGCGGCCACCCGTGCTGATCTTCCGCCAGCGCCAGCAGCGCATCCACCCGCGCGATCTGCTCCGGCGATTCGACTTTGGGGAGGACATAGCCATCAGGCCGCGCGTGGACGGTGGCCTCGATGTCGTCCCCATAGAGCCAGCCGGGGATCACCTGATTGATGCGCACCAGCCGCTCGCTCTGGCCGAAGTCCACCTCGCGCAGCGCCGCCGCCACGCACTCGCGCGCAGCCTGCTTTTGTGTGAGGGCGACCGCGTCTTCTAAGTCCATAATGACGCTGTCCACGCCAAGCGCCGCGCCCTTCTCGATCTTGCGCCGCGCGTCCCCGGGCATGAACAAGAGCGCCCGCCGGTTTCGTTCCATGTGTTCGATGCCTTTCAAAAAATCTATTTGTTCGCTGCGCCGAGGCCTGCCGTGTCCGGCGTTATGCTCGCCCTTTAGTCCTCGGTACTCGGCCCTCGGCACTCAAGTATACTCGCCCCTAAAGTATAATTGAAACGCCCACAGGGGGTTAGCCTGTGGGCGCGGTCGGAGCAATCACCCGATAACACGGGCAACGGTACAGCGTGCTGCTGGCTAGCGGGTGCACCCCATCAGACCATACAACATGCGATCACCTCCTTTGTCTCGTGGACATTGCATAGAGTGTAGCTGACCGCTGGCAAGCTGTCAAGGCCATTAAGTATCTTTGTGAACCTTAGAAACGCCTTCTTAGGCATCTTTCATCTTAGTTCAGCCGTGTGACTGCGCCTGTGTTAGCATCAACGAGGTACTGCACGCCGCCCACGGTGACGACGGCTTGCGTGCGCGTCGGCCCCCAGCGAATGTCGCTGGGCGTGCCCTCGCCGATGAACGGGCCAAACGGCTGCCACTGGCCGTTCTGCACCCGCCCCAACTGCACCGGCCCCTCGCGCCCGCCCGAGCGCCCAAACGCCACAATCGCGCCGTCAGGCCGCTGCACCGCCCCTGTGACCCACGTCGCGCTCGGCCCGCCGTCGAACAGCACCGCGATCTGATCCTCATCCGGCTGGCCGTCGGGCTTCACGCCCATGACCGCCACGAGCCAGCGCCCGTCGCGCGCCTCGCCGCTGATGAGGATGCGCCCATCGTTCAGGTAGCTGGCGCTGTCGTACATGAACAGGCGCGGCGCGAGCGTGGCGTTGGCCCCGATCACCGGCACAACGGCAAACGCCCGCTTGTTCCGCCCTTCCCACACTGTGTTGTAGAGCACCAGCAGCGCGCTGCTGTCGCTGCGCCAGATCACCTGCCGCGCGTAGTAATTGCTGGTGACCTTCTCATCCGCAAGCTGGCAGCTCGCGTAGCTGTCGTTGGGGCAGTCGTAGGCCTGCGCGATGGCGCGGTCACCAAACCACACCCACAGGCCGGTGTCGCCGCTGTCGCGCCCCTCCGGCGTGCGGATGACGAAGGCCAGCTTCGTGCCATCGGGCGACCACGCGATCTCGACCACGCGATCGTCGTTCTCGGCGGCGCTGGGGGCAAGCGGCTGGCCTTCGTAGAAGGGCGACGAGGCGATGCGCTGCTCACCGCCGCCGCCGATGGGCACGAACGATAGGTTCCCCGCGGGGTCAACGCGGGCGTAGCTGCGCGCGTCGCGCGGGTTGACCGCCAGCAGCTCCACCGCGCCCGGGAGCGCTGCGCCAAAGTAAGCGGCCCCGGGGGCCACGTTGAAGCGCGCGGCCTGCACATTCAGCACGTTAAAGGGCGCGGCAAATGAGATCGGCGGCAGCGCCGGTGTGAACGTCAGCGTGGGCGGCGGCGGGATGGGCGTGACGGTCGGGGGCGGGGTGCTGGTGGGGAGATCCGGCTCAGGCGAGGCCGTGCCGGGCACAGGCGTGATGCGCAGCCCCACTTGGTCGGGCGGCACGGTCGCCGTGATGACCAGCGGCGCAGGGTCATCCGTGGGGGTGATGGTGTTGGTCGGGCTGGCGGGCGGGACGGGCGTCCACGTGGGCGGGAACGTCGGCGATGGCTCGGCGGTTTGCGTCAGGGCCGCAGCGGTCATCAGGTCAGCCATGATGCGCGTGCCGTCGATGGTGGGCGTGAAGGTGGGCGACGGCGTGAGCGTCACCGTGGGGGTAAACGTCAGCGTCGGCGATGGCACGGGCGTATGAGTCGGCGTAGGGGTCAAGGTGGCGGTGGGCGGCGGCGGGATGGGCGTCGGCGACGGCACAGGCGTGTTGGTTGGGATCGGCGTCAAGGTGGCGGTAGGCGGCGGCGTGTTGGTGGCGGTGGGCGTGTGAGTAGGTGTGAGCGTAGCGGTCGGCGTTGGGCTGCTTGTGGGCGTGTCGCTGGGGGTCGTGGTCGCTGTGAAGGTATGGGTAGGCGTCGGCGTAGCGGTTGGCGTTGGGCTAAGGACGGGCGTAAGGGTCGCCGTCGGCGTCGGCGTGAGGGTCGCGGTAGGCGTAAGAGTCGGCGTTGGCGTATCGGTCGGAGTATGCGACGGCGTGGCGCTCGGCGTGCTGGTGGCGGTGGCGCTGGCGGACGGGGTGATGGTGGGGGTGTCGGTCGGCGTGGGTGATGCCGTGACCGTCGCGGTGTCGGTCGGCACGGGTGAGGCGGTGGCCGTGCTGGTGGCAGTCTCACTCGGAAGCGGCACAGGGGACGGACTCATCGTCGCAGTCGCGGTACTGGTGAGGGTGCTGCTGGGCGTGACGGTCGGGTCTTGCGCGATGATTGTCGCCTCTGGGGTGTTCGTAGGCGGGGGTGTAGGTGTCACGCGCGGTGTGACGCCGCTGCACGCGCCCAGCGCCAGCGCCATAATCACCGCCCATGCTCGCCATCTAGATCGCATTCCGCCCTCGCAGGTCGTTTTTTTAATTATAGACCGCAGCGTGTCATTTCAACCGCAAACGGTCACGCTACGCCTTGCCTACGGCAGGTCAATCATTGTTAAGTATGTTAAGAAAATGTGAAAAAGCGTGATTTAGGCTCATACAACAATAGGGGCTAAAAAAGTCTAAATTTTTGCGATTTTTGAAAAATTAGGCCAAATTATCCGAAAATCTTAACATTATGCGCTCTTGACATTTTCTTAAAATAAATTTAACATAGAAGCATAGACCGAGGATAGAACACCGAGGAGGTGCTCATTATGAACATCAACATCGCACAGCGCATTGTCGCTCATGTCGCCAATCTGACCGCACTGGCCAGCACGTTTCAAGCTAAGTTTGGCCGTGATTATCGTTTGACGGGGGACAGCCCCGCCACCGCTTGGGAACTTTACCGCGCCATCATGGCTGAGCAGACCAACATCGCCAACCTGCTGGAGCCGGCCGCCGTCCAGACCCCCTACAGCCGCTACGGCAAGTGGTGGGAGCGCCGCGATGTCATTGATCAGGCCATGCTCAACGAGCTGGGGGCAGACGCGATGACGCTGGTCGAGCGCTGCGCCTATCTGAGCGCGGAAGGCAAGCCCACCGAGAACGCGCCTGTGCTGCTGGTCGTGCAGCAGTCGATTGCTGGGATGCTCCACCCCGCCACGCGCCCCGTCGCGGTCAAAGTCCCCGCCGTTCAGGAGGCCGTCTAAATATGCCGACCCGATGGCATAGCAGCGATTTCTGACACAGCCCACTACCAAGTGGGCTGTTTTATTTGTGGGAAGCCCTTCACACGGCCTTTTACACCGTGCCCTCAGGCATCCGGCTGACGCGCACAGGTGAGGACAGTAAAACACGCATTAGAGACTGCATCCACGCTGTTCGATGTCCTGAGGAAATTTCCTTCGCCAGCACAGGGACTAACGAATGGGGACGCTGCGCCAGTTGCCGATGAAGCGCCCGCCGATCAACACGAGCGTGTCTTGGCGGCCATCGAAGGCGACCATCAAACCATTTTGGAAGGCCACCGTGCGCGCGGTTGCGCCCGTCTCGGCGCTCATCCCCCAGCCCAGCCCAGCCCGCACGCTGGGCTGATTGGCCCACACCTTCGCAAACCCTCGCACCGGCGCGACCAGCCCGGGCGGGGGCACATCCGGCAGCGTCTCGGGGTCGATCCCAGATGCGAAGGTGTCCACGTAGAACTCGTAGTTCCCGTTGCCGTACAAGACGTAGATATCGCCGCTCAGCCAGAGCATGAGGCCGTTCTGGAAGGGCTGCCACGCGCCGTTGATCGCCACCACGTCTGGCGGGTTGACGGCGGGGCAGCCCAAGCGCAGCGCAAGGTCGTTGAGGCTGGCGAACACTTGCCCGAACGCGCCGGGCGGGAAAAAGGGGCAAGCCAGCGGCATCGCCACGCCCGGCAGGGGCGCAGCGCCCCCCGCAGGCGCGATGATCGTGCCCATCGGGACGAACGGCAGCGGCGCGGGCGTCGTCGGCAGCGCCACGTTGAAGCCCTCATAGGCCGGGACGACAAAATCCGTCGGCAGCAACGTGGTGCGGGCGGCCAACTCTAACAAGCTGGTGAGCGGGCGTGCCTCGGGCGGCAGCGTCGGCTCGAAGGTGGCCGTGGGCGATGGCGTGTCGGTGATGGTGGCGCTGGGGGTGACGGAGGGGGTGCTGCTGGCCTCCGGCGTGGGCGTGAAGGTTGCGGAGGGTTCCACCGTGAGGGTGAAGGTGGGGGTGAAGGCCTCCGGCAGGGTGGGGCGCGGCGGCAGCGTCGCCACCAGCGCGGCGGTGGTAGGCGCGAGCGTGGGCAGTTCGGCGAGGGTGGGCAAGGCGGGGTCGGCGCTGCTGCACGCGCTCAGCAGCGCCAGCAGGCCCACCCCCCACAGGCGCAGTCGGATCATCCCAGCAGGTTGAGCGCTTTGCGATAGGTGCTCAGCGCATCTTGGAGCTTGCCCTGCCGCATCAACGCATCGCCCAAGACGCGGTAGACGGCTGGGTTGGTCTTGAGGCTCTTATCGTTGACGGCGCGGCTCAAGTCCTGCACGACCTCGTTCAGGGCAGCGTTAGCGCGCACGACGGCTTCATAGTGCTGCAAGCTGACCTCAACGTTGCTGGTGATCTGCTGGCGGGCTTGCTCAAGGTGCGCGGCCACCTCGGCGGGCGGCGCGGCCGCGGGCGCGGGTCGGGCGGGCGCGGGGGCAGGCGGCGCAGTGCGTTCGATGACGACCGACGGAGCAGGCTTGACGGGCGGCGGCGGGATGACCACCGCTGGCTCGGGCGTGGACTTGGGCTGTTCCTCTACCGTCTCCAAAAGCCAGCTCGGAACTTCAGTGCCAGCCACATCTGCCCCTGCCAGCCAATCGGGCAGGGGATCGTTCGGCGTGAGTTCTTCGGCCACTTGCGATTGCAGCCACGACGGGATCGGCTCCTCGTCGGCCTCGAACCACTCGGGCGCGGCGGCTGGCTCGGGCGCGGCCACCACGGCGTCATCGACCAGCCACGTGGGGACAGTGACCGGGGTGGCATGGTCAAGAACCGTCTCAGCAGGGAGCTGAGCCGCTTGCAGCCCACCGATGACGGGGGCAGCTTGTTCGAGCGCCGCGGCTGGCTCCACGCGGGCAGGGGGCGGGCCATCGCCGATCTGCGCGACGCGGCTGTTGTACCACGCCTCCAGCTCTTGCGGGCTGCTGCTCTCTTTGGCGAAGGCCTGTACCCACGGGTCGCTGGTGTCGACGACGAGCGGGCGCTGCTCCAGCTCGATCGGCACGGTGTTCTCATCGTCGGCGAAGATGTCGTCCATCATGTCGCCGCTCAGGTCACCGGTCTGCTCCAAGATCCACGCTGGGATGGCAGCGGCGGTCAGCTCAGGGGCGGCTTCGTCCTCGATGCCCACCAGCGTGTTGAAGTCGAGTTCGACGGGGTCGGGCGCGTCGTGGATCTCCACCTGCCAATCGAGTGGGGTCGGCGCGGCGTACTGCGGGTCGATCAGCGGCGAGGTGGCGTTGAACTCCTGCTCGGTCAGGCCGAGGTCTTCGAGCATCTGCGCCACAGGGATGTCCGACAGGTTGTCTTGGTCAATGCTGGCGAACGATTCTTGCAGCCAATCGGGGATCTCCGCCTCGATCGGCGGCAGGTCACCGTCGGTGACTGCCGGCTCATCGGGCATCTGTTCCGCGCGTTCGAACATCTTCTCGAAGAAGCTCTCAACGGCCTCCGGCGGAACCTCTGCGCCGGCATTCAGAGCGCGCATCACCTCCATCGGGTCTTCGGGGATGACGACTGGGG
>JBDNCV010000168.1:0-7614 GCA_046719465.1 Anaerolinea sp.
GATGATGAGGATGGTTACCCGCTGGCTGAAGCCCAACGCCATGATGCGGTGTGAGGTGTGGTCGCGTCCGCCTTCAAACGGGGAGCGCCGCTCCCAAAGGCGCGTCCACACCACAAGGTTGATGTCAAACACCGGCAGCGCCAGCACCAACAGCGGGATCATCCACGTGACGCTGAGCGGCTGCGTGCCGAATTGCAGCTTGATCGCCAGCACGGCTTGCATGAAGCCCAACGCCAGCGCGCCCATATCGCCCATAAAGGTGCTGCTGGGGCTGAAGTTGTAGGCGAGAAAGCCCAGCGCGCTGCCGAACACTGCCGCCGCCAGCAGCGCCACCAGCACCTGCCCCTGCGCCAGCGCAATCAGCAGGAAGAAGCCGCACGCGATGGCGCTGTAGCCAGCGGTCAGGCCGTCCATGTTGTCGAGAAAGTTAGCCGCGTTGACTAATGCGACAATCCAAACCAGCGTAAGCGGCACGTCAATGAGCGGCTGGTTGAACAGGCGGATTTGAATGCCCGCCAGCACGACGATCAACGCTGCGAGGAAGTTGGCCACCAGCCGCACGCGCACACTCAGGTGATAGCGGTCATCAAGGCCGCCCACGATCACCAGCAGTCCCGCCCCGCCCATGATGGCGGCCAGCTCGCGCAGGTGCTGCGGCGGGCTGAACACCATGACGGAGATCAAGGCGGCGCTGTAGATGGCCAGCCCGCCCATCATCGGCTTGTTGTCCTTGTGCAGCTTGCGGGGGAGCGTTGGCTTATCGACCACGCCGAGGCGCATAGCGATATGGCGAGACACGGGCGTCAAGCCCAGCGCCGCCGCAAACCCTACAATCAAAATTGGGACAAATTGATACGTCGTGTCCATGCAGCCCGTTCCCCATTCGCTTGTGTATTGTAGCCAGCACTGCGGCGCTGTGAACAGGCGAGGTTGTGTTTGGGAGTGTTCATCTGTTGAACACAGCGCCCCCTGAAGGGGGCTGCAGCCCCGCGCCCTAGCCAGAGTGCGTCAGCCTCTGGCGCATCCCAGCGATGTGTTGAGGATAGACTCTTCCTTAGTTATTCCAAAGTGGCACTGTGCGCTATAATGACAGCAAGATAGCTACCTGTGAACGGGAAACGACATGTCGGAACGCACGGATAACGCGCCCTATTCCCCCGCACCCAACTGGGTGACGCCGCGCGGCGCTCGCCGGTATGCCAGCGCGAGCATGGCCTCTGCGGCCTACAAAGTGCCTGCGCTGCCGCCGAACCTAGACAAGAAACCCACACAGGACGGCGCATGGCACCTCCCTGATCGGACGACCTTCAGCGCGTCGGATGAGGTGGACGTTCGCCCGCGGCAGACCGATGGCGGCATCCGCCCCGAGGACTTACTGGCGCAGGTGTTAGGCCGCCCGACGGCGACCACTCCGGAAGCGGCGAACGCTGAGCTGCGCCCCGAGGATATGATCTTAGCGAGGCCGAGCGCGCAGGCTGCCGCGCCAGCGCAAGCCCCCGCACCGGAGGACATGCTAGGCGTGCTGCCCGCGCCTGTTGCTGAAGCCGCTGATGGGGAACTGCTCGCGCCGGAAGACTTGATCGACCTTGAGAAGCTCGGCGCGGTCGACGACGACGCCGAGGAGGCGAGCGCTCTGCCCGAGGATGCGATGGAGGCGCTGCGGCAGGCGCTGCCGTTTGACGACGATGACGACGATCGCCTAAGCGTGAGCGAGTACCTCTCTGTGTTGGATTTGGAGAGCGCCGCCCCCCGCAGCCAAGACGCGGACACAGTCAGCCTCAACGCGGATGACCTCTCGCCAGCGCAGCAGGCGGCGCTCCAAGCGCGCATGGCACAGGCCGAGGAAAGCGCCGCCGAGATCGCTCGCCGCATGGCCGCCCAGCTTGCCGGGGGAGATGCGACGCTCGACATGCCCGCGACGGGTGGGATGGGGTCGCAGGCGGCCACCGTCACGCTCACGCCAGAGGAAGAGGCGCTCGCCGAGAAGTTCCGCGCGACCGCGCGCGGCATCGCAGAGCTGCGCGCCGCCTATCAGCGCGGCGAGATCAGCTATGACGACGTGCAGAATCGCCAGCGCGAGTATCAGATCTACGACGAGCGCAGTCAGTCGTGGTGGATGATGGGCATTGACAGCGGCAAGTGGTTCCGCTTTGACAGCGCGCAGAATCAGTGGATTGAGGCCGAGCCACCCGTCCCGCTGGCGCGCCCTGCCACGCCGACCGCGACCGGCCAATTCAAAGCAGAGGACATCATCAGCGGTTCGCTGCCATACCTGCCGCAAGATGGCCCACAGGAGTACAGCAGTCAGCCGCTGGTCGACCCCTACGGCGACGGCGGAACGCCTATCCCACGGCCGGGCCAGCCGATCTACGACCTCGATATGACGATGCCGGGGAACGCGGCCTCGCTCCAGACGCTGCCGGGCGCGGCGGCCACCGTCCCCAACATGAACACGGTCGACGCGCAGTACACCATGCCGATGAACACCGTGCCTGTCAACCCGAGCGCGCCGACCGAGTTCGGCACGCCGATGGTCAACGCGCCCGACTACGGCTATCAACAAGCGCCAACCTTTGAATCGCTCAAGCAGGCCGAATCACAGAGCCGGATGCGCGTGCTGCTGCTGGCGTTGTTCGCCATTGCAGGCTGCGGCGTGCTGACGCTAGCGGCGGGGGCGGTCGGCGTGATTATGTTCTACAACAACACGATTGCGCCGTATGAAGCGGAAATCGCGGCGTTGGCCAACTATCGTCCAACGTTCCAGACGGCGCGCATCCTCGACGCTAACGGCGACCTCATCGTCGAGCTGAACAGCCAGCAGGGCGGGGCGCGCCGTGTCGTTCCGCTGTCGCAGATGTCGCCGTTTGTGCTGCACGCGGTCATCAGCACCGAGAACCCAACGTTCTACGACGACCCGGGCTTCGACTTCTTCGCCATTGTGCGTGCGCTGCTGCAAAACCTCGGCAGTCAGCAGATTGTCAGCGGGGCCAGCACGATCACCCAGCAGCTCGCCCGCAACCTTATCCTGCGCGATTCATCGCCGACCGCTGAGCGCAAGCTGACCGAGATTATGCTGGCGATGGCCATCTCGGAGCGTTACAGCAAGAACGATATTCTCCAGCTGTACATGAACGAGGCCTTCTTTGGCAACCAAAGCTACGGGGTGCAGGCCGCCGCCGAGTTCTACTTTGGGATTGACGCGGCCGACTTGAACATGGCGCAGTCGGCGCTGCTGGCGGGCATCATCAGCTCCCCCCTGACGTTCGACCCCGTGACGAACTTCACCGCTGCCAACGACGCGCTCAAGGTGGTGCTGCGCCGCATGATCAACAAGGGCTGCATCCAGTTCCAGCATGGGCCGTTCATCAACGGCCAGCCGTTCTGCATCAGCGAGGCGACCTTTGTCGACTTCAACGGCGAGCGCGTGCAGCTCTTGATCGACAACGGCGACGGCACGTATGGCGGGTTGCTGGCGCTGCAACTGGCTGAAGTGCAGACGCGCCGCTACCTGCCGCGCGCGGCCGAACTGAGACACCCCCACTTTGTCCTCTACGTGCAATCCGAGGTGGAGCGCAACTTCGGCCCGAACGCGATGTTCCAGCGCGGCTTCACGATCTACACCACGCTGAACCCGCGCATCCAGCGCGTGGCGGAGCAAGCGCTGGCGCAGCAGGTGGCCGCGCTCGTCAACAACGGCGTGAACACCGGCGCGGTGATGGTGACCGACCCGCAGACGGGCGCAATCCGCGCGATGGTGGGCAGCCCGGACTTCAACAACGAGCGCATCGACGGGCAAGTGGACAACACGCGCACATGGCAGCAGCCCGGCTCGGCCATCAAGCCGATGCTCTACACGGCCGCGCTGGAAGGTGGCCCCAACGGCTACCTGACCCCTGCAAGCATCTTGTGGGATGTGCCGTCGAGCTACCCGATTGCAGGGCAGCAGCCCTACACGCCCGTTAACTTCTCGGGGGTGTTCTATGGGCCGGTGCCGCTGCGCTTCGCCCTGCAGAACAGCTACAACGTGTCGGCAGTTAAGGCGTTCGAGTTCATCGGCGCGGAGCGCTTTGTCGACACCGCCACGCGCATGGGCATTCAATTTCTCCCGAACACCTTCTTTGGCCTGCCAAGCGCGTTGGGCGCGAACGACGTGCGCTTGATCGACATGATGAAGGCCTACGGCACAATTGCCACGGGCGGGCGCAACGTGCCCCTTTACACCATCGACCGCATCACCGAGGACGTCAACGGTGTGGAGATCGAAGTGCCCCTGCCGGAGCGACCCCCCGTTCAACAGGTGATCTCGCCGCAGGTAGCTTTCCTCATGCAGAACATCCTGAGCGACGACAACGCGCGCGCCCAGCAGTTCGGCCAGCGCGGGCCGCTGACGCTCGCCAACATCGGCATTCCAACGCAGGGCTTCGTGGGCGCTAAGACTGGCACTAGCAACGATGGCCGCGACTTGTGGACGATGGGCTTTACGAGCAACGCGGTGGTGGGCGTCTGGTTGGGGACGTTTGACAACGCGCCGACGGTCGGCGTGAGCGGCAGCACTGCGCCTGCCTTGCTGTGGAACCGTGTCATGGTGGAGGCAGTCAGTGGGCGCGCGCCGACCGCCTTCAACAACCCGGGCGGCGTCGTTCAGAACACAGTATGCCGTGACACAGGCACGCTGGCCGGGCCAAACTGCGCCAACCGCGTGACTGAGATTTACATTCAGACGCAGCCCCCGCCGCCTGACACAGAAGGCGTGACGCGCACGCTGAACGTCGACAGTTGGTCAGGGTTGATCGCCAACGAGTTCTGCCCTGAGAATGTCGTCAGCCGCACGTTCGCCAACATCAGCGACCCGTTCGCCCTGAACTGGATTCAGAACACGCCGCAGGGCCGCCAGTGGGCGCAGCTCGTCGGGCTGCCTGCCAACCTGCAATCCGCGCCGACGGCGGCCTGCTCAATGGGGCAGACCATCCCAACGGTGGTCATTAACAGTCCAACCGCGGGTCAAGCGTTGGTTGGCCCGGTCAACATCACGGGGCAGATCAGCGCGAGCGACTTTGCGCGCTTCGACCTCGAGTTTGCGTCGGCAGCGTCGCCCAACAACTTCACGCGGATCGCCAGCAGCAGCCAGCAGTTCCCGTCCCCGGGCAGCACGCTGGGCACATGGGATACGACCACCGTTCCGAACGGCAGCTACACGCTGCGCCTTGTGGCCTTCTCGACCACGGGGGGCACAATCACGCGGTCAGTCAACGTGACGGTGAACAACATCCCGCCCACGCCCACGCCGCCGCCGTTCGAGCCACCGGTGGCCATCTTCACGCCTACGCCGGCCTTCACGCTGCCGACGCCCATGCCGATCTTCACACCGCAGGGCAGCAACGGGGGCTTCGTGCCGCTGCCGTTCGACCCCAGCCAAGCGACGGCGACGGCCACGCTCGCGCCATAAGCAGAGGGCAGGGGGCAAGGCGTGGCTTTGCCCCCTGCGGCCCGTCCCATTAGAAAACGATCTCGTTTTCTTCGCGTTCTGCGCCGAGGCGGGCACGTTCCGCGTCGATCACGTCTGGCTCGAGTTTGATGTAGAGCGGCTTCGGCTCTTGCAGGCGCTGGCCAACAGGCAGGGTGCGCGGCTCCCACGTGCCAACTGCGCCGCTGGGGTCATAGACTAACGCGGTGTGGCTGCGGGCGGCCTCATGGTAGGTTTCGATCTTCAACGCGCCAAAGACGCGGCCTTCATACCCCAGCATCGCATGGACAGCCTGCGCGCTGAAGGGCAGAAAGGGCGCAAGCAGCGTGTTCAAGTTGGTGATGGCGGCCAGCGTCGTGTAGATTGCGCGGACGGCGTCGGCTTCGTCTGTTTTGATTGTCTTCCACGGGGCGCGGCTGTCGAGGTAGGCGTTCACATCGCGGACGAGGTTCATTGCCGTGTGCAGCGCATCCTTGAGCCGCACCGTCTCCAACAGGTCGCCGACCGTCTCAAAGCCGCCGCGCACTTTCTCTAGGATGGCTTCGTCCTCAGCGGTCAGGGCGTCGTAGGCGGGGACGCAGCCGTTGTAGCGCTTGTAGGCGAAACCTGCGACACGGTTCACGAGGTTGCCCCACGCGGCCAGCAGCTCGTTGTTCACACAGGTGAAGAACCCTTCCCAACTGAAGTCGCTGTCATGTGTCTCGGGCATGGTGCGAGTGACATAGTAGCGCACGGCGTCTGGCTGATAACGCTCCAAAATATCGGGGAGCCAGACCGCCCAATTGCGGCTCTTGCTGAACTTGTCGCCCTCGATGTTCATGAACTCATTGGCGGGCACATCGTAGGGCAGGTTGAGCGGCGTTTGCCCATCGTGATACAGGCCAGCGACGCCCATCAGTTCGGCTTGCCAAATCACGGTGTGGAAGGGGATGTTGTCCTTGCCGAGGAAGTTGTAAATCTTCGCGTTGGGGTTGTACCACCACTGCTTCCATGCGTCTGGTTGACCGATGTTGTGCGCCCATTCCACGCTCGCAGTGAGGTAGCCCATGACGGCCTCAAACCAAACATACATCCGCTTGTCGTCCCAGCCCTCCAAAGGGACAGGAACGCCCCATTCAATGTCGCGTGTAATGGGACGAGCGTGCAGGTCTTTCAAAAAGTTGCGGCTGAAGTTCATTACTTGAGGGCGCCAGTGCCCTTCGTGTTGGTCGAAGTAGCGTTCGATGGCTTGTTTGAACTGCGGTAGGTCGAGGAAGTAGTGTTCGGTGTCCTTCAGGACGAGGGTATCGTTAGGGTTGGCTTTGCTGCGTGGGTTGATGAGCTTGGTTGCGTCGATCAACGTGCCGCAGCTGTCGCACTGATCGCCGCGCGCGTCTTTATAGCCGCAGACGTAACACTGCCCCTCGACAAAACGATCCGGCAAGAAGCGCTTCTCCAGCTCGCTGTAGAGCAGGGTCTGTGGGCGCTTGACGAGGTAGCCGCGCTCCAGCAGGGTGTTGAAGATGTCTTGGGCGATGCGCTCGTGATTCTCGGTGTGGGTGTGGGTGTAAAGGTCAAACGCGATGCCTGCTTTGGCCAACGTCCTCAGGAAGCGGTTGTGATACAGCTCGAACAGGGCTTCAGCGCTCAGGCCGCGTTTGCTCGCCTCGACCATGATCGGCGTGCCGTGGCTGTCTGAACCGGAGACCATCAGGACATGGTTCCCCTTGAGGCGGTGATAGCGCGCGAAGATGTCCGCAGGCAGCAGCGCACCGGCCAAGTGCCCCACGTGCAGGTCGCCGTTGGCATACGGCCATGCCACCGAAACATGAATGAATTCCTTGCTCATGAAGCTCATCCTCCATCGTGATAAATAAAAACCGCCTGCGACAGGTGCAGACGGTTGTGATTTGCTTAGGTTTGACGCTATGCGCGCGCCATCAGCCGCCTGCTCGCAGTATGTGGCAGGGGCATCATCATGGCGCAGGTGCTTAAAATCGTGATCATGCAAAAAAGTATAGCTGGAAAGTTATCTCTCCGCAAGCACGGCTGCGACTTGGGAGCGTCTAACGTGGAACAGGTTTAAACGCCGGACGCTAAAGCATCCGGCTGTCATGCGCCCCCTGAAGGGGGCTTCAGCCCCCGCGCGTCAGCCAGAGGCTTTAGCCTCT
>JBDNCV010000169.1:0-7511 GCA_046719465.1 Anaerolinea sp.
GGGACGGCGGGCGCGCCCGCGCGTGCTCGTGATCGGGTTGGACTGCGCCAGCCCCAACCTTGTGTTCGATACCTTTCAACCTGAGCTGCCGCACCTGCGCCAGCTCATGGTGGCGGGGCGTTGGGGCGTGCTGCGCTCATGTGTGCCGTGCATCACTGTGCCCGCGTGGTCGAGCATGTTCACAAGTCGTGACCCGGGCGTGTTGGGCATTTACGGCTTCCGCAACCGCAGCAGCCGCAGCTATGCCGAGTTGGCCAGCGCCGACAGCCGCGCGGTGCAGCAGCCGCGCGTGTGGGAGCTGGTCGGCGCGGCGGGGCAGCAGGTGATCGTGGCCAACGTGCCCCAAACCTACCCTGTGACGCCTGTGCGTGGTTCGCTCATCAGCGATTTCACCACGCCCAGCCCGCAGCACCAGTTCACTCACCCGCCGACGCTGCGCGCTGAGGTGCTGCGCCGCCACCCCGAGTATCGGTTTGACATCAGCGACTTTCGCACCGACGACAAAGCCGCGCTTGAAGCGCGCCTCTACGATGTGATAGAAGCGCAGTACCAGACCTTCGACCACCTGCTGGCCACTGAAGACTGGCGCTTGGCGATCCACGTCAACATGGGCCTAGATCGCGTCCAGCATGGGTTCTGGCGCTTTCACGACCCGCAGCATCGACGGTTTGAACACAACCGCTTCAGTACAGCCATTCGTGATTACTATCGCTGGGTGGATAGCTGGATCGGGCGGCTGCTGCGCCACGTGGACAGTAAGACGAGCGTGCTGGTAGTGAGCGACCACGGCGTGAAGCGGATGGACGGGGCAGTAGCGCTCAACGAGTGGCTGCGCTTACACGGGTGGCTGTGTTTGAAAGAGCCACTGCCAGCGGGCATCACACGCTTTGACTCGGCGCTGGTCGATTGGAGCCGCACGCGGGCGTGGTCAACCGGTGGCTACTATGGGCGTATCTTCCTCAACGTGCAGGGGCGTGAGCCGCAGGGGGTCGTGCCCGCCGCAGCGGTGGATGACACGCTCAATGAGCTGGTTGAGCAGCTTCAGACGCTGCGAGATGATCGCGGTCAGCCGCTGGCCGTGTGCGCTATGCGCCCGCGTGATCTTTATCAGGAGGTAAACGGCATCGCGCCTGATTTAATCGTCTACTTTGGCGATCTGCATTGGCGCACGGTGGGCGGGTTGGGCTATGGCCAGCCGCTCACGCTCGACAACGACACCGGCCCCGACGATGCCAACCACGCTGAGGAGGGGATGTATCTGTGGGTTCCGGCAGGAGGCACGCAGGGCGGACGCGGGGAAGAGCGCCAACTGATGGACATCGCGCCGACGATCCTCGAGGCGCTGCGCCTGCCGCCGGATCCTGCGCATCAAGGCCGCAGTTTGTTCACACTGGCTTGATTGCAGCCTGTTCTTCGACGAGTTCGGGCGCTTTCTGAATGCGATCCATGCGGCGCAACTGGGGTGAAAGCCACGCGACCAAGCCGACGACGAGGATCGACATCGTCCCGCCGAACACAACTGCCCCCACCGCGCCGAGCAGCGCGCCCGCTACGCCGGACTGAAACCCGCCTAGCTCATTGGATGCGCCGATGAAGATCATGTTGACCGAATTCACACGGCCGCGCATCGCATCGGGCGTGTAGGTGTAGATCAGCAGGCTGCGGATGACAACGCTGATGTTGTCAAGCGCGCCTGTCAGCCCCAGCAGCAGCACCGAGAGCCAGAACGACTGCGACAGGCCAAAGCCGATAGTTGCCAAACCAAACCCCGCCACCGCCAGCAGCAAGACCCGTCCTGAATGGCGGAATGGCCCACGCCGTGATAGATACGAGGCCATCAGCAGCGCGCCGACCGACGGCGCAGCCCGCAGGATGCCCAGCCCTGTGCTGTCAACGCGCAAGATGTCACTGGCGAACACGGGCAGCAGGAACACCGCCCCGCCGAACAGCACCGCGAACATATCGAGCGTGATCGCAGCCACAATCACCGGCGTGTTGCGCAGGAAACGCACCCCCTCACGCAGGGATTGCAGCGGCGGCTCTACTTCGCGCTTCTCCGCGGAGGATTTGAGCTTGAGCATCATGAGTGTGACGATGAAGATCAACCCGCCGACGATGTTGGCGACGTAGACCGGCGCGGCGCTGCCCGCGAAGGCGATGAGCAGGCCAGCGGCAGCCGGCCCCATAATAGCCGAGAGCTGCCACACGGCCGAGTTGAAGGTGGCGGCGCTGTAGTAGAACTCAGGCGGGACGGTTTGCGGCGTGAGTGCGCCCTCAGCGGGGTTATTGAAGGCCTTCGCAATGCCCACCACCGTGAGCAGCCCGTAAAGGATCACGAGGTCACTCCGATTGAGCGAGACCAGCAGCAAGCCCAGCGCGCAGCCCACCAGCACCCACTGTGAGTAGAGGGTGATGCGGCGTCGATCATAGGTATCAGCCATGTAGCCGCCGAGCAGAGAGAGCAGCAGCACCGGGATCACCTGCACCAGCCCGACTAAGCCGAGCGCGAACGGGTCGCGGGTGCGCTCGTACAGCTCCCAACCGACGGCTACGCTGATCATCGCCTCGGCGATTTGCCCGCAGAAGCGCCCAAAGATCAGCAGACGAAAGTTGTAAAACCGCAGCGCAGCATAAGGTTCACGCAGGGAAGGTAGTTCGCTCATGGATGAAGTCGTTTGTTGGAAGGACACAATGCGTGGAGCCTATCACAATCATACAAGGCTCACTAGTGCCACACAAAAGCGGGGAGCTGTCGGCCCCCCGCTGTGTGATAGACGAGGTTACTGGGATTCCTGCTTGAGGAAGTTGATCAACACCGTCTGCAAGATGCCGCCGTTGCGGTAGTAGTCGACATCCACGAGCGTGTCGAGCCGCACGAGGCAGGTGAACTTCTTCTGCTGGCCGTCCTTGGCGGTGGCCGTCACTTCAATTTTGGTCTTGGGCTGGATGTCGTCTGTCAGCGGGATGTCGAAGGTCTCATCACCGGTCAAGCCGAGGGTTGACCAGCCTTGGCCGCTTTCAAACTCGAGCGGCAGCACGCCCATCATGACGAGGTTGCTGCGGTGGATGCGCTCAAAGCTCTCTGCGATGACGGCCTTCACGCCCAGCAGGAACGTCCCCTTGGCGGCCCAGTCACGGCTGCTGCCCATGCCGTAATCACGCCCCGCGAGGATCACCAGCGGCTGATGATCGGCTTGATAGCGCATGGCCGCGTCGTAGATTGTCATGATTTCGCCCGTCGGATGATACTTGGTGACGCCGCCTTCGCTGCCGGGCACAAGCAGGTTGCGCAGGCGAATGTTGGCGAACGTGCCGCGCGTCATCACGCGGTCGTTGCCGCGCCGCGTCCCATAGCTGTTGAAGTCCTTCTTCTCAACACCTTTGCTGATGAGGTACTTGCCCGCTGGGCTGTCGGCGGCGATGCTGCCTGCGGGGGAAATGTGGTCGGTGGTGATGCTGTCCCCAAACAGGGCCAGCGTGCGCGCGCCGAGGATCGGCTCGATTTTGCGCCCCTCGAGCGAAATGTCCTTGAAGAACGGCGGTTCTTGGATGTAAGTGCTGCTTTCGTCCCAGTTGTAGACGTCGCCTTCAGCGCTGGGGATGGCGTTCCAGCGCTCGTTGCCGGTGTAGACATTGGCATACTGCTGCTTGAACAAGTCAGCGCTCAACGAGTTCTGGATCGCGTCCATGATTTCTTGCTGGCTCGGCCAAAGCTCGCGCAGGTAGACCGGACGATCTTGGCTGTCGTAGCCGATGGGGTCGTTCACAAGGTCGATGTCGACTGTGCCTGCCAATGCGTAGGCCACGACCAATGGCGGTGACGCGAGGTAGTTGGCCTTCACCTCAGGGCTAATACGCCCGCTGAAGTTGCGGTTGCCGCTCAGCACAGCGGCGGCCACAAGGTCACCCTCTTTGATGGCTGCGCTCACCTCCTCCGGGAGGGGGCCGCTGTTGCCGATGCAGGTCGTGCAGCCGTAACCGACGGTGTAAAAGCCCAGCGCCTCAAGGTAGCTGTCGAGGCCAGCCTTCTTGAGATACTCCGTCACCACTTTGGAGCCGGGGGCGAGGCTGGTTTTGACGTAGGGCTTGCGCTTGAGGCCGCGTTCGACAGCTTTCTTGGCAAGCAAGCCCGCCGCCAGCATGACGCTGGGGTTGCTGGTGTTGGTGCAGCTTGTGATAGCAGCGATGACCACTGCTCCGTGCCCGATCTGGCTGACATAGCCGTTTTGCACCGTCCCCGTCGCGCTCAGGCGGTCATCCGGCAGCTCATAGCCGCGCTCGGAAACGGGGCTTTTGAGCGACTTCTGGAAGGCCTGACGCACCTCGCGCAGCACCACGCGATCCTGCGGACGGGCGGGGCCGGCCATGCTCGGCTCGACGGTGCTGAGGTCAAGCGAGAGGGTATCAGTAAAGATCGGGTCGGGGGTGTCATCAGTGCGGAACAGGCCTTGTTCTTGCGTGTAGCGGCGCACCATCTCGATGAGCGCTTCGTCGCGCCCCGTGCGGCGCAGGTAGGACAGCGTTTCCTCGTCCACCGGGAAGAAGCCCATCGTCGCGCCGTATTCAGGGGCCATGTTGGCGATGGTGGCGCGATCCGGCAGCGACATTGAGCTAAGGCCTGTGCCGTAGAACTCCACAAACTTATCGACCACGCCCTTCTTGCGCAGCATCTGCGTGATGACGAGCACAAGGTCGGTGGCTGTAGCGCCCTCGGGCAGGCTGCCGGTGAGCTTAAAGCCGATGACTTCGGGCATGGTCATGTAGATGGGCTGGCCGAGCATAGCGGCCTCCGCTTCGATGCCGCCCACGCCCCAGCCCAGCACACCCAGCCCGTTGATCATGGTGGTGTGGCTGTCGGTGCCGACGAGCGTATCAAGCAGCGCGACGAGGCTGCCGTCCTTGTCTTTTTGAAGCTGAACGACTTTGGCCAAGTACTCGAGGTTGACTTGGTGCACAATGCCTGTTGCGGGCGGAACGACCTTGAAGTTGTCGAAGGCCTTCTGCCCCCAGTGGAGGAACTCATAGCGCTCGCGGTTGCGCTCAAACTCGACGTCCATATTCTGGATGAGCGCCAGCTCCGAGCCGAAGAAATCGACCTGCACCGAGTGATCGATCACGAGGTCAACCGGCACAATTGGGTTGATCTTCTTGGGGTCGCCACCCATGCGCACCATGGCGCTGCGCAGCGCGGCCAGATCGACGACGCAGGGCACGCCTGTAAAATCTTGCAGGATCACACGGGCGGGTTTGAACGGGATATCTACGGGGCTGTACGTGGCTGGGTTCCAGCTTGCGAGGTTGACGATGTCCTGTTCTTGCACTTCGCGCCCGTCGAAGTTGCGAAGGGCGTTTTCGAGCAGGATTTTGATTGAAAAGGGAAGTTGATCGACGTTGCCGATGCTCTGCTCAGCCAGAGCGCTGAGGCGATACAGTGTCGCCGTACCGCTGCCTGTGTCAAAGGTGCTGCGCGCGCCAAATGGATTGTTCATAGACGAGTCCTACAGTGATTTTAAAAACGGAACGATTTTCTGAATTTTAACTGTGGCATAGGATCAATGTCAATACTATTAGTTGATTAAGTGATATACATTGATGAATCTATCAACATTTGGGTTTGGTTGAGTGCGGTACAATAGAGGGGAAACGGAGGAGGTGAGGGATGAACGATCATGACGAGGGGCAAGCTCATCACGGGTTGTCGAGGCTGTATGAGCGGCTGCGGCGGATGCAGCGCGGCCAAGCGGCAGCCCCTGAAGCGCCGCTGCCGATCACGATGCTGGCTGGAACCGCGCCGACCGCCGCGCAGCAGATGGTGAGCCTGCTTGTGTATCCGCAAGACCCGCTGTACAGCGGCCCTGAAATCCGCTCGCTGCCAGCCAATGAGGTAGAACGGGGACTGCTTAACGAGCGTGTTCGCGTGGTGGATGATGTCCCCATCGCCACGCCCGACCCGCAGGGAGGCTATCTTTACTGGCCCGGCACGCGCGAGTTTGATCAAGTGAACGCCTTCTACTACGTCACGTTCACGCTGCGCATGTTAGAGCGCTACGCTGGGCGGGTGCTGCCGTGGTCGTTTGCTGATCCGCGCTTGCAGGTGCGCCCGAACGTCGGAAATCGCGCCAATGCCTTCTACAACGAGCAGGCGCAGACGTTGGGCTTCCACACCTATCGAGCGAACGGCGCGATTGTGTCCACCGCGCAGAGCGCGGACATTGTGGCGCATGAGACGGGGCACGCTGTGCTGGATGGCATCCGCGACCTGTGGAATGAGTCGTTTGGGTTAGGGTCGCGCGCCATCCACGAGAGCGTGGGGGACATGGCGGCGCTGCTGGTGGCGCTGCACGATAACGACCTTGTGAAGCACGTGCTGGAGTGGACGGAAGGTGACCTGCGCGTGAGCAACGTCATCACTGAGCTGGCCGAGCATCTCTCGCAGGCGGATAACGATCATCTCGACCTGCCGCGCCAGTCGATCTACCTACGCAACGCCATCAACCCGTTTGTGGATATGCCGTTTGATGAGATGCCCGCCCAGACGACCGACCCGCTCACGACGCTGGCGCGGCAGGAGCACAACTACAGCCGCGTTTTTACGGGAGCGTTCTGGGATGTGTTCGCCATGATCTATGAGCGCCTCAAGGCGACCGAAGCGCCGTTCGTCGCAGTGACGCGCGCTCGCCGCTACGTTGGCCGCCTGCTGATGTTGGCTCTCGATGCTTCCCCTGTGGGCGAGCTGAACTTCGATGATCTGGCGAAGGCCTTCTTAACAGCGGATCACCTCCTGTTGGATGGGATGTTCTCAGCAGAGTTGGTGGCGTGCTTTGAGGCGCGGCGTGTGCTGCGCGAGGGCGACGCGCACGAGCATTTGCGCTGGTTGCGCGAGCTGCCGTTGATCGAAGCGCCGGATGAGATCCCGCATATGCTGGCCGCCGCATCGTTTTACGAGCGTCATATCGCCGAGCGTTTCGGCTGGCCGGGCGTGGGGCAGATGACCCCGCTGAGTTTGGTGCGCAATTCGGCAGGGTGGATGTTCATGACGCTGTTTCAACTGCGCCGCGAGACGCTGCAAGGCAGCCTGTTCCGCGCGGTGGAGGGGGCAACCATTGATTTGTTCGGCGGCGTGACGCTCGTGTTCGACGAGCGCCGCCGCTTGAAGTCTGCGGTGTATCGGCCAGCGACGGATGAGGACGCGCGGCGGATGCGCGTGTGTGTGGCGGACATGCTGGCACAGGGGCGCGTCGCTGACCGCTTTGTGGAGGTGGGGCAAACCCCGCTGCCGACGCCGCAGGCGCTCTACCTGCTAGATGAGGAGGTGGCGCGGTTGGTGCGTTACCCTGTGATGGCCGATGAGGTGGCAGAACCACCGCGCAGCCTCGCCTCATACATGAGGGTATGGCGAGATCGCCTCGTGAAGCGCCACCCCTGACTGTAAGCGGTGGAGGGCTTCTGGTAAACTGAAATGCATTTAGGCTATGCTAGGACGATGAACACATGTCGAATAAACCTGAAGC
>JBDNCV010000017.1:0-37425 GCA_046719465.1 Anaerolinea sp.
TCTTGGAAGAGAAGGCGCTTAAGTCCGGCGCGAGCAAGCTCTACATCCGCGACCTGCGGGAGGAGTTCCTGTGGGATTTTGTGTTCCCCACGATGCAGGCTGGCGCAGTCTACGAACGGGAGTACCTGCTGGGCACGTCGTTTGCGCGCCCGTTGATCGCTAAGCATCTCGTGGAGATTGCGGAGCAGGAGGGGGCAGACGCCATCGCGCACGGCTGCACCGGCAAGGGCAACGATCAAGTGCGCTTTGAGCTGACGGCGATGGCGCTCAACCCGAAATTGAAGGTCATCGCGCCGTGGCGTGAGTGGGACATCCGCAGCCGTCAAGATGCGCTGGCGTATGCGGCAGAGTTCAACGTGCCGGTGACGAACACTGAAAAGGACATCTACAGCCGCGACCGTAACCTGTTCCACCTCTCGCACGAGGGCGGCTTGTTGGAAGACCCGTGGAACGAGCCTGAAGCACACATGTTCAAGCTCACACGCAGCCCTGAAGATGCGCCGGATACGCCGGTTTATATCGAGCTAGAGTTTGAGAAGGGTGTGCCGGTGGCGTTGGACGGGAAGCGCTTGTCGCCCGTGGATATCTTCATCAAACTTAACAAAATCGGCGGGGAGCACGCCATCGGGCGGATTGACATCGTAGAAAATCGCTTAGTAGGGATGAAAAGCCGCGGCGTGTATGAAACCCCTGCGGGCACGATCATCCGGCGGGCGCATCAACTGTTGGAGAGCATCTGCCTCGACAAGTACACAATGGGCTACAAAGATCAGCTAGCCGTCAAATATGCCGAGTTGGTCTACAACGGCCAGTGGTATACACGCCTGCGCGAGGCGTTGGATGCGTTTGTCCGCGTGACGCAAGAAAATGTAACCGGCACGGTGCGCCTCAAGCTGTATAAGGGGAACGTGATTGTGGCCGGCCGCAAAAGCCCCTTCAGCCTCTATCGAGAGGACTATGCCTCGTTCGGTGAGGAGGACGTCTACAACCAAAAAGACGCTGAGGGCTTCATCCAACTGTTTGGCCTGCCGATGAAGGTCGAGGCGCTGCTGCAGATCGACGGCAGCGGGGAAAGCCGCTATAGGACGCGCGATTACAGCCAGTTCAAGCGTGACTAGCGACCTTGAACGGAATGCAAGGAGAGGACGAGCAGCATGAGCTTATGGGGTGGAGTGTTTTTGGAGCCGACGGACGATGATCTGCGCCGTCTCAATGACAGCCTACCCTTTGACCGGCGCTTGGCGCACGAGGACGTGATGGCAAGCATCGCCTACGCGCGTGCCATCGGCATGGCCGGTGTGCTCAGCGAGGAGGAGGTGTCCTTGATCGTCGACGGGCTGGAGGCCATTCAGAATGAGCTGGCCGACGGCGCGTTTGTGTTTCAGACTGGCGATGAGGACATCCACTCCGCGGTCGAGCGGCGCTTGATCGAGCTGGTGGGTGACGTGGGCGGCAAGCTGCACACAGGGCGGAGCCGCAACGACCAAGTGGCGACTGATTTTCGCTTGTGGGTCATGCAGGCGCTCGACACGCTCACGTCACAGGTCAAGGATGTGCAGCGGGCGTTGGTGCAGCGTGCCTCCACGCTAACACATGTGCTGATGCCGGGCTACACGCACCTGCAGCCGGCGCAGCCTATCAGCGCGGCGCACTGGCTCATGAGCTACTTCTGGATGCTGGCGCGCGATGTGGAGCGCTTGCAGCAAACCCGCAGCCGCACGGCCATCTCGCCGTTGGGGTCAGGCGCGCTGGCTGGGACGCCGCTGCCGATTGATCGGGAGGACTTGGCGTGGTCGTTGGGGTTTCGCGGCATCAGCGAGAACAGCCTTGACGCGGTGAGCGACCGCGACTTTGTGCTGGAGGCGCTGTTCGTCATGGCGACAATTGGCCTGCACTTGTCGCGCTTGGCGGAGGACATCATCCTGTTCAGCAATCCGGCGTTCGGCTACCTGCGGCTGCATGATCGCTACAGCACAGGCAGCAGCTTGATGCCGCAGAAGCGCAACGCTGACCCGATGGAACTTGCACGGGGCAAAGCAGGGCGGCTCATCGGCAACCTGACGGGCTTGATGGCGGCATTGAAAGGGCTGCCCACGGGCTACAACAAGGACATGCAAGAGGACAAAGAGGCGCTGTTCGACTCTTACGACACGCTGAGCCAACTGCTGCCGGTGGTGAGCGGTGTGCTGCTCACGCTGAGCGTTGACGAAGACGCGATGCGCCGTGGGCTGAGCGAGGAGATGCTGGCGACCGAGATGGCTGACTACTTGGTGGCGAAAGGATTGCCCTTCCGACAGGCGCACCACGTCGTCGGGCGAATCGTGCGGCTGGCCTCGGATGAGGGCGTTAGCCTCTCGGCGCTGCCGTTAGACGCGCTGCAAGCCCACAGCGAGCTGTTCGAGGAGGATGTGGCGCAGGTGTTCGACTATGAGCGCAGCGTGGCGCGTCGGCGCGCACGCGGTGGCACTGCGCCGGACGCGGTCATGGAGCAAATCACCCTCGCGCGGACGATGTTGGGGATGTGATTTGTGCAATATGACCATAAAAATTTGTCATCTTCTATGAAGTTTAGCAAGAGAGCGGAAACTTGTTGACAGGCTTCGCAAGTTTGGCTACTCTATTGAGCAGTGTTTCAAACTGTTGAAAAAAGTGCGTGATGAACGCTCGGATGTCTGCTGCCTCGCTGATTATTAGCCTTGAGATCGTGGTCGTCGTACTCCTTACGAACGACTCACATGGGCTTGGGTAGGCGCAGCGCACGCATGGCAACTTGAAGGAGCCTCCCAAGCACGGGAGGCTCCTTTTGATTCAAGGCAAGAGCAGAGAAGCGACACATCATGATGCATCATACGAGCAGCACACCCAAAAGGACGGTTTTCGCGCAGCACGAGGCATCATCTGTGTCTCAGATGGTGGCCGCGTGGGTTGCCATGATGTGCCACAGTAGGTTCTACGACGCGCCTGTGTTGGTCGCCCCGTCTGAGGGAAAACTTTCACAGGCGCGTTTTTTTTAACAGGCCAAAATTGAGAGGTACGAGGGATGCCGGCAGAGTGGATTTGGCGCAATGGTGAATTTGTGAAGTGGGAAGACGCAACAGTACACGTGAGCGCGCACGCGCTGCACTACGGGTCAAGCGTGTTTGAAGGGATTCGCGCCTACGCAACGCCGGATGGCCCGGCGGTGTTCCGGCTGCAGCCGCACACGCGCCGACTGATCAACGGGGCGCGCATCATGCGCATTGACCACCCCTACACCGAGGAACAGATCAACGACGCCATCGTGGAGACGATCGCGCGTAACGGCCATGAGTCGTGCTATATCCGCCCCATTCTGTTCCGTGGGGAGGGCGCGCTGGGGTTGGAAGGGCGCAACCGCACGAAGACGGAGCTGGTGATCTTCACGATGGAGTGGGGGCGCTACCTCGGCGAGGAGGCGATTGAACAGGGGGTGGATGTGCAGGTTAGCTCGTGGAACCGCATGGCCCCCAACACGCACGCGGCGGGCGTCAAGGCTGGTGGCAACTACGTCAACAGCCAGTTCATCAGCATGGAAGCGCACGACAACGGCTTCAGTGAGGGCATTGCGCTGGATGTCAATGGCTATGTGAGCGAGGGGGCGGGCGAGAACATCTTCGTGATCTTGGATGGCATCGTCTACACGCCGGGCGCGTGGTCGTCGATCTTGCTGGGCGTCACGCGCGACAGCGTCCTGCGGATCATCACCGATCTGGGGTATGAGATTCGCTATCAGCCCATCGCCCGCGAGATGCTCTACATGGCCGATGAGGTATTCTTCACGGGGACTGCCGCTGAGGTATCGCCCGTGCGGTCGATTGATCGGATTCAGATCGGCGCAGGCAAACGCGGGCCGATCACCAAGCAGATTCAAGATGAGTTCTTCGCGCTGACCAGCGGTCAAAAGCCGGATCGTTACGGTTGGCTCACGCATGTCCATAAGAAGGTTGACACCAAAGCATAGGGAGACAGGCAATGAAGCTCACAGGCGCTGAAATCATCATGGAGTGTTTGCTTCGAGAGGGCGTAAGGGTGGTGTTTGGCTACCCGGGCGGGGCGATTCTGCCGACCTACGACGCCTTCTACCAGTATCGTGACCGCATTCATCACGTGTTGGTGCGCCATGAGCAGGGCGCATCGCACATGGCGGATGGCTTCGCGCGGGCGACCGGGCAAGTCGGCGTGTGCATCGCCACGAGCGGCCCGGGCGCGACGAACCTTGTGACGGGGCTGGCGACTGCCATGATGGACAGCGTGCCAGTGGTGGCGATCACGGGGCAAGTGCCGCGCGCGGCCATCGGCACGGATGCCTTCCAAGAGACGGACGTGACCGGTGTTACGATCCCGGTCACGAAGCACAACTACCTTGTGGGTTCCATTGAGGAGCTGGCCTACACGATCCGTGAGGCGTTCCACATTGCGCGCTCTGGCCGCCCCGGGCCGGTGTTGATTGACATCCCAAAGGACATTCAGACCGCCTCTATCGAGTTTGTGTACCCTGAGGGGGAAATCCGCCTGCCCGGCTACACGCTGCCGAAGCCCGCAGCCGAGGCGGACATCAACGCGGCGCTCAAGCTCATCGCAGAGGCCAAGCGCCCGGTGATCCTTGCTGGGCACGGCCTCATCATGAGCGGTGCGACGCAGGAAGTGCGCGAGCTGGCGGAACGGGCCAACATTCCGGTGGCGCTCACGCTGTTGGGCAAGGGCGCGATGCCTGAAAAGCACCCCCTGACGATTGGCATGATGGGGATGCACGGCTCGGCGGCCACCAACTTCGCCATTCAGGAGAGCGACCTGCTGATTGCGCTGGGGATGCGTTTTGACGACCGCGTGACGGGCAACCTCAAGACGTATGCGCCGCACGCCAAAAAGATCCACGTCGACATCGACCCCAGCGAGATCAACAAGAACGTCAAGGTCGACGTGGGCATCCACGGTGACTTGAAGACGGTGCTGCGCCAACTGCTGCCCAAACTGGAGAGCAAAACGCACCCCGACTGGATGGCGCGCATCCGCGATTGGCAGGAGGATGGCAACGAACGCGACATCCTCAACTATGACACGGGCGACAGGCTGCTTGGGGCGCAAGTCATCAACGACCTGTGGAAGTACACGGGCGGCGAGGCCATCACTGTGACGGATGTGGGGCAGCACCAGATGCTCGAGGCGCAGTACTACCCGCATCAGCGCCCCGCCACGATGCTCACGAGCGGCGGTTTGGGGACGATGGGCTTTGGCTTCCCGGCTGCCATCGGCGCGAAGTTCGGCCGGCCTGAGGAGGAGGTGTGGGCGATCGTGGGCGATGGCGGTTTCCAGATGACCTTGTGTGAGCTAGCGACGGCCAAGCAAGAGAACGTCAAGGTCAACATCGCCATCTTGAACAACTCGTACTTGGGTATGGTGCGCCAGTGGCAGGAGTTCTTCTACGACGAGCGCTATCAGAGCACGCCGATGTTCAACCCTGATTTCTGCAAGTTGGCCGAGGCCTACGACATCCCGGCGATGCGCGTCACACGGCGTGATCAGATCGCTGAGAGCGTCGAATTCGCACGCAAGCACGACGGCCCAGTGTTGATTGAGTATGTGATCGAGAAAGAGGAAATCGTGTATCCGATGGTGCCAGCGGGCGCCGACCTGCACAAGATGATCCGTCGCCCGAAACCGAACGAGGTGAGCAATGGCTGATAATGTGACGTCTAAGAATACGCTGGTGGCGCTGGTGGAGAACAAGCCCGGCGTGCTCAACCGGGTGGCCAGCTTGTTCCGGCGGCGCAACTTCAACGTGGACAGCCTCACCGTGGGGCGCACGCATAAAGACCACGTCTCGCGCATGACGATTGTGGTGGATGTCAAGCGGGCGGATGCGCGCATCATCGCCGCTAACTTGAAGAAGCTGGTCAACGTGATTGACGTGCAAAACATGTCCGAGCAGCCCAACATCAGCCGCGATCTGGCGCTCATCAAGGTGCGCACCGACGACGTGGAGAGCCGTAACGGCGTCACGTTGATCTGTGAGCGGTATCCAGCGCGCATCGTGGATATTGGCACAAAAGTCGCTATCATTGAGATCACGGCACAAGAAGACATCGTAGAAGCGTTAATCAACGAGCTGCGCCCGATTGGCATTGTCGAGCTGGTGCGGACGGGCGTGGTGGCAATGGGGCGCGGTATTCGCATTTTGGATACCGACTACGAACCGCTGCGCTTTGGGGAAGCTGCCAACAACGGCCTTGAGCGCTACGGCGTCTGATGCGAGCACCAACAGGCTGCTGCTAATTGCGGCGGCCTGACGTTTATTCGAATTTCATCGAGGGAAGAAACTCCAATGGCAAAGCTCTACTACGACAAAGACGCTGACCTCAGCCTGCTGCAAGACAAGACCATCGCCGTGATCGGCTATGGCAGTCAAGGCCACGCCCACGCGCTCAACGCCAAAGACAGCGGCATGAACGTGATCATCGGGCTGTATGAGGGCAGCAAGAGCAAGGCAAAGGCCGAAGCAGACGGCTTGCGCGTGTTCACCGTGGCCGAGGCGACGAAGCAGGCCGACGTGGTCATGATGGCCATCCACGACACGATTCAGGCCGATGTCTACGCGCAGGAGGTGGGGCCGAACCTCAAGCCGGGCGCGATGCTGATGTTCGCGCATGGGTTCAACATCCATTTTAAGCAGATCGTCCCATCGGCCGACGTGGACGTGACGATGGTCGCGCCGAAAGCGCCCGGGCATCGCGTGCGCGAGGTATTCGTCGAGGGGGCGGGGGTGCCGGGCTTGGTGGCAGTGGCGCAGGACGCAACCGGGCAGGCCAAAGCGCGGGCGCTGGCGTATGCGCGGGCCATTGGCTGCACGCGCGCAGGCGTGATTGAGACGACCTTCAAAGAAGAGACCGAGACCGACTTGTTTGGCGAGCAGGTGGTGCTGTGCGGCGGCGTGACGGCCCTCATCCGCAGCAGCTTCGAGACGTTGGTCAAGGCGGGTTACCAGCCGGAAATCGCTTATTTTGAATGCTTGCATGAGTTAAAGCTCATCGTAGATCTGATCTACGAGGGCGGCCTGAGCTACATGTGGTACAGCGTGAGCGACACCGCGGAGCATGGCGGCTACCTCGTCGGGGATCGGTTTGAGGAACTGGTCAAAGAGGAGATGGCGGGGGTGCTGTCCCGCATCCAAAGCGGCGAGTTCGCTCAGAAGTGGATTGAGGAGAACAAGGCGGGCAAGCCGAATTTCTTGGCGCGTCGTCGGCGTGAGCATGACCTGTTGATCGAGAAGGTCGGCGGTGAGCTGCGCGGGATGATGCCATTCCTGAAAGCGAAGAACATTAAACAGGAGAGCTAGTGCGATGGCCGAGGGGGAGAGTGGCGTAGTACGCACCTACGACGAGAACACAGTCATCATCTTTGACACCACCCTGCGCGACGGGGAGCAAAGCCCGGGGGCGACACTTTCCAGCGCAGAGAAGTTAGAGATCGCGCGGCAGCTTGCGCGTTTAGGGGTCGATGTGATCGAGGCGGGCTTCCCAGCATCGTCACCGGATGACCTGCGCGCGGTGCAGCGCGTTGCCCGCGAAGTCGGCACGCCGGATGGGCCGCGCATCTGCGGGCTGGCGCGGGCCGTCGAGAGCGATATCCTCACTTGTTGGGAAGGGGTGCGCGAGGCTGCCAAGCCGCGCATCCACACCTTCCTCGGCACGTCCCCGACGCACTTGGCCATGCTCAAGATTACGCAGGAAGAAGGGCTGGAGCGCATCCGGCGGGCGGTCACGCTGGCGCGCAGCCTGTGCGAAGATGTCGAGTTCAGCCCGATGGACGCAGGCCGCACCGACATGGACTACCTGATCAAGGCGTGCGCGGTGGCAGTGGAGTGCGGCGCGCGCACGCTCAACATCCCGGATACGGTGGGCTATGTCATGCCGGCGGAGTGGGAGGAGAAGATCGCCACGCTCATCGCGGAGACGCCGGGCGCGGGCAAGGGCAGCGGCATCATCTGGTCGGTGCACTGCCACAACGACCTCGGCATGGCAACGGCTAACACGCTTGCGGGGATTCGCGCAGGCGCGCGGCAAGTTGAGGTGACGATCAACGGGATTGGTGAGCGTGCGGGCAACACCAGCCTCGAGGAGGTGGTGATGGCGATCCACACGCGCCCGACGATCTTTAACGTTCGCACCAACATCGACACGACGCAGATCATCAAGACGAGCCGCATGGTGAGCAACTACATGGGGATGCCGGTGCAGCCTAACAAGGCGATTGTCGGCGCGAACGCCTTTGCCCATGAGAGCGGCATTCACCAAGACGGCGTGCTGAAGAACGCCGAGACGTTCGAGATCATGACGCCGGAGACGGTCGGCCTATCGCAGAGCCGTTTGACGCTGGGCAAGCTCAGCGGGCGACACGCCCTGAAAGTGCGCCTGAAAGAGCTGGGCTACGAGGTGGACGGCGAAGAACTCCAGAAGGTGTTCGCGCGTTTTAAGGTGCTGGCGGACTCCAAGAAAGTTGTGACCGACGCCGACCTTGAGGCGTTGGTGGCGGATGAAGTCGTCGAGGTGAAGGAGTTCTTCCGCTTGGGGGATGTTCAGGTCACGTGTGGCACGATGGGCATGCCGACAGCTACGATCAAACTGGTGGACAGCGAGGGGCATGAGCAGGTACATGCCGCTGTCGGCGTGGGGCCGGTCGATGCGGCCTACCGAGCGATCGATGCCATCGTGCGCGCGCCCAACACGCTCATCGAGTACAGCGTCCACAGTGTGACGGAGGGCATCGATGCGCTGGGCGAGGTTACAGTGCGCATCAGCCCACCGGAGAGCAAGCGTACTTTTGGCGGCTATGGGGCACACTCGGATGTGATCGTCGCCAGCGTGAAGGCCTATCTGGCTGCGCTCAACCGCATGATTGCAGCGCTCGGCCACGGCAGCGTCGCGCCCGAGGGGGAGGCTGCGACCGTCGGCCTCAGATCGAAATCGTAGGTACTTATCGTAAGCACAAAGGAAACGAAAGACACATGGCAGCACACGCAAAGACTCTGTTTGAGAAGGTATGGGAGCGGCATATCGTCCGCCCGCAGACACCGGATACCCCAGCCGTGCTCTACATCGACCTGCATCTGGTGCACGAGGTGACGTCGCCACAGGCCTTCGCGCTGCTGCGAGAGCGCGGCCTCAAGGTGCGCCGCCCTGACCGCACGCTGGGGACGATGGATCACAGCACACCGACCACCCCGCGCAACGAGTTTGGGATTATCCCGGTGGTGGATGCGCAGGCGCAAAAGCAGCTCGAGCAGTTCACTAAGAACTGCCAAGATTTTGGCATCCCGCTTTACGCGCTGGGGACGGAAAAACAGGGTATCGTCCACGTGATTGGGCCGGAGCAGGGCTTGACGCAGCCCGGGATGACCATCGTCTGCGGGGACAGCCACACCAGCACGCACGGCGCGTTCGGCGCGCTGGCGTTTGGCATCGGCACGAGCGAGGTAGGCCACGTGCTGGCGACGCAAACGCTGCTGCAATACAAGCCCAAGACGATGGCGGTGCGCGTGGATGGGCGCTTGATGCCCGGCGTGACGGCCAAGGACATCATCTTGGGGATCATCGCCAAGATCGGCGTGGGCGGCGGCACAGGCTACGTGTTGGAGTACATGGGCGAGGCGATTCGCGCGCTGAACATGGAAGGCCGCATGACGATTTGCAACATGAGCATCGAGGGCGGCGCGCGCGCGGGCATGGTCGCGCCGGACGACACGACCTTCCAATACATTGCAGGCCGCCCGGCAGCGCCGCAGGGGGCGGACTTCGACCGCGCGGTGGCTGACTGGCGCACGCTGCCGACGGACGAGGGTGCGGTATTCGACGCCGAGGTGACGCTGAACGCGGACGAACTCATCCCGATGATCACCTACGGCACGAACCCGGGGATGGGCATGCCGATCAACGGTTATGTGCCCGACCCCGACAAGCAGCCCACCGTCGATGAGCGCGTGGCGCTCGACAAAGCGCTGACGTATATGGGGCTGCGCCCGAATGAGCCGCTGCTGGGCAAGAAGATTGACGTAGTGTTTGTTGGAAGCTGCACCAACAGCCGCATCACCGACCTGCGCGAGGCGGCGCGCATGATTGAAGGACGCAAGGTAGCAGAGGGCGTGCGGATGCTGGTGGTGCCCGGCTCGCAGCAGGTGAAGGCGCAGGCCGAGCGCGAGGGGCTGCACGAGATCTTCAAAGCGGCAGGGGCTGAATGGCGCGAGGCAGGCTGCTCGATGTGCATCGCCATGAACGGCGACCAGCTCGCGCCCGGGCAGTACGCGGTCAGCACGAGCAACCGCAACTTTGAGGGGCGGCAGGGCAAGGGAGGACGCACCTTCCTCGCCAGCCCGCTGACGGCAGTCGCCGCTGCCGTGACGGGCGTGATCACCGACCCACGTGAACTGTATGAGCCGGCGATGGCCTAACCAAAGGAATCATGGACGATGGAACCCATTCGTAAGTTTACGGGGCGGCTCGCGCCGCTGCCGATCAACGACATCGACACCGACCAGATCATCCCCGCACGCTACCTCAAGACGACGGACAAGCAGGGGCTGGGGCAGGCGTGCTTTAACGACTGGCGCTGGAACGAGGACGGCACGCCCAAAGCTGATTTCATTCTCAACCACCCGCAGTATCAAGGGGCGGAGGTGCTCGTCGCGGGGAACAACTTCGGCTGTGGCAGCTCACGCGAGCATGCGCCGTGGGCGCTGCTGGGAATGGGCTTTCGCGCCGTAGTCAGCACCTACTTTGCAGACATCTTCCGCGGGAATGCGCTTAAGAATGGGCTGCTGCCGATTGTCGTCGACGAGGAAACCAAGCAGCAGCTCATCAGCCTCGCGCAAGAAGCCCCAGAGTCCACCGTGACGGTTGACCTTGAGGCGCAAACGCTCACGCTGCCGGATGGGCGCGCGGTCACGTTCCCAGTTGACCCCTTCAGCCGCTACTGCCTGCTGAACGGGGTGGATCAGCTCGGTTTCTTGCTCGGGCTGGAAGAGGAAGCGTCGGCCTATGAGGCGACGCACCCCCAGCGCGTTAACACTTATATCGTGGCCTAAGGAGCTGGTATGTCCCACACAGTCGCCATTTACGACACGACCTTACGCGATGGCACGCAGCGCGAGGGCATTTCCCTGTCGGTGGCGGATAAGCTGCGAATTACCCGCTTGTTGGATGATCTGGGTGTGGCATACATCGAAGGTGGCTGGCCCGGGAGCAACCCGAAAGACGCGGCCTACTTCGAGCAGGTGAAGCGGCTGGAGCTAAAGCATGCCAAGATCGCGGCGTTTGGCTCGACGTGCCGCAAGGAAAGCGACCCCCACGACGATCCCAACATCCAAGCGCTGGTGGAAGCAGACACGCAGGTGGTGACGGTGGTCGGCAAGACGTCGATGCTGCACGTCAAGGATGTGCTGCAAACGACGCCGCGCGAAAATTTGCGTATGATCCGCGAGAGCTTGGCGTACCTTAAGGCGCTGGGCAAAGAGGTTATCTACGACGCAGAGCACTTCTTTGACGGCTGCAAGCTCGACATGGAATATGGCTTCGACACGCTGCAAGCGGCCATCGACGGCGGGGCAAGCACGCTGGTGCTGTGCGATACCAACGGCGGCACGCTGCCGTGGGAGGTGGAGGCGCTGGTGCGGCGCGCGCGTGAGGCGTTCCCCCATGTGCAGCTTGGCATTCATACCCATAACGACAGCGAGCTGGCGGTGGCCAACACGTTGGCGGCAGTGCGTGAGGGTGCGACGCACGTACAGGGCACCATCAACGGCTACGGCGAACGCTGCGGCAATGCCAACCTGTGCAGCATCATCCCCGATTTGCAGCTCAAGATGGGGGTGCAGTGCCTGCCAGAGGATGGGGCGCTCAGCAGTTTGACGCGGGTCGCGCGCACTGTGGCGGAGATTGCCAACCTTGCGCCCGACAACCACCTTGCTTACGTTGGTAAGAGCGCGTTTGCCCACAAAGGCGGGATCCACGTGGCGGCCATCCGGCGCAACGTGGACAGCTATCAGCACATCGATCCAGCGCTGGTGGGGAATGAGATGCGTGTGCTCGTCTCAGATTTGTCGGGTCGGGGCAATGTCCTGAGCAAGGCTGAAGAGATGGGCTTCAACGTCTCGAACGATCAAGCAGCGCAGGTGCTGGACGAGATCAAGCGCTTGGAGAACGAGGGCTACGTCTTCGAGGGGGCAGAAGCGTCGGTCGCGGTGCGTCTGCACCGTGCTAAGCCGGACTATGTGCCCCTCTTTAACTTGATTGACTTCACGGTGATTGTCGAGGAGCGCATGGGGCGCGGCCACACGAGCGAGGCGATGGTCAAGGTGGAGATCAACGGTGACATCATCCACACCGCCGCGGAGGGCAACGGCCCGGTGAACGCGCTGGACTTGGCGCTGCGCAAAGCCATGATCCACACCTATCCTGAAATCGCCGAGTTTCAATTGGTGGATTACAAGGTGCGCATCCTCGACAGCGAGAACGCCACCGGCGCGACGACCCGGGTGCTGATCGACACGCAGTGCAACGGCCACCGCTGGAGCACCGTCGGCGCAGGGACGGACATCATCCGCGCGTCGTGGCTGGCGCTGGTGGACGGGTTAGAGTACGGCGTGCGGCTGCTGCACACAGCGCAGGCGCATACGTCGATGGACTAGCGCTGGAACAGCTTGATCGTCGGGGTGATTCAGGGGCAGCCGCCTCACAGCGCTGGATTGTTGCTGTGGGGCGAGGCAGTGCGGTCAAATGTCTTGCGTTTATGGGGGCGGCTCAGCGAGTCGCCCTAAAACTGTGCGATAAGATATCGTAGGGAGCTTGAAGGATGAGGGCAACCATTTTGACGCTGCCCGGGGACGGCATCGGCCCCGAGGTGATGGAACAAGCGCGCCTTGTGTTGAGCAAGATTGCCAGCCGCTATGGGCACGAGTTCACGCTGCATGAGGGGTTGATCGGCGGGATTGCGATTGACACGGTGGGCGATTCGTTCCCGGAGGAGACGCGCAAGCTGGGCGAGCAGGCCGACGCTATCTTGCTGGCGGCGGTGGGTGGCTACAAGTGGGATAACCCACAAGCGAAGGATCGGCCTGAGCGCGGGCTGCTGGCCATGCGCAAGCACTTCGGCCTGTTTGCCAACCTGCGCCCCGTCAAGACATACCCCGCCCTCGCGCAGCATGTGCCGCTGCGGGCTGATCTGCTGCAAGGCGTGGACGTTCTGTTCGTGCGCGAGCTGACAGGCGGCCTGTACTTCGGGCCGCGGCAGGAGATGGGCGATGGCGATGAGGCCTACGACACGATGCTGTATTCGCGCGGCGAGGTGGAGCGGGTGGCGCACGTCGCTTTCCGCGCGGCGCAGGGGCGGCGGCACAAAGTCTCATCGGTGGATAAGGCGAACGTGTTGGCTTCGATGCGCTTGTGGCGCAGCACGGTGATCAAGGTTGCGGAGGACTACCCCGACGTAGCCTTGGATCATGTGCTGGTGGACGCATGTGCCATGCACCTGCTGACGCGCCCGGCGTCGTTTGACGTAATCCTTGCAGAGAACATGTTTGGCGACATTCTGAGCGATGAGGCCAGCGTGTTCGCGGGGTCGTTGGGGATGCTGCCGTCGGCCTCGTTGGGGTCAGGGCGGTTCGGGCTGTATGAGCCGGTGCACGGCAGCGCGCCGGACATTGCGGGGCAGGGCAAGGCCAACCCGGTTGGCATGCTGCTCAGCGTGGCGATGATGCTGCGCTACAGCCTCGAGTTGGAGGCAGAGGCGGCAGCGCTCGAAGCGGCGGTGGACGCCGCGCTGACGGAGGGCGCACGGACGGGCGACATCGCCCGTGCAGGAGAACCGGTCATCAGCACAGCGGAGTTTGCGCAGGCGGTGATGGCCAAGCTGTAGCGAATAGTTAGCCGGTGTAACCGCTGAACTCGGTGGCGTCGGGCGTGTCGTCTGCGCCGCGCTTGATTAACTCACCGATGGCGAACCCCGTCACATACACCATCAAACGGCGCTGGGGCACGCTCATGGTTGTCCAGAGGCTGGCGCGCAGCGCAACCGCCGCCAGCGCCACCCAGTACTCATCGCGGCGCTGGGGGTGCGCCAGCAGCTCAGTGACGATCTGGCGTACCTCCATCAGCGGCTCCAGCCGGATCGGATCGACTGTGACGGGGTGCGTCAGCTGGAGCAGCTCGGCCGCAGCGCGGCGGGCGCTGTCCCATGTGTCGTCCAGATAGGGGGCGCTGAGTTCGGCTAGCAGGCTCATTTCCAACACGGCCCAGTCGAACAGGGTGTGCCCCTCGCGGGATTGTCCAAAGTCGATGAGCATGGCGGTGTTGTTCACGCCCAGTATGATGTTGCCGAGGTGCAGATCACCGTGGACGACGCTGATGCTGCCCATAACAGTGTGATCTAGCACGGGTTGATACTGCATGAACGGGTTAGGGATGCGGTCTTGGCCCAGCGTCAGCCATGCGTCGCGCGGGTCGAAGTCTGGCGCTAGCTCGGCGAGGCCTGCCATCAGGCTGTCGTGGCGCGTGCGCACGACGCGCCCTGATAGGCTTTCCACAAGCTCACCGCGGAAGTAGGCCTCACTCTCGAGGTCGATGCCGCGCACTGTGATCTGGAGGGCGCGGGTGCTGCCGTGCCCAAGCGAGAGCGTGATACTGTGGGCGGCGCGGTCGATGCGATGCACGATGAAGTTCTCCACGTGGACGATCTGCCCGTAGTGGATCTGCGTCAGGCGCTGGCGGCGCAGCGGGTAGCGGATGTGGATGGCGTCGGCTGGCGGGTCGTTGACAGGTAAGTAGTCGATTTCGAGAAGCGGGGGGAACAGCGCATCGTATTCCTGCCATGCCTCGAAGCGGAATGAACGGCGCTGTGCCCACCAGCGCGGCGCATAAGTATGATAGAGGGCGGTACGCAGCCACAGCGCGAAGCCGTCGAGGTTTTCAGACTGGACGATCGTGCGCAAGCTGCGTGGGCTGCTGTGCCCATCGGAGGCCAACGTGTACTTGATGCCCACCAACTCGGTGAGTGGGGGCGAGACAGGGCGCTCTTCGATGCGGGCGGTCATCGGTGGCAGGGTGGTCTTGATGTACCGCTCGAAGCGCTGCGCTTCGTCAAGGATGAGGTCTGCCGGGCCGATCTTGACGACGAGGGAGGCGTGTTCGCTGCCGTCGCGGATGGGCGTCACGAGCAGCAGCAGCGCGCCGCTGTGACCGCCTGCCAGCCGGTCATCGACGCGCAGTCGGTCATACTCGCTGAACATCTGGCGCAGCAAGAACAGCACCTCTTGATTGAGTGTGACATCAAGCGTCGGCATAAGTTCAATGTGCACGTAGGACGCTTGAACCGGCGGCAGCGCGTCCGCGGTGAGGATGGCTTGGCGCAGCTCGTCGAGGTCGACGTTGAGGCTGTTCAGCACGCGCAGCGCGAGGCTGTCCCCTTCGTCAAAGATGGCAATGAGCAGGTCGCGCTCGGTGATGGTGTGCCGTCCGGCCTCATTGACGAGTTCCTGCGCCAACGTCAGCACGACGTTGACACGTGGGGTGTTGGGCACGCCAGCCCACAGGCGGTGGCGGCCGCCTTTGCCCACGCGGCGGCGGAGCGCTTCGATGACGTAGGGCACGCTCAGGCCGCGCTCGGCGAGGGTGCGCGCAAGGATGCTGTCGCGGGCGCGCAGCATGGCTATGCAGAGGTGCTCCACGCCGATGAAGTGGTGACGCATCTGCTGGGACTCTTGACGCGCGCTGATCATGATGTCGCGCAGCTCAACCACGGTGGTCACTCCAGTGGCTGCAAGCGCAGCCATGTTCGGCCGATGCGGAACAACTGCCCGGGTTGAAGCTGCACTGTCCCGTTAACGCGCTCATCGGCGAACAGGTCGTTGTGGTTCTCGATGAACGTCCCGTTGGTGCTGTTGATGTCTTGCAGGTACCAATGGTTCCTGCGCCAGATGAGATAGGCGTGCTGGCGCGACACAAACACATCACCGCGCAGGCAAAGATCGTTGTCTTCCCGCCGCCCGATGGCCAACACCCACTTGTCGTCGAACGGTTGGCCATCGTGCTTTGTGTCGAACGTGTGGAGCGTGCCGTCATCCACCCCGCTCATGATCATGATCTGCACCTGTAGTGGCTCCGTCATGCCTGCGCTCGTGGCTATTGTCTCCTCGTCTAGGCAAGGGCGGCGTTGGGCTGTGCAAGTTCGACGCGCTCAATCTTAGCGCCCAGCGCTGCGAGGTGAGTTTCGATGCGCTCATGGCCGCGGTCGATCTGATAGGCGTTGGCGATCAGCGTTTCGCCCTGTGCGCTCAACGCAGCGATGAGCAGGGCAGCGCCCGCGCGGATGCTGGCAGCGCGCACCTGCGCCCCGCGCAGCGCCTTCACCCCGTCGATCACCAGCACGTCGTTTTGGCTGATGAGCGCGTCTGCGCCCATCGCAATGAGCGCCTCGGTGAAGTCGTAGCGGTTCTCGAAGATGCGCTCGCGGATGTAGCTTTTGCCGTCGGCCACAGTGGACAGCGCCGAGATGCAGGGCTGCAGGTCGGTCGGGAAGCCCGGGTAGGGGTGAGTGGTGATGTTGATGGGCGAGAGGCGGCGGTTGATGTCGCGGCGGAAGCGGAGCGAGTTGCCGGTGGCGATAGACTGAACGCCCATCTGCTCAAGCTTGGCGGTGACTAGGCGCAGGTGCGTTGGCTCGGCCCCGCGGATGAGGATGTCACCGCCTGTGATGCCCGCGCTCATGGCCAACAAGCCGATCACGAGGCGATCTGGGATGGGGGTGTACTCAATGGCGTTGAGTTCCTCCACGCCTTGGATGATGAGGGTGGGCGTGCCGAGGCCGTGGATGCGCGCGCCCATGGCAATCAGGAAATGGCCGAAATCGATCACTTCGGGTTCTACCGAGGCGTTTTCGATGATCGTCTCACCTTCAGAGAGGGCTGCGCCCATCATGAGGTTCTCTGTGCCGGTGTGGCTGGGGATGTCGAGATAGATGAGGCTGCCCTTCAGGCGCGGTTGATTGAGGCGGATGAGGGTGGTTCCGTCTTCGAGATAGTCGACATCTGCGCCGAGGCGGGCGAACCCGCGATGGTGAAAGTCGATCTTGCGCTCACCGATGTTGCAGCCGCCGCTGCCGGGCAGCTCAACATAGCCCAAGCGCGCGATGAGCGGCGCCAAGAACAGCACCGAGCCGCGCATTTTCTGGCTGTACTCAGCGGGCAGTACCCCGTTATGGAGGCTGGAAGCGTCAATTGTAACGGTGTGAGCCGCAAGGTCGTGATCGACCTTCGCGCCGGCGAGGCGCGCAAGGTCGAGGGCAATCAGCACGTCGGCGATGGTGGGGACGCCATGCAGCACGGTTTGGCCGCGCTTGGGCAGCAGCGCTGCCGCGATCATCGGCAGAACGGCGTTCTTGGAACGCTGCGCTGTCACTTCCCCTTCAAGAGGCGTGCCGCCGATGATCTTAAAAGCAGTATCGGTTATCATCCGTAAGAAAACTCCGTCGGTTGCGTTTAAAAGGCAGGATCACAGGCGCGTGGCTGCAGTGTCGTTAGGCAGGAGACAGCCGCGCGCTGCTTGCATCTGCGTTCGACACAGGGGGCGTGATCCCGAGTGGTTAATGACTTGCGCCTCATCATGATCCATGATATAGTCTTTGCATCAAGTTAACAACACAATAGTTGTTACGACTCATCCAGAGCAGTCGAGGGATCGGCCCTATGACGCTGCGGCAACCCCCATGAGGCGATGGGAAGGTGCCAAGTCCGACAGAAGCAGTCTGGTAGATGAGGGACAATGGCCTTGCGCCGTGCGAAGCGCGCCACGCTTTGCGCTCAATCATCATAAGCGATGATTTGCCCACGTCTGCCACAAGTAACGTGGTTTTTTATTTGTGGAGACAGGATCACCATGAGCAGCACTCAAGACAACATCGAGCAAGCTATCCAGCGGGCGACGCGCCCGACCCCCCAAGGCCCGAGCACGCGCGCCGTGCACGCCGGTGTGGAGCGTCGCAAAGCCTACAGCGCGCTGAACACGCCCATCGTGCAATCAGCAACTTTCACCTTCAAAGACACGGCTGATCTGTGCGACTTTATGGACGCCAAGCTCTACGGTGGGCACACCGACCGCGAAGAGTACGGGCGCTATGGCAACCCGTCGGTGTGGGCTGTGGAGGAGCGGCTGGCGGCGCTCGATGGGGCGGAGGATGCAGCGCTTTACTCCTCTGGGATGGCAGCTGTGACCTCGCTGCTGCTGACGGTGCTCAAGGCGGGGCAGCACATCGTGATGACCGACGACTGCTACCGTCGCACGCGCCAGTTCTGCCGGGTGTTCCTCGCCAAGTTCGACATTGAGACCAGCGTCGTCCCAATGGGCGACTATGAGGCAATGGAGGCGGCGATCATCCCTGACCGCACACGTTTCATCATCAGCGAGACGCCGACTAACCCCTACCTGCGCGTGGCCGACTTGCAGAAGATCGTGGAGATTGCCAAGCGCCACCGCGTGCTGACGCTCATCGACAGCACCTTCGCCTCGCCGATCAACCTGCGCCCGTATGAGTGGGGGATTGACTTCGTGCTGCACAGCGCGACGAAGTACCTCGGCGGGCACAACGACGTGCTGGCGGGCGTAATCTGCGGCGAGGCGGGGCGCATCAAAGCGTTGAAGGACAGCCGCGGGATGCTCGGTGGGGTAGTGGATCCGCAGGCGGCGTTCTTGATCGAACGGGGCATTAAGACGCTGGGGATCCGCGTCAAGCAGCAGAATGAAACAGCCTTGAAGGTAGCGCGCTTCCTTGAGCAGCACCCCAAGATTGACCGCGTGTACTACCCGGGCTTGGCGTCCCACCCTGACCATGAGATCGCTGTGCGGCAGATGAGCGGCTTTGGCGGCGTGGTGAGCTTTGAGGTGGCCGGTGACCTGCACACGACAAGCGAGTTTATCGACCGCTGCCGCATTCCGTACATCGCCCCCAGCTTGGGCGGCGTGGAGAGCTTGATCGAACAGCCTGCGTTGGTGAGCTTCTACGAGCTGTCCACAGCGGAGCGGATGGCCGTGGGCATTCGGGACAACTTGGTGCGCTTTGCGGTTGGCATTGAAGACGCAGACGACATCATCCGCGACCTTGAGAGCGCGCTGGCGGGCATTCCTGACCGCAAGCTCGAACGAGAGTGGGAGTATCGCTTCCGCGATTGACTATCGACGCGCCGCCTCACAAGGCGGCGTGTTTGCTTCAGCTTAGGAGGTCGGCACAGGCTCACCCAGCAGGATGTTCTTGATCTGCTCGATGCTGTCCCCGGCTTGGCGCATGCGGTTCTGGTAGGTGGGGGTGATGTCCTCGAGCTGGTTGCTGTGATAGCCGATGATGGCGTCGGGGTCTTTCATCACGTTGCCCGTCAGCACGCCGACGACGCTGTCGCCGCGTTGGATGACCCCGCGCTCAACGAGTTTGCGCGTCCCGGCGAGCGAACAGGCCGAGGCAGGCTCGCAGCCGATGCCTGCTGCGTCGATCAGCGCTTTGGCGTCCATGATTTCTTGGTCAGTCACCATCTCAACGACGCCGTTCGTCCACTTCAGGGCGCGGACGGCTTTGGGGTAGTTGACGGGGTTGCCGATCTTGATGGCGGTGGCGATGGTTTCAGCTTTCATTGGCTCAAGGTGGTCAAAGCCGCGCTGCGCCGCGCGGTACAAGGGGCTGGCCCCCTCTGCTTGAACGACCGCAATCCGCGGGAGGCGGTCAATCAAGCCGAGCTGGCGCATCTCGTAGAGCGCCTTGCCAAACGCAGAACTGTTGCCGAGGTTGCCACCCGGGACGACGATCCAATCGGGGACGTTCCACTTGAGCTGTTGGATCGTCTCGATCATGATCGTTTTCTGCCCCTCTAGGCGGAAAGGGTTCACCGAGTTGAGAACGTAAATCCCGAGGTCGTCGCTGATCTGGCGGACGAGGGCGAGGTTGCGGTCAAAGTCGGCGTTGATCTGGATGCAGGTGGCCCCGTAGGCCAGCCCTTGCGCCAGCTTGCCGACGGCGATCTGGCGGTTTTGCATGAAGATAATGCCTTCGAGACCGGCAAAGGCGGCGTAGGACGCCAGCGCGGCGGAGGTGTTGCCGGTGGAGGCGCAGGCGACGCGCGTCATGCCCAGCACGCGGGCTTGGGTCACGCCGCCCGTCATGCCGCGGTCTTTAAAGGAGCCGGTGGGGTTTTCGCCTTCGTGCTTGAGGTAGAGGGTGTCTACGCCTGCCCACGCTGCCAGCTTGGGGACGTGATACAAGTTGGTGTTGCCCTCAGGGCGGCTCACGATGAGGTCATCAGGCACGTCGGGGTAGACCATCTCTTTGTAGCGCCAAACGCCGCTGCGATGCGGCGCGTCGAGCGCGCCGAGCCGCTGATCGAACAAGGCGCGTGTGATGGAAAGGCCGCGCCAGTCGTGCTGCACGTCGAGCAAGCCGCCGCAAGCAGCGCAGGCATAAATCACCTGCGTCGTGGGGTAGGTGGCTCCACAATCCATGCATTGCAGTTGGCTTGCCATTGATGTTATCCTCATCGGGCGATGATGAACCGGTGCTGTAAAGGATAGCGAGTCTGTATGTTAAATTCCAGAGCAGAGGCGTTTGCGCCTGCGACAGTGGCGAACCTCGGGGTAGGGTTCGACATTTTAGGCCTTGCGATTGCTGGCTCTGGCGACACGATCATCGCGGAGTGGGCAGATGAGCCGGGCGTTCACATCGTCGGGATTGAGGGCGACGGGGGCAAGCTCCCGCGCGACCCGAAGCGCAATGTGGCCTCGATTGCCGCGGCGGCTCTGTTGAAACAACTTGGCATAGAGCAGGGCGTGCGCTTGTACTTGAAGAAGGGGCTGCCCCTTTCCAGCGGGTTGGGGAGCAGCGCTGCGAGCGCTGTGGCGGCGGTGGTGGCGGTGAACGCACTGCTTGGGGAGCCATTGACGCGCCCCGAACTGCTGCCCGCGTGCTTGGAGGGCGAGGCGGCGGTCAGCGGCTATCACGCAGATAACGTTGCGCCGTGTCTGTTCGGGGGTATCACGCTGACGAATGGCATCACGGCTGACCGCATCCGCAGCCTGCCTGTGCCGCGCAACCTCTACCTTGCGTTCATCACCCCGCATGTCGAAGTGCCCACATCCACGGCGCGGGCGGTGCTGCCTGTTCATGTGCCGCTCAAGACGATGGTGCAGCAGACGGGCGCAGTGGCCGAGCTGATCGATGCGATCTATCGGGGGGACATCCCGGCGATGGCGCGGGCGATGGAGAGCGACGGGGTGATCGAACCGGCGCGCCAGCACCTGATGCCCTACATGGCCGAGATGCGCACAATTGCCAAGCAGCAGGGGGCGTATGGGCTGGTGATCAGCGGGGCGGGGCCGACGCTGTGCGCGGTGTGCGATGAGGAGGCGGTGGCGCGGCGCGCCGCGCAGGCGCTGCGGGAGGGCTACGCTGCGCGTGGCATGGGCAGCTACAGCCGCTATGGCGGCATCCTGCCCGAAGGATCACGGGCGATTGTGTTCAGCTAACGAAAGGTGTTTTACTGGCGTTAAATTCGAAGTTCTGTGCATTTGTGAAAATCTTGACAAACGATTAAACGCAACCCTATACTTGATTTATCTCACTCTATCACCCAAAGAGTTTTTCATGAGCCATTTGATCAAAAATTATATTCATGGGGCGTGGGTCGAGGCTCGTTCAGGCGCAGTGTTCGACACCATCAACCCTGCCAACGAGACGGTGCTGGCGCAGGTCGTGCGGTCGGATGCTTCGGATGTGGCCGACGCAGTGGCGGCGGCGAAGGCCGCCTACGCTAAGTGGCGGCTGCTGCCTGCCCCGCGCCGCGGTGAAATCCTGTTCCGTGTGGCCGAACTGCTCAAGGAGCGCAAGGAAGAGATTGCGCGCTTGGCCACACAGGAGATGGGCAAAATCCTCGACGAAACGCGCGGCGACGTGCAAGAAGCCATCGATATGGCCTATTACATGGGCGGCGAGGGACGGCGCTTGCTGGGCTACACCGCGCCGGTAGAGATGCCCAACAAGTTTGGCATGGCCATCCGCGACAGCGTGGGGGTCGTCGGTGTGATCACCCCGTGGAACTTCCCTGTGGCTGTCCCGAGTTGGAAGATCCTGCCGGCGTTGGTGGCTGGCAACACCATCGTGTGGAAGCCAGCGGAGGACACCCCCGCGACGGCGGCCGCGTTCGTGCAGGTGTTCCACGATGCGGGGCTGCCAGCAGGCGTGCTCAACTTGGTCTGCGGGTATGGCGACGCGGGCGCCGCGCTGACCGAACACCCCGATGTGCGCGTGGTGACCTTCACTGGCTCCACGCAGACGGGCATTGGCGTTTACACCAAAGCGGCTCAATTGGGCAAGAAGGTGACGCTAGAGATGGGGGGAAAGAACGCGATCATCGTCATGGATGATGCGAACTTTGATCTAGCGGTGCAGGCTATCACGTGGAGCGCCTATGGCACGACAGGGCAGCGCTGCACTGCGACCAGCCGCCTGATCGTTCAGCGTGGCATTAAACCGCGCCTTGTGGAAGCGCTCGTCGAGAAAGCGAAGACGATTAAGCTGGGCGATGGGCTTGATCCAGAAACGACGATGGGGCCGCTGGTCAACGCGAAGGCGCTGGCGAAGGTCAGCGGCTACATGGACGTAGCCAAGTCCGACGGTGCGCGGCTGCTGCTGGGTGGCAAAAAGGCCGACTTTGAGAAGGGATTCTTCTTCGAGCCAACGCTCTTTGACAACGTGACGCATGGGATGCGCATTGAACAGGAAGAAATCTTTGGGCCGGTGCTGAGCGTGATTGAAGTGGCTGATCTTGACGAAGCGATTATGGTGAACAACGACACACCCTATGGCTTGTCGAGCAGCATCTTTACCGAGAACGTCAACGCGGCGTTCCGTGCCATCCGCGACATCACGACCGGCATCGTCTACATCAACCACGGCACGACGGGCGCAGAGATTCAGTTCCCGTTTGGTGGGACGCGCGGCACTGGGAATGGGATGCGCGAGGCCGGGCAAGCGGGGCTGAACTCGTTTACTGAGTGGAAGTCGGTTTACATTGACTTCAGCGGGCGCTTGCAGCGGGCGCAGATCGACACAGACAGCGTGCTGCAAGAGCAGCAGTAAAGTTCATGAGCGCTGTATCAATGTATTTGGTACTGCGGTTAAAAATTCGGTATCCTACTAAGGCATGACTGAACTGCACTGGGACAGCACCTACGAGATCGTCAAAGCGCTGGAGGCAGCACACCCAGAGGCAGATTTGGAGTCGTTGAGTCTGGGCGAGTTGTGTCGTTTAGTGGTCGAGCTGCCGACGTTTGTCGATGACCCAGCGCTTGCCAACGACGGCATCTTGAAAGACCTGTTGCGAGAGTGGTACGAGGAGAGGTTAAGCTGATGGAATTGAATCTGGCAGAGCTGAACAGGACACAGTATCCGATCCCGGCTGAGCTGCAAAATAACGTCGCCATTACCAGCCTGAGCAAGATCTACAACTGGGGGCGGCGCAACTCGATGTGGCCGATGCTCTTTGGACTGGCATGCTGCGCGATTGAGATGATCGCTACTGCTTCATCGCGCTTCGATTTCAGCCGTTTTGGGATGGAGGTGATGCGGGCGACGCCGCGCCAGTCGGATCTGATGATTGTGAGCGGCACGGTGACCAAGAAGATGGTCGTGCCGATTGTACGCCTTTACAACCAGATGCCGGAGCCGAAGTATGTGCTGGCAATGGGAGCCTGCGCGAGCGGCGGCGGGCCGTTCAAAGAGGGGTACAACGTCGTATCGGGGATCGACAAGTACCTGCCTGTGGACGTATACGTGCCCGGCTGCCCGCCCACGCCGCAAGCTCTGCTGTACGGGCTGATTGCGCTCCAAAAGAAGATCGACGGGCAGAGCATCATCACAAGCGATGATGTGCCGTGGTATGGCGTTGGCCCATCTGACCCGACGCCGATCCCGATCCTCGGCCCGGACATCATCGACCCGCGCCAGATGGACATGATCCGCCGTCAGGCTGAACAAGCGGCGCGCGGCGGCACGTTTGCTGTGCGCGAGTTGCCTGCTGTGGCCAAGAGCGCGGCGCTGCCAGCCACGCCGAAGGCCGCACCCGCTGCTGCCGCTGCGCCGGCCGCTGGCGCGATGTCCCCCGAAGAGGAACGTCGGGCGGCGGCGCTGGCACGCAAGGCCGCTCGTGCTGCAAAGGCAGGCGGGGAAGCGGCTCCTGCTGCTGCTGCCGCGCCGACGGCATCTGCGCCCCTGCCGGGTGGCACGAAGCCGTGGGAAGAATCGCATGACATCCGTGAACAGCGTAAGGCTGCGGCGTTGGCTCGCAAGGCCGCTCGCGCTTCAAAGAGTGAGGGTTAGAGCATGGTTTTGACAGCACCAGAACCCAGCAAGGTTGGGACGATTGAGGACGCCATCGCGGATCTGAAGGCGGCGTTCCCGAATGATGTTTCGGACGACAAGCGCGAAGGCTACAGCGGCGTGATTGTCAGCGCGGATAAGCTGGTGGAGATCGCCAGCTACATCCGTGATACGCTGAAATTTGACTACCTGTCAAGCGCTACCGCGGTGGACTACCTCGGCGAGGGCAACCACAGCAACGACCACATGGAGATGGTCTACCACGCCTACCGTACCACGGGCGGCGGCGCGTTGGTGTTCAAGGCGCAGACTGACCGCGAAAAGGCAGAGCTGCCGTCGTTGGTGTCGGTGTGGCGCGGCGCAGATTTCCAAGAGCGCGAGGCATGGGATCTGTATGGCATTCGCTTCAAAGGCCACCCCAACCTGAAGCGTATCTTGATGTGGGAAGGCTTTCACGGTCACCCGATGCGCAAAGACTGGAAAGAAGCCTTTTACGAGAGCGATCATAAGCCGTTCGACAGCCGCTGGCCAGAAGGGCACGTCTACCGCGCAGAGGAACTCAACGTCTTTGGGTCAAACGTCAAGTATCCCGCGGATATTGACCTCAGCCGCCTGACCGACAAGAGTGAGAGCGACCTCTACACGGGTTTCGGCCTCGGCGTGGACATGACGCACATGACAGACGAGCACGGCATCCAGACGGACGAGCTGGTCGTGAACATGGGGCCGCACCACCCCAGCACGCACGGCGTGTTCCGGATGGTGATGCGCCTCGACGGCGAGACGATCACCCACCTTGAGCCGGTCATGGGGTATCTGCACCGCAACCATGAAAAAATCGGCGAGCGCAACACTTACCTGCACAACATCCCATTCACGGATCGCCTCGACTACATCAGCAGCATGGGCAACAACCACGGCTACGTGCTGGCCGTGGAGCAGCTTCTGGCGAAGGGCGCGAAGTACACCCCGCCGACGTATCGGACAGAGGTCTTGCGCGTGCTGATGGTAGAGCTGTCGCGCATCGTCAACCATCTGTGGGCGATTGGCTTCTGGTTGAACGATTTGGGCGCGTTCTTCACGCCGGTGCTGTACTTCATACAAGAGCGCGAGCGCATCCTCGACTTCTTCGAGGCGGTCGCGGGCAGCCGCATGATGTGCAACTACATGCGCTTTGGCGGCGTGTTTGCGGATCTGCCGGAGCGCCTCAAGAGCACGATGAACCTGATGAACGACCGTGTGCGCGATTACGACACGATGCAGTTCTTGCAGGAGATGATCAATGAACGCATTCCGCGCACGATTGATGAGCTTGACGAATATCTCACCAACAGCGACATCGTCCAGACGCGCTCCAAAGGCGTGGGCTATCTGAGCGCGGAGGACGCGATCAACTTCAGCGCGGCGGGGCCGCTGCTGCGCGGGAGCGGCGTGGCGTATGACATCCGCCGTGCTGACCCGTACAGCATCTACCCAGAACTCGATTTTGACGTGGCTGTGCAGTATGAAGGCGACATGTACGCCCGCTACATGGTGCGCTTGATTGAAATGCGCGAGAGCGTGCGCATCCTGAAGCAGATTCTGCCGCGCCTCGAATACACCAAAGGCGAGAGCGTCACCAGCAGCTTTGCTTACAGCGGCAAGGTTCCGCTGGGTGAGGCGTATGGCCGCGTTGAGAACGGCAAGGGTGAGCTAGGCTACTACGTGGTCAGCGCTGGCGATAAGAAGAACACGGCCAACCCATGGCGCTATCATGTGCGCGCGCCCAGCTTCATCAACCTCACGCCGCTGGGGCACATGTGCCGTGGGACGAAGGTTGCTGATGTCGTCGCCATTCTGGGCAGCATCGACATCGTGCTGGGTGAGACGGATCGCTAAACGCCACGAGAGGGAAACTGAATGAATGGCATTGGTTTTGTCAAAGGCATGATGGTGACGCTGCGTCACTTTGTGAACACCTACGTCGATGACCTGCGCTACGGCTTCAAGAAGTACTCGCCTGATGTAGACAACTTTGAAACACGGCAGGGCACGAAGGCTGAAGGCGCGTTCACTGTTCAATATCCGGAGGAGAAGGTGGCCATGCCGGAGCGCTTCCGGTTTGTGCCCTTCTTGGTGGTGGAGGATTACGACCACCCCGAACGCCCGGGCAAGGATTGGTGCACGAGCTGCGGCATCTGCGCGAAGGTGTGCCCGCCGCAGTGTATCTGGATCGTCCGCAGCAACGATCCGGTGACGGGCCGCCCTGTGCCGGAGCCGGAGGCGTTCTTCATCGACATCGACATCTGCATGAACTGCGGCTTCTGTGCGGAGTTCTGCCCGTTCGACGCGATCAAGATGGATCACGATTATGAGCTGGCGAGCTATGACCGCACGACAAACCACATCTTCGACAAGCAGAAGCTGAGCAAGGAATTCAAGTACTGGAAGTCGATTGCGCCCACCCGTGCCTATGAGGAGATGCTGGCGCGCGGCGGTTGGGAGCACAAGGACGCGCAGAAGGCGGCGCGCCGCGGCGGCGCTGATGCTGGCAAAGATGCCAAGCGAGAGGAAGTCCGCGCGCGCAAGGCTGAGGCTGCGGCCCCTGCTGCTGCCCCTGCTGCTGAGGCTGTGGCGGAAGCGCCCAAGCCCGCGGCGGAGGTCAAGGCTGCGCCTGCTGCTGCCCCCGCGGCAGAGGGCGCGCGCCCGTGGGAAGAAAGCCACGAGCAGCGTGAGGCGCGCAAGCAGGCAGCGCTGGCGCGCAAGGCGGCTCGCGCTGCCAAGAAAGAGGGCTAGGCCGTTCCACCCAACGATCACGCCCGTTAGACCGAGTTCTAACGGGTTTTTTATTTGCTTACGCGCGATTACTCAGGGCGTCGGCCTATGCTTCTGTGCGAAGGTCTGGGGATGATGAACGATGCGTGGAGTGAAAAAGCAGCACCTGCCGGAGAAGGTCTGTGTTGTGTGTAAACGGCCTTTTGCATGGCGCAAGAAGTGGGAAAAAGACTGGGACAGCGTGATCTACTGCAGTGATGCGTGTCGCAAGGCCAGCAAACGAACGCGAGGCGGTCATGGCTGAGATGCGGCGGGAGTTTGCCAACCGCGCGGAGTTGATCGCGTATCTGCGAGAGCAGTTCCCACGGGCGGCGGCAGTGTGCGACGATGTGCCTGCGGAGCCGCGCGGCGGGCGCAAGGCCGCAGAGGAACGACTGCGCGCGGCGCGCCTGCGCGAGTACGCCGCCACGCGCAGCGATCTTGACGGGGCGGTCACGCGCTTGTCGCCTTACATTCGCTACGGGGTGCTAAGCCTTGCAGAGGTGAAAGCATTCGCGCTGGCCAACACACGCACCCGCGACGAAGTAGAGAAGTTCCTCAACGAGCTGGGCTGGCGCGATTATTTCCAGCGGGTCTACGTCGAAATCGGTGATGGCATCTGGGAAGATCAAGAGGAGTACAAGACGGGCTTTGGTGCGCACGAATATGCTGCGGCGCTGCCTGACGACATCCGCGCGGGCCAAACCGGCGTGACGTTTATCGACGACCAGATTCACACGCTGTACACTACAGGCTATCTGCATAACCACGCGCGGATGTGGTTGGCGGCGTATGTTGTCCACTGGCGGCGCGTGCGCTGGCAGGCGGGGGCCGCGTGGTTCTTGGAGCACCTGCTGGACGGCGACCCTGCCAGCAACAACCTCTCGTGGCAGTGGGTGGCCAGCACCTTCAGCTCCAAGCCGTACTACTACAACCTCGACAATGTGCTGAAGTACACCGGAGATCGCTATCGTGGGGATCCGGCGTCGTTGGGGCATCAGGCCTTTGTCGGGAGCTATGAGACGATTGCACGGCGTTTGTTCCCGCGGATCGACCTTACCGCGGAACCTGAACCGCGCGGAAAGAGGCGCGCATGAACGGGACGATCGTTTGGCTTCACGCCGATAACCTCAACCCCCACTGTGCGGCGCTGCAAGCCGCGCCGGGCTGCCCGGCAGTGTTTGTGTGGGATGATGAGTTGTTGGAGGAATGGAAGATTTCTCTTAAACGCATCGTCTTTATTTACGAGTGTTTGTTGGAACTGCCGGTGAGCATCCGAAGGGGTGATGTGGCGGCAGAGGTGGCAGCCTTCGCGCAGGCGCACAGCGCACAGCGCATCCTGACGATGGCCAGCCCCAGCCCGCGGCATCGGTTGATCTGCCAGCGGATTATGCAGCGAATGCCCAAGGGCAGCCGTCTTGAAGTGCTGCGCGATCCTGCCTTTGTAGAGACCAACGCGCGGCTTGACCTAAAACGTTTTTCGCGTTATTGGAGCGCAGTCAAATACGACGTGCTGCGCGGTAAAAAGTAGAACACTTGGAAGGTAAACAACATGAGTACACATGATCTCGTTATGAAGGCGCTCTCGACCGTGATCGAGCCGGAGCTGCACCGCGACATTGTATCGCTCAACATGGTGCGCGATCTGACGGTGGAGAACGGCGTAGCGCGCTTCACGATTGTTCTGACAACGCCCGCCTGCCCGCTCAAGGATGTGTTTATCGAGCGCTGCAACGCGGCGGTGATCGGTAAGGTTGAGGGGGTGGAGCGGCTCGACATCCGCTGGGATGCGCAAGTGCCGACGGATCGGCGCATCCACGGCATGTTGAACGCGCCGATGAAGAGCATCATTGCCATCAGCAGTGGCAAGGGCGGCGTGGGCAAGAGCACAGTGGCGACTAACCTTGCTGCTGCGCTGGTGGAGCTGGGGGCAAAGGTCGGCTTGATTGACGCCGACATCCTCAACCCGAACATCCCGCAGATGATGGGGTTGGGAACAGGCCGCCCGAAAGTGGTCAACGGCAAGATGCAGCCGATTGTGGCATACGGCGTGGAAGTGATGAGCACGGGGTTTCTCATCTCCCCCGATAAGCCGATGATTATGCGCGGGCCGATGCTGCACAGCGCGATTCGGCAGTTCTTCACAGATGTAGCGTGGAGCAAGCTGGACTATATGATCGTGGATCTGCCGCCCGGGACAGGTGACGCGCCGCTCTCGCTGGCGCAGTCCTTCCCGCTGGCGGGCGCGATCATCGTCACACAGCCGCAGTCGGTAGCGGTGTCGGATGCGCTGCGCGCTGCGGCGATGTTCGATGAGCTGAAAGTGCCTGTGTTGGGCGTTGTAGAGAATATGGCTGGTGACTTCTTCGGCGTGGGCGGCGGCGAGGAACTCGCCAAGCAGCGGGGCGTGCCCTTCTTAGGGCGTGTGCCGCTGGCGGCCAACGTGCGCGAAGGCGGTGATTATGGACGGCCCGTGGTCGTGTTCGGGGCAGATACGCCAGCGGGTGCTGCGTTCGCTGATCTGGCGAAGCAAGTTGCCGCGCGCGTGAGCGTAGTCATGCTGCAACATTCGGACGTCATTCCGATCAACATCATCGGCTAGCAGATGGGGCGACTTCGGTCGCCCTAATCGTTCAGGCCGTAGACCTTGATTTCGTCTTTGTCGTTGACGGGGTTGTAGCGCCCAATGAGCAGCCAGAACAGAAAGCTCAGGAAAATCGCCAAGACATAGCCCAGCAAGGTCTCAAGCTGATACTCGTAGCGTATCATCAGGAAGATGGCCATGAAGACCAAAAAACCGCGGAACATACGCTTATGACGCGGCACAATCCGCTGTGAGAGGATGAGCAGCAGCCCGAACGCGATGCCAACAAGCAGAAGATAACCTCCGTTCATGGATGTTCCCTATCCTAACTCAATCATGTATACTTTCACTGTAGCAGAACCATATTGGGCTGTCGTGAGTGAAATCTCAATCTGACGTGATGACCCGGGAGTGAATGCGTCGATGATGGCAATAAGCGTGACCGCATACCAACAAGTGACCGTTGTCGAGGTCAGCGGACGAGTCGATGGCATGAACGCGGGCGAGTTGGGCGGCGCAATCGGGAATGCTATCGACAATGGCGGTATCCACCTTGTTTTAGACCTAAGCCAAGTGGACTATATGAGCAGCGCAGGCCTACGCGAGCTGGTGAACTCGTTCAAAAAAGCCAAAAAAGCGTCAGGCGATATCCGGCTGGCGCAGCCTTCGGAGCGCGTGCGCGAAGTGCTCGAAATGTCTGGTTTGGATACGATCTTCCGCATCTTCAACACCCAGTCTGAGGCGGTTGCGAGCTACTAGACAGCGGGGACGCTCATGCACAAACTGCGTGTTGCCGGGGTGATCGATCAAGTGCGGGTGGCGTGCGATTTTGTCAAGAACTTGGCGCATGAGGCTGGCATGGATGATCGCTTCATGTTCGAGTGTGAGCTGTCGATTGATGAGATTTGCACTAACATCATCGAGCACGGCTACCAGCACAACGGCGCGCAAAAATCGATTGAAATCCGCGTAGAGACGCTGCCAGATGTGTGGCGCTTTACGATCTTGGACGAAGCCCCACGCTTTAACCCCCTCACCACAGATGACCCCGACCCTGCGCAATCACTCGACGAGCGCGAGCAGGGCGGATGGGGCATCTACTTTGTCAAGCAGTACATGCAGCGCATCTCGTACCGCTACGAGAACGGGCGCAACTGCCTCATCATGGAGAAGAGCTTACCCACCTGAGCGCTGCCAACTGTCGATGTCATCAAGGTTGACTTGCCCATAGGGCGGCAGGTAGACGGGAATGCGGTTACCAGCGGCGTCCATACGGAAGCACTCCTGCGCGGTGGGCGGCAGGTCTGCCCTCGGTTGGAGCAGCGCTTGCTCCGGCACGAAGTAGTTCCATGCCGCGCGTGAAATGTCCTCGATGATTGGCCACAGGCGGATATAGTCTTGGAAGCCGGTCGCGCCGGTGTCCTCCCAGATGAAGATCGAGATGATGTAGTGGCGGCCGTTGGGGGGGAAGACAATGCCGGAGACGCCCGTTACCTCGCCAACCCAACCGTTCTTGTACGAGATGCGCGTCCCGGGGGGGACGCCGCCCTCAAGCAGGCGCTGCAAGCGCAGGCCGCTCATCAGCTCCAGCATTTGCGAGCATTCGCGGCGCGTGAACTGCCCTTCGGGGTAGGCCGTGAGCAAGCCAGAGCCGCGATAGGCGCAGTCGTAGATCATCTGGAAGATCGTGCCCATGTCCTCCGCGGTGGTTTGGTTGAACGGGTCAGGGGCGGTGTTGTAGTCACGGTTCGGGTTGGTAGCAGGCGGCTGAATCGAACCGAACTGCTGATTGGGCGAGCCATCGATGAATGGGGCTGAGAGATACGTGTTGCGCGCGCCGATGTAGTTGGCCGTTTGGGTGACGCTGGCAATGCCGCGGAAGATGTTGCCACCACCGATGATGTCGCTCATGATGAGGTTGGAGGTGGAGTTGGCGCTGCACAGCAGCGAGTTGGCCATGAGCCAAGCATTGTCTTGGTTGACCTCACCATCCAACACACGGAAGTAATCAACCAAAATGGGGACTTTCATCGTGCTGGCGGCGGTAAAGGCTACATCCCCCAGCAGGCTCATCTCTTCACCGGTGGTCAAATCTTGGATGTAGACAGAGGCGATGCTCGTCTGGCCGTCGTAGATGAAGCCGCGCGAGTCCAGATAGGCGATGATTAACTGACGGAGCGTCTCGAGCGTAGGCTGAGCGAACGTGCCGCCAGACACAGGCAGATCAACCCAGCGGGTGCTGGCGCTGCGCAGGGCTGCGTCCACCATGCGCACAGCGGCGTCGACGTCCATCTCCACGCCCATCTCACCGGAGAACACGGTCAACGTGTTGACGTCGTAGTTGGCGCGGGCTGCGGGCCGGTCGTAGATCGCTGCGATCTCTTCTAGCTGCGTGCGAAGGATATTCTGCTGATAGTCGGCGATGAGCGCAATGTTGCGAACTTCAGTATCGGCGCGCCCCAACATGTAGTTGAGGAAGCGCTGCCAGAAGCCCCCTTCTGCCTCACCGCTTGAGACGGCGCTGGCGATCATCGCGGGCATGCTCAGGCGGAAGCCGAGCGAGGCCGGCAGGATGTTGATGGGGCTGTCTTGGTAGTAGACTGTGACGGGGCTTGAGAACACATTCTCGACGCGGGCGGCAGCCTGCTGCTGGGTCAAATTGCCGACGGCCACGCCGCCGATGGTCGTGCCGGCGGGCAGGCGATTCTCAAATTGGGTGAAGGTTACCAGCTCATAGACGAACAGGACGACGGCCAGCACCAAGCAAGCGACCGAGAACAGGATTAGGAAGGGGAAGCCCCGACGGAGGGGCTGGCGTGAATATCGGCTCATGAGAGGCGCATTCCTTCACTGGCACGCATGATGGCACGGTATTGGAAGCCGTGGAGCCGCGGCAGTTGATCCAAAGGCCAGTAGCGATAGCTCAGGAGTTCACGGCTGAGCGTGTTGACGTCGTTATCGACGCGGCAGGTGTAGGCCATGTCGAGGTGGTGGAACTGAGTTTTTTCGGCGTGGATGATCTGCTTATCGCAGACGGACAGGCCTAACTCCTCGCGCAGCTCGCGGACGACGGCCTGCGAGGGGTCTTCGTTGAAGTCAACCCATCCGCCGGGCAGCCCCCACGGCACGCGCGGATGAAACACATGCTCAACCAGCAGCACATGGCGCGCGTCGTTGAACACAATGCCGACCACGCCCACCGTATACTTGGGTTGGAAGAAGCGGTAGACATAGTAGGCGGCTTGTAACAGACGAGGAACGCGCCGCAGCACGGCAGCGAGACGATGACTGGCGACGGACATTCAGGCTTCCATCAGGCTAAAACTGCGATGTCAGTCTAGTCATTCGTGGGGGGCGCGTCAATGTGCTTTCGGCGTCGATGGTGGAATTGCGCAGAAGCCACGAGTGAAACAGGGGGGATATGTTATAATTCCGCTACGTCATCATAATCGATTGGATGCAGTGTGTCTCCGTCATCTTTTGATCTACTCAACCTATTTGTGAGATCACCCGGAGATTTTTTATATTTCTTGCTGATGATCGTGATCTCGCTGATTGGGCTGGCGCTAGCTCAGCAGATCCGGGCGCTGCCGCAGCTGCAGGCGGTAGGCTTGCGCTACCGCAGCGCTTACGTGGGGGTAGTTGGCGCGTGGGGGGTGTTCTTTGCGGCGGCGTTGATCGTTGTGTTGACTGGGCAAGAGCCGCTGCTCGTGCTGCCCCCGTTGGAGCGCTTCATCACGCTGGTAGTGGTGGCGCTGCTAGCGTGGGCGCTGGTGAGCGCCGAGGTGGCACGGCTGCACCGCCCCGCGCTGCTAGTTCTGGTGGGGGTGATCGCGCTGGGCTTTGTGGCATATTTGCTCACCGTCAGCGGTTGGTCGGGGGTGTATCAAACAGGGGTGAGCGACTTCAACCTGCGCTTCGACAGCGGTTGGTCGCTTGGTGTGGCGCTGGCGTGTTTGGGTGGCATTGCCGCGATTGTGCTGCTGTACCGTGATATTGTGGACGCGCCGCTTAAGATCGTGTTCTTCGTGATTGTTCTGCTGGGGGCACTGTATCAGGCGGCGGCGGGGCCATCTATCGGGAGCTACCCGGGGGCGGTGCGTCTCTCGTTTGTGCTGGCGATGGGGTTGCCGCTGCTCGTGATGTATCGGATGCAGAGCGCGCATGTGGCAGCGCTGCGTGATCGCGTGCGTGAGCTGCAAACGCGGGTTGATCTGACACCGGCGCGTGCTGCTGTGCGGCCTGTGGCAGCCGAGAGCCAATCAGCAGTGTTGATACGCACCCTAGGGCGTATTTTGGAAGGGGCAACTGCCAGCAATATGCCAGAGCGCATTGTGAAAGCTGCCGCCGACGCGCTGGACGTAGATGAGGCCTTCTTGCTGCGGATCCAAGACGCAAACTACGCCGATATCGCCTATGCCTACGACCGCGTGCTAGATCGCACGACGAGCGGTTTGTCGCTCAACCTGAGCCATCAACCGACATTGGCCAACGTGATCGAGAATCATGTGCCGCGCGTCCTGTTGATCGACCGCAACCGTGAAGAACTCGACGATCTGTTCACGCGGCTTGACATCGACCGCATGGGGACGGTTTACCTGCATCCGCTGGTGCGGGATCGGGAGTTGAAGGGCATCCTCGGGGTGGGGCTTCCGTTCACGCAGCGCGAGCTTGACAGCCACCACGAGGAGCTGCTCAAGAGCATCAGCATCTTGGCGGCCAGCTTGATGGCGCTGGCAGATGAGGCGATTGAAACGCGCTATCTGGCCGAGGATCGGGCGATTCAAGCGATGGTTGAGGGCTTGATGCTGGCCGAGGTGGACGATGACGCGGCGGTGGCCGCCCGCCAAGAGATGCAAAACGCGCTCAAGCTCGCGCGTGAGCAAATCGCCGAGTTATCCAAACAAGTCATGACGTTGACCTTGCAGCTCGGGCAGGAGCGAGCGCGCCTAGCGGATTTGCTCTCGAACGATGAGGATATGCTTTCGGTGTCGCAGGCGCTCAAAGCCATTTCAGAGGAGCAGCAGCGCCTGCGCGAGGAGCGCGATGCGCTGGCGGCGCGTGTGCAAGAGGCTGAGACGGCGCTCACAGGCGCGACGGCCACCAGCGATCAAGGGGTGATCAACCAGCTCGTGGCAACGTTGGAGCGCGAGAAGGAAAAGCTCACCCGCGAGCGTGACCGGTTGCAAGCGCAGCTCAACGAGATGCAGGTGCAGGGCAACCTCGTGCTGCCAGAGTACATGCAGCAGATCATCGCGCGGATGCAGGACGAGCAGATGCGGCTTGAGCAGGAGAAGAGCCAGCTTGCTGACCAACTGGCGGTGATGCAGAGCCAGTTGGCGGCGATGGGGCTGGAGATCGACCGCGAGAGCATGGCCCCGCTGCTGGCGCGGCTGTACGAGGAGCGTAACGCGCTCAACCAGCGGGTGGAGACCCTTCAACGGGAGAAAGACCTGCTGCTGGCGGAGCGTGCCCGCTACAGCGAGACGATCAACCGCACGCGCGAGAGCGAAACGCGCGCCACACAGCTTGAGGGCGACTTGGAGCATGTGGCGCAGGATCGTGAGGCGGCGATCCGCCAGCGTGAACGCCTCAAGGCTGAGTTTGACGAGCTTCAACGCAAGCTGGACGCAGTCAAGGAGCATCGCGCGCGGCTGCTAGCACAGGTGAGCGGCTATGAGATCGAGCTGGCCGAAGCGCGCGAGGAGCAGGCACGGCTGCGGGCGCAGATTCAAGAGCTGTCTGACGCGCGCAGCGATTTGATGTACCTGCGCGATAAGCTGCTGGCAGAACGGCAGACGTTGGAGGCGGCGCAGCGTCAACAAGCGGCGCTGGCTTCCGGCGATACGGCGCGCCTACAGGCGATCATTGCCGAGAGCACGGCGCAGCTTCAGGCGATGGTGGACGAGCTGGCACAGGCCAAGAAGTCGTTGGAGCGCGAACTGAGCGAAGCGCGCTTGAAGCTGGATGAGGTGACGCAGGAGCGCGACCGCTTGTCGATCAGCTTGAACGCGGTCAAGGCTGCTGCGGGCGCGTATGACACGAAGAACCCCGATCTGTTCGTGGGGCTGATTCAGGAGCTGCGCACCCCGCTGACGAGCCTCATCGGATATGTCGATTTGCTGTTGAACGAATCGGCTGGCATCTTGGGCGAGATGCAGCGGAAGTTCTTACAGCGCGTTTCGGCTAATGTGCTGCGGTTGCAGACGATGATCGATGAACTGGTGCAAATCGCCAACCTTGACCGTGGCAACCACATGCTGCGCCCGATGCCGGTGAGCGTGGTCACGTTGATTGAGGACGCTATCACCAATGCGTCGATGCAGTTCCGCGAGAAGGGGCTGCGCGTCAATCTTGACTTGGACGATGAGATCCCGCTGTTGAACGCGGACAAAGATGCCCTGACGCAGGTCATCAGCGAGCTGCTGACCAACGCTTATCTAGTGACGCCGCCCGGGTCAGAGGTGCGGGTGACGGCGCGGATGCAGCCCTTCGCGCTGCGGGATGAGGGGGTGCAGGAGCCGTGCGTGCTAGTCTCCGTGGAAGATCGCGGCGGTGGGATACAGCCAGAGGACACCGCGCGGGTGTTTGTTCGCAAGTATCGGGTGGAGCATCCACTCATTCAGGGGTTGGGGGATACTGGCGTTGGCATGTCGGTCGCGCGAACGCTGGTTGAGGCGCATGGCGGGCGGCTCTGGTTGGAGTCGAAACCGAATGTAGGCACGATCTTCAGCTTTGTGTTACCCTTAAGCGGGGAAGTCGAAACGAGCGAGTAGAGGTGTATGCGCCGGAACCTCCGAGGTGAAGTGACGATTGCCGCCGCAGTTGTGGTTGTGCTGATTGGCGCAGTCGTGATTGCCGCGCTGCTCTCGACGACGGCAACCGAGCCGATCCCAACTGGGACGGCGGTTGCCAATATCACCGTGGTTCCCGGGGAAGAAGCGACGGCGACACTGACGCAAGAGCCATCCCCGACGTTTACCTTAATCGTGATTCAGATCCCCACTGCCACGCCCACGATTCCGACGGTGACGCCGCCCCCGCCTACGCCCACGCTTCCCCCACCACCGACGGCGACGCTGACGTTTACCCCCTCAGCCACTGTGACGGACACCACTGGTAGCCTCCCGCCAACGGTGATGGTCCCGACCGCGACGCTCACCCCGTCATTGACACCAATCCCACCCACGGCGACCTTGACGCCGACGGCGACGGATACGCCGACCTTCACACCGACGGCAACCGACACGCCGACGCTGACGCCGACGGCCACGGATACGCCGACCTTCACACCGACGGCCACGGATACGGCCACCTTCACACCGACGGCCACGGATACGGCCACCTTCACACCGACGGCCACGGATACGGCCACCTTCACACCGACGGCCACGGATACGGCCACCTTCACGCCGACGGCCACGGATACGCCGACGTTGACGCCGACGGCCACGGATACGGCCACCTTCACACCGACGGCCACGGATACGCCGACGTTCACGCCGACGGCCACGGATACGCCGACGTTCACGCCGACGGCGACGGATACGGCGACCTTCACACCGACCGCAACGGATACGGCCACCTTCACACCGACCGCCACAGATACGACCACCTTCACGCCGACGGCCACGGATACG
>JBDNCV010000170.1:0-7467 GCA_046719465.1 Anaerolinea sp.
ACCCGCTCCGCCCCCACCTCCACGCTGCCGCGCGGCTGGGGCGAGGGGGCTGCTGTCTTGACCCGCTCCGCCCCCACCTCCACGCTGCCGCGCGGCTGGGGCGAGGGGGTAGGGGCCGCCGACTCGCCGCGTCCCTCGCCCCGTGTGGGAGAGGGACAGGCTGGCCGCAGGCCAGACAGGGTGAGGGGTAGATCGTGCATCGTTACCAAATGAGGGCTGTACATGGCTCAAAACTCCACCTCGGCGATTTGGTCAAGGTCAAGCGTGAACGGGTCGAGCGCCTCGGCCTCGTCGGGGTCGTACTCGCTAAGAGCGCCAGCGGCACGCCCGCGATCACACAGCGAACGATAGACGCAGAACTTGCAGCGCGCGCGTTCCTCAGTGAGCGGGAAGCTGCGAGCGCGGTCGATCTCGTCCAGCAGGCGCTCTAGGCGTTCACGGTCGCGCTCGAATTGGGCGGCGCTGTAGGCGAACTCGTGGGTTTGGCCGGTCGCAGCGTACCAATACACCATGCGGATACGGTCAGGGGGGATGGGCTGGCCATCTGGGGCAAGCGCCGCGCCGCCTGACGCCAGCACGAACGGGTAGACGAAGGTCTGCGCGCGTTGGGCGACCGTCTCGCGTTTGGGATAGCGGCTGGTCTTCCAGTCGACGATGAGCGCCTCGTCTGCCCGCAGCCGCACAAGGTCAAACTTGGCGGTCAGCGTGTGCGCGCCCACGACCACCGTCAGCAGCGCCTCCGCCTGCCCCTCGCCCACTGCGGCATAGCCCGATTGCAGGTAGCGCTCGAACCAGTCGCGCAGATCGGGGTCGGTCAAGCGCTGTCGGAACAGCACCTCCGGCACGCCGGCCTGATGCTGCTGCACCAAGCGGTGGAAGCGCTCCCCGCGCGCAAGATGGGCCTCAAACGTCAGCAGGTCGTCCACCTCGGGCGCGGGCCAGCGCTGCCCGCGCAGGTAGCGCAGTTCGAAGCGGCGCGGGCAGTCGAGGTAGTCCTGTAGGCTGCTCTGGCTGAACGTGAAATCGTCGGGGATGTTGCGGCTCATGAGCGTCCTCCCGTGTGGGTGCGGCCTTCCCACCAGCCGCGCAGGGCGGCCAGTGGGCGCGCCTCGCCGTTTTGCGCGTTGGCGCGGCTGCCGGTGTTCCATGTGATGATGAGTTCACGACGGGCGCGCGTGATGCCCACGTAGAGCAGGCGCAGGCGCTCGGCGGCGTAGTCGTAGCGCGCATCTTGGCTGGCGCGGCCTTCGACGTACTCGCTGTCGCGGAGGAGCGCGTCAAGCTGGGCCAGCGCCTCCGCTTGCAGGTTCAGCTTGTCGCGCAGGTACCACTTCTCGCTGATGAAGCTGTCGAAGCTGTCGGCCGAGGGGAAGTCATAGTTGCTGACGGAGATCAAATGTACTCGATCCCATTCAAGGCCTTTCGCCTTGTGGATGGTGGTCACGGCCACCTTGCCCGTGTGCTTGTTGGGGTCGAAGGCGTCGTCCTCGTCGCTGCTGGCGTTGAACTTGCGGTTGCCCAGCGCAACTTGCCTGAGTTCATCCACCCAGTCGGGCAGGCGGCTGTGCGGGTGCAGCTCAGCGTAGCGCGCCAGATACGACGCAGCGTTGTAGGCGGTAGCAATTTCCGCTTGGATCGTGAACAGCGAGCTGGCCAGCGTCAAGATCAACTGGTCAATTGGCAGGTTGAGCGCCCCCGCCCAGTTCATCACCCACGCACGGAACGCCTCAAGATGAGCGTGCAGCGCCTCGTCGTCGGGCACGTCGCCGCTGTGGAGCCAGTCGCGCTCGGTCGGCGCGAGGAAGTCTTCCACCCGTTCGAGCTTGCGCAGCAGCCCTCCGACCTGTTCTGTGTAGGCCGCAGCATCGAGGTCGTCGCGCGTGTCCCGCCGCCACACCTCATAGACTTTGGCAAGACGGCGGGGGTCGTCAGGGTATTGTAGGTAGTCCAGCAGGATCGTCAGCGCGCCCACGACGGCACGCGCTCCCGTCGTAGACTTGAGATTCTCGACGTAGGGCACGCCTGCGGCCTTCAACGCTCTGACCATCTCTGCGCCGCTGTGGTTGATCGGGGTGAGGACGGCGACGGTTTTATCGGCGTTGGCGGGGTCAGCTAGCCACTTCTTGAGCGAGGCGATCACGGCGTCGCGCTCTTCAGCGGGCGAATAGGCCTTGCCGGATAGGAACACGCGCGTTGGGTCGTCGGGCGGGTTGGGCTGCGGGTCGCCTGCGGGCGTGGGCTTGATGTATGGCTCTGCAAGCGGCTGGCGCGCGCGCACTTCTGGGATCGGGTGCTGCTCGGCCCATTGAATCAACTGGTTGGCCAGATCAATCACGCTGGGCATACAGCGCCCACTCTCCGGCAGCTCGCAGGCTTTCACCCCTTCCTCTCTTAAGAAATGGCGCAGGAACTCTGGGCTGGCGGTGGTGAAGGTCTCAAAGATCGCTTGGTTGGGGTCGCCCACGCGCACCCAGTTCCCGTCTTCGCCCACCAGCTGCCGCAGGATCTTCTCTTGCAGCGCGCTGCTGTCCTGCGCCTCATCCTCCAAGATATACGGATAGCGCCGCCGCAGCCGCCCCAAATAGTCCGCATCTTGCCCCAGCACGCGCAGCGCCAGCCGGATTAAATCTTGAAAGTCCACCGCGCCGCGATAGCGCAGCCCAAGCTGGTAGGCCTCGTAGATGCTCAGGCACGCCTCCAACAGCGGCAGATGTCGACCGCTGGCCTCATAGGCGCGGCGCAGGCGGCGCTCGTCGTACTGTTCATCTTTGGCCTTGCGGATGAACGCGCTGGCAATCTCGGTGATTAAGTCAGGCAGATGATGATCACGAATGGTCTGTCGACTTTGATACTCGGGCGCAAGGTAGGGGTCGAACAGGTCGTCATGCGTGCGCCAGTAGGCGCTCGCAGCATCGCGCAGCAGGTCGTCGCTGTCGCGCTCGTCGAGGACGCTAAAGTCATCCGCGAGGCCTGCCAGCGCAGGCCGCCCGCGCACGATGTCGTTGGCGAGGCTGTGGAGCGTCACCACGCGGTAGCCCAGCCCGGGCAGCAGCTTGAACTCATCCCTTAAAAAGCGCGCCATCGACGCGGCAAAGTTGCCCACCGCTGACCTGACCAGCGTCACAATGAGCACTTCTTGATCCTCGGCGAGGCCGCCCGTCGCCACCAAACGCGCCGCCAGATACGACAGCGTGGCCGTCTTGCCGCTCCCGGGGACGGCTGCCACGCCCATCCGCCCGCCGCGATACGCCAACACCTGCCTTTGGCCCGGGCGCGGCCGGAAGGTTGTATCACTCGCTGGCGTCATAGAGCGCCTCCTCCTGCTTGATGCGCCGCAGCATCTGATGAAGCGTCATCAGCAGCACGCCGCGCTGCTCCGTGCCCTGCTCGCTGAGCTGGTTGTGGCCCAAGTAGACCTTCTTCCGGCAGCGGCGCAGCAGCCCGCTGATGAGGGTGTACAGCTCGTGCTGCCCGGCGTTGAACTCGTCGTCGTCCGTCCAGATGCGCCCCAGCGGCCAATGTCGGCTGAGGACGTAGGGCTGCGTCAGCGGTTGATACAAGCGCTGGCCCCAGCCGCTGCCGCCGATGTTCAACCAGAACTGATAGTCCACCGCGAGGTTGTTCATCAAGAAGGCGTAGGCGGGGGCGATCAGCACAGCGGCCTCAGGCTTGCGGGTCGGCGCGTCCACGTATTGGTTGGCCAGCACGCCGTCCAGCACGCTGCGGACGTATTCCGCGGGCAGGTCAAGCTCAGGGTCGATCCGCGCCACCACCTGCCGAAACGCGCGCGCCGATTCGATCAAGTTAGCGGTCACATGCGCTGCGTCGAACTGCGTGTGGAAGCCAAAGCCGGGCTGCGACAGCACCTCGCCAAACAAGCGGCTCAAGAAGATGTCCAGCGGCAGGGGTGGCTCAGTTTGGTAGTCCATCAGCCATTGATAAAGCGTCTGGTAGCGCTCGCCGAGGGCGTAGGTGATGCGCTCCTGTGCATCAGGTGGGATTGCGTCGAACGGCTTGAGCGTGCCGGTGGCGGGATCGTAAACGCGCCCCACCAGCAGGCGCGCGCGCACGATATCCAGCCTGCCGAGGCTGTCCATCAGCGCGCTGATGACTTCGTGCGATGTGGGGCGCGGTTTTAGCTCCCAGTGGGGATGGGCGAGGCGCGCCAGCGTGAGCAGGGTGCGCGTGGCTGGTTCATCGCGCAGGGCGCGCGACGGGCGCAGCGCGCGATGCGGCACGCCTTTGGCGTCGAGGCGCGTCTCCAAAAGATAGCGCAGCGCGTCCGGCAGGAAGGCCGCCAGCAGCACGATCTCGTTGGGGGGCACGCCTTCATCCACGATGAGCCGCCGTGCCTCCTCCGCCACCCAGTCGAGCATCTGCGGCAGGTAGCGCAGGTCGCGCGGCATGTCGTAGGCGGCATGCACGTCTCCTTGCTTGACAGGAGGGGCTGGCCGACCCAACGTGCGGGCAAACTCCGCTTGGAAGGCCGCCACATCAGGCGACATAATCCGCTGGCGCTCGAGCGTCGCGTGCACGTCGCACAAGTCTTTCAGCGCGTAAGCCGTGATCGGGTCAGCGCCCAAAAATCGCCGATGTCCCCCGTCCTCGTCGTAGATCAACAGCGCGGACTTCACCACCGGCAGCCAGCGCGCCAGCAGATCGTGCAGCGAGGGCGAATCTTCCTCGAGGTTGTCCACGAGGATGTGCTGATACTGCCGCGTGAGGTGGTTGAACACTTCCTTGCGCGGCAGCAGATGATCCATAAAGATCGCCATTTGCAGCGAGTAATCCATCAAATGACGCTGGCGGCACAGCTCGCGGAACGCGTTGGCGCAGGCCTGCGCGTCGTCGTAGATGCGCCGCTGCTCGTCCGCGCCGCCCCACGCCGCCTTGAGCCGCTCAGCCAGCTCAGTATGTGGGAAGCCGACCAGCGCGGCCTTGTTGAGATTGTCGACGATCTGCGTGTAGAGGCGGTAGGGGCTGGCGTGCACGCTGTTGAACAACTGGTGCTGCTCAATAAACGGGCCGAGGTAGCGCCGCATGTAGTACTGCACCAGCTCCAAGCTCAGGTCGTGGGGTGGCTCCAGTGGGTTCTCAAAGCCCAAGTCTGCCGCCACCAACGGCAGGTACAGGTCGAGCAGTTCGGTGGCGATCCCGCCGAGGGTGGCCACGCGGACGGAGGAACTGCCCGCGACGCGCGCGCGCCGCAGCGCCCCGCGCCACTGCAAGCCGAGCGTGGGCTGTGGCACGAGGATCAAGATGCGCCCCGCTGGCACACCCGCCTTGAGCAGCCCCTTGACGCGCTCGATGCCCGCGGTCGTCTTGCCTGTCCCTGCAACTCCCTCAAGGAACACCCGCGCGTCGTAGTGTCCCTCCGCGATGATCCGCTGCTGCTTCAGCAGGTTCATAAGCGACGCATCCTCGCTCAGATCAAAACAAATGTGCGATAGATTATAGCATAAATGACCGAGCCGAAGCAGGCCTACCGTATCAAAGGGGACTGTGTGGGGCCAGTGGCCTCAACCCCCAACCCCCTTACTCCCGGGGCACAAGTCGCCTCTCCGCGGGAGAGGGATTTAGAGGTGAGGCGTTCTTGAGCGGCTTTTGGGGCGAGTCCCCTCCACATAGGCAGCCGCGCTGTTAGGCTGTGTTAAAGATTTTGTCGTATGATGAAGCATGTTGAACGCTGACTTGGGAGCATATAACATGTTGAAACGACTAAGCTTGTTGATCGCCGTGTGGGTGCTGGGCAGCGTGGCGCTGGCACAAACGCCGCAGATCACGCTCACACCGATTCTGGAGGGGGTCAACCGCCCCATCGGCATCTACAACGCGGGCGACGGCAGCGGGCGGCTGTTCATCATCTCGCAAGGTGGGCCGATCTACGTCATGAAGGACGGCGAGGTCAGCGTCTTTCTGGATTTGACGGGGCGGCTCTCGCGCGATGTCAACGCGGGCGGCTACACCGAGCGCGGCGTGCTGGGGCTGGCCTTCTCGCCCACCTTTGCGCAGGATGGCCGTTTCTACGTCAACTACACCGGCCGCCGCGGCGAGACGATCATCTCGCGCTTCACCGTGCTGCCTAACAGCCCCAACGAGGGCGACCTTGCCAGCGAGGAACAGCTGCTCGCGGTGGAGCAGCCCTTCGCCAACCACAACGGCGGCGATATGGCCTTCGGCCCGGACGGCTTCCTCTACATCAGCCTCGGCGATGGCGGCAGCGCGGGCGACCCGATCAACGCAGGCCAACGGCTCGACACCTTGCTGGGAAAGATTTTGCGCATCGACGTCAGCACGCCCACGGGCTACGCCATCCCGCCCAGCAACCCCTTCGTCGGGATCGACAGCGTGCTGCCGGAGATTTGGGCGTATGGCCTGCGCAACGTGTGGCGCTTTTCGTTCGACCGCCTGACGGGCGACTTCTTCATGGCCGATGTGGGGCAGGGGCGCATGGAAGAAGTCAACTTTGAGCCAGCGGGCTTCCGCGGCGGGGCCAACTATGGCTGGGCGGCGTTCGAGGGGACGCGCGTCTTTAATGAGCGCATCCGCGCCACCAACCCCGTCGCGCCGATCATCACTTACGAACACGGCGAGAACGGCTGCTCGATCACCGGCGGCTATGTCTACCGTGGGTCAGCCATTCCGTCGCTGGTCGGGAAGTATCTGTATGGAGACTTCTGCTCGGGGCACATCTGGGCGGCCACGCGCGGCGCTGACGGCACATGGACGAGCGAGCGCCTGCTGAACGGGTCCTTCCCCCTCAGCAGCTTTGGCGAGGACGAGAACGGCGAGCTTTACGTGGCCAACCACCGCGGCGTGGTCTATCGGATTGATCCACGCTAGAGGTATCCTAAAGCGTGATTCGCAGGGGGCGACGCATGCGTCGCCCTTTGCTGTGCAGACATGGACGCGGCAAGCCGCGCCCTCACATACATGGGGCGAATTGTGAACGAGCAGGTAGGGTTTGTGGTGTGGATGACGGGGCTGAGCGGGTCTGGCAAGACGACGCTTGGCGTGATGTTGGAGGATACACTGCGGGCGCGTGGGCTGCGGGTCGAACGGCTCGACGGCGACACGGTGCGGCAAGGGCTGAGCCGTGACTTGGGCTTCAGCAAGGCCGACCGCGACCGCAACATCGAGCGCGTCGGCTTTGTGGCGAAGCTGCTGGCGCGGAACGGCGTCGCTGTCATCTGCTGCTTCATCTCGCCCTACCGCGCCGCCCGCGACCAAGTGCGGGCTGAGGTGGCGCATTTTGTCGAGGTCTACTGCGACGCGCCTGTGGAAGCGTGCGCCGCGCGGGATGTCAAAGGCCTCTACGCGCGCGCCTTCGCCGGGGAAATCCCCGATTTTACTGGCGTGAACGACCCCTACGAGCCGCCCTTCGCTCCGGAGGTCACGCTGCACACGGCGACGGAAACGCCCGACGAAAGCCTCCAACGTTTGATAGCAGCGCTGGAAGAACGCGGC
>JBDNCV010000171.1:0-7333 GCA_046719465.1 Anaerolinea sp.
CCCGAGGGAGAAGGGGCAAAAGTCCCCTCTCCGCCCGGAGAGGGGACTTAGGGGTGAGGAGCAGCACCCGCCATTCAGACACGTCCGCTGCTATTTCGACACTCAACATAGGTGTGCCCCTCCCCGATTATGCCGTATACTAGGCTCAGCATCCATCTTCGAGAGGTGCGCCATGCTTGAACTTGTCGAACGCCACCCTGCCGCGCCCAGCGAGCGCCCGCCGCTGCTGTGCATCCACGGGATCATGCACGGCGCATGGTGCTGGGAAGAGTTTTTCCTGCCCTACTTCGCCCAGCGCGGATATCATGCCTACGCGCTCAGCCTGCGCGGGCACGGCGGCAGCCCCCTGAGCGGGTCGCTGCGCTGGGTGCGCGTGGCAGACTATGTGGAGGACACGCTGGCGGCGGTGGAGCAGGTCACGCAGGCGCGCGGACGGCTCCCCGTTTTGATCGGCCACAGCATGGGCGGCCTCATCGTGCAGAAGTACCTCGAGCGCCACGCAGCGGCTGGCGCGGTGCTCTTGGCCAGCGTGCCGGTCGGCGGGGCGCTGCGCGCGTTGATCAAGGTGGCGCTGCGCTACCCGCTGGAGATGATCGCCGCGCCGTTCAGCTTTCAACCGGCGCTCAACAACGCCCGCGCCATTCGCTGGATGTTCTTCTCGTCGGCGATGCCCGCTGACACCTTCGAACGCTACCGCCGCCGCCTCACGCCCGAGTCGTTCCGCGCGATTCTGGATTTGTCTTTGCTCAACACGCCCGACCCATCCCGCGCGCAGCGCGTGCCGACGCTGGTCGTCAACGGCGGCGCGGACACGCTGTTCACCGAGGCCGACGGCCAGCGCACTGCCACAGCCTACGAGGGGGTTTATCAAGTAATACCGCACGCCGCGCATGACGTGATGCTTGACCCCACATGGGAACAGTGCGCTGCTGTGATCGTCCAATGGTTAGAGGAGACTGTATGATGCATCGCATGGCAAAGACACCGCTGTTGCAGCACACACAACACGCGCTGCGACGCGCCTTGCCCCATCCGCACGGGCTGACGCGCCGCCAGTTCCTCAAAGGCACGGGCGCGCTGAGCGCTGGCCTGACGCTGGGCACGCTGCCGCTGACGGCGCGCGCGGCCTCGCCCACCGCCGAGCCGAAGATTGTCATCGTTGGCGCGGGGCTGGCTGGCCTTGCCTGCGCCTACTATCTGACCCAAGCTGGTTACACCCCCACCGTGTATGAGGCGCGCGACCGCGTGGGTGGGCGTGTCCACAGCATAAGCGGTGAGTTTGATGATGACTTGGTCACGGAGATGGGCGCGGAATTCATCAACAGCGATCACGAAGATATGCTGGCGCTGGTGGAGGCCTGCGGCCTTGAGCTGATCGACCGCAAGAGCAGCCCTTATCAGCGTTCGGCATTCGTGTTTGACGGGCAGCACGTCAGCGTGGAGGAGCTGAGCGCGCTGTTTGAGCCTTACGCCGAGCAGATCGCCGCTGATGTAGAAGCCGTCTACGACGAGGATGAGGACGCACTCGCGCGCTTCGACCAGATGACGGTCAGCGCTTACCTGCTGGCACTGGGCATGACGCGCCGCGACTTGATCTACCGCTTCCTCGATGCAGCCTTCACGACAGAGAACGGCCTCAGCATCGACCAGCAGAACGCCCTCAACTTCCTCTACCTTGCGCCCGCGCTGGACGACGAAGGCAAGCTGGACGCCGTTGGGCCGAGCGACGAGCGCTACAAGGTGCGCGGCGGCAACCAGCTCATCGCCGAGCGCCTGACGGAGAAGATTGCAGCTGCCGGGGGCACGGTGAAGCTGAGACACCTTTTTACAGTGCTGCGCGACCCCGAGCCAGAGCGCGACGGCCCCAACCCCAACTACCGCTATGTGCTGGGGTTTGAGGAAGTGGACGAGGCGGGCGCGTTCATGAGTGCTCACACCATCTATGCCGATGTGGTGGTGCTGGCCATCCCGCTGACGGTGCTGCGCTATCAGGAATTGAAGATAGCCGAGCTGACGGATGACCACCGCCGCGCCATCGCCGCGCTGGGCTACGGCACGAACGGCAAGCTGGTCATCGGCGTGAACCGCCGCGTGTGGAACGAGCAGGGCTACAGCGGTTACCTCTACACCGATGCGCCCTTCGGCAGCGGCTGGGACAGCAGCGAGCTGCAAGGCTCTGGCGTTGGCAGTTATACCTTCTTCAACGGGGGGCTTGAGGGCGTGACCTTCGGGAGAGCCGTCAGCGGCGCAGCTAACGCTTACACCGCAGCGCTCGACGCAGCCTTCCCGGGGGTTGAACGCGAGCGCAACGAGGTCACCCACGCGCGCGCGTGGGCGATTGATCCACACGCGCTGGGGTCGTACAGCTGCCCGCTGCCCGGCCAGTACAGCACCTATGAGCTGCTGCAAGCGCCGGTGGGGGCGGTCTACTTCGCTGGTGAGCATACCAGCATCGACTACTTCGGCTACATGAACGGCGCTGCCGAGAGCGGCCGCCGCGTGGCCGAGGCCATCGCTGAAGCGTTAGGGTAGCTCTTGAGCATCGACTTTACATCCAGCACGTGGCAGCGCTGGTTTCAGCTGCCGCGCATCACCTTGTTTCACGTCGCCTCGCAGGATCACCAGCGGGCGCTGCTCTGCCATGATGCCAGCGGCACGCCGCAGCTCTACGCCTATGAGCTGGGGGGCGTGCCGCGCCAGCTCACAGATGAGCCGTTGGGCGTGCTGCTCGGCACGATCAGCGCGGATGGGCGCACCGTCTACTATCAACGCCTCGCTGACGACGACACGGGCGGGGGCCACCTGTGGCGCGTCGGCTTCGACGGCAGCAATCCGCAGCCCCTCACCCCCGAGTGGCCATCGTATCCGCTGCTGGCAGTATCGGAGTGCGCCAGCGGCGCGTTCTACGGCTTCACCGTGTTCGACGGCTACAGCCAGACCTTCGTCGTGGACGCGCGGCGCGGCGGCACGCCCCACCTGCGCTATGAGAGCGCCGCGCCCAGCGTCGGGCCGTACCTGTCTTACGATGGTGAGCTGGCGGTCATGGCCGAGTTTGCCGATGCGGGCGACGCGCTGGAGAGCTACGACGTGCGCACCGGCGAGCGCGTGGCGCGGCTGAACGGCCTCACCGCGCTGGAGCCTGCGGGCTTCCCGCCCCGCGCGGCGGATATGCGCTTCCTCGCGACCGCGCTGAGCGACGGCCTGCGCCGACCCTTCTGGTGGAACGCCCGCACCGGCGAACGCCGCGACCTGACCTTACCGCACGCGGGCAGCATCACCCCGCTGGATTGGTCAAGCGATGCCGAGCAGGTGGTCTACATGGCCTATGGCACGATGGGGGCGCAGACCGCCGTCGTCAACCTCAGGACGGGGGCAAGCGCGGCGTTCGACTGGTTAGAGGGGCGCTGTGTGGACGCGGCGCACTGGCACGCGGGCAGCTTGTGGACGCTCGTCCAGCGCTATCATGAACCGCCCGCGATCTGGCGTGGGGCGCAAGCGGCGCTCACCGTGGGCCAAGCGCCGCCGCTGCCGCCGGTCACGATCACCCAGCGCGGCAGCCTGACGCACTACGCCCAGCCCAGCAGCCCGCTGCACGTCGTTATTGCCCACGGGGACGAGTACAGCCTGCCCCAGCGCTATCAGCCGCTGGTGGGCGCGTGGCTGAGCGTCGGCGCGACGGTCAGCGTATGGCACTCATGGACGCACGAGGGGATGCTCGCGGGGGAAGTGAACGGGCGTGCCACAGCCGAGCAGGATGCATCTGCGCTGCTGGCGGCGCTGGCCGACTTTGACCTGCCGCCGCAGCGCCTGCTCATCGGGACGCGCCACGCCGCGCCAACCGCGCAGCGCCTGCCCGCGCTGGGGCGCATCTTGATCGACCCTGATAATCCGTTCGAGCGTATGCGCGACGGCACGCCCACGCTCACGCTGACCGTTTACAACGTCCCGCCCGCCCCTGACCGCGACGAGCAGATCATGGCGCGGGCGCTGGCGTGGTGGGCGACGCTTAGCGCGACGGGCGCTCCGTGAGCGTCAGCGGGGCGCTGAAATACTGCCCGTTGCGATACACCGTCAGGTTGACGGTTTGGCCCGGCACGGTGTTGATGGCCAGCCAGCCGATGAGCTGGTCAAAATCGTTGATCGGCACGCCGTCGATGGCGGTGATGATGTCCACGCCTGCGCTGGAGAGGGGGCGCAATCCCGCGTTGGCGGCGGGCATCCCGCGCGACGCATCCAGCACAGCCACGCCGCGGATGTTGTTCGGCAGGTTGAAGGTTTCCATAAGGTCAAGGTCAATGGCGCGCGACGTCAGCCCCATGAACGAGTAGCGCATCCGTCCCGTTTCGATCAAGCTGTTGGCCACCTTGACGATCAGGTTGCTGGGGACGGCAAAGCCCACGCCCTGATTGCTGCCGGTTTCGGTGGCGATCTGCGTGTTCATGCCGATGACCTCCCCGCGCAGGTTGAGCAGCGGGCCGCCGCTGTTGCCCGGGTTGATGGCCGCGTCGGTCTGAATCACGCCGCCCACCGAGTAGCTGTTCAAGCCGAAGATGCGGCGGTTGACCGCGCTCACGATGCCGCTGGTCAGCGTCCAGTTATTTTGGAAGGGGTTGCCCAGCGCGAGCACCGTCTGGCCGATTTGCAGCGTGTCACTGTTGGCGAACACGACCGGCCGCAGCCGTTCCGTTGGCACGTCGATCCGCAGCACGGCGATGTCGCTGTCGGCGTCTAGGCCGACCACCTCGGCGCGGGTGATCGTGCCGTCGTACATCTGCACGACGATCCGCGCGGCGTTCTGCACCACATGATAGTTGGTGACGATCCGCCCCAGCGTGTCTAGCACGAAGCCGCTGCCGGTGGCGGTGTTGGCCAGCCGCCGCGTGCCGACTTGCTCCGCCACAGTGATCGAGACGACGCTCGGGGCGACGTTGTTGTACACGTTGGCGAAGGCTTGCTCAATGTCCGTCAGGCTTTGCCCGCTCAGTTGATCGTTGACGAGCAGCCCGCTGGTGGCCGACGTGGTCGGCGTGGGGAACAGCGCTGCCCCCAACCCAATACCGATCATCAGCGTCATGACTGGCAGCCAGTAAGAGATTTTCATATGATGATATCCTCGTACAATATACAGCGCATGATACACCAAAATCGTTAGCTATAACTTAAATGACCGAAAGAATTCTGCTCGTCCTGCCCTGCTGTATCGGTGATGTCGTCCTTGCGACGGCGGCGCTGCGCGCGCTGCGGCGGGCACGCCCCACTGCCCACCTCACATGGGCGGTGGGGCGCTGGTCGGCGGGGGTGCTCCACGGCCACCCTGACCTCGACGCGCTGCTCGACACGGGCGACGCCGCGCTGCCCGTGCGCCGACCCATCGATTTCATACGCTTTCGGGCACAGGTCGCCGCAGGGCGCTTCGACGCGGCGGTGTCGCTGGTGCGCTCCCCGTTGATGGCGGCGGCGCTGTGGGCCGCGCGCGTGCCGGTGCGCGTGGGGCTGAACAGCGGCGGGCGCGGCCTGCTCTACACCGTGCGCCGCGACCTTGACCCCAACACGCCCGAGCATGAGGCCGAGATCTACCTCAGCGTGCTGCGGGCGTGGGGGGTCGATACGACGGGCTGCGCCCCGCAGGTGATCCCTAGCGAAGCCGACGAGGCCGCCATGCGCCAGCAGCTTGCCGCGCATGGGGTGGCGTCCCGCTTCATGGTCGTCAACCCTGCGGGCGGGGCTAACCCGGGCATGACGCTGGCGGCCAAGCGCTACCCGCTGGACTGGCTGGCGCAGATCGTCAACCGGCTGAGCGCCGCGGCGGACGCGCAGCCCGTCCTCATCGGCGGGCCGAGCGATGCGCCGCTGGTGGCGGAGCTGGCCGCGCGCCTCAGCATGCCGTCGGCTTCATTGGTGGGGGCGCTCAGCTTGTTGCAGCTGGGGGCGTTGGCGCGCGCGAGCTGGCTGTATCTGGGCAATGATACCGGCCTGACGCACCTCGCCAGCGCGTGCGGCGCGCGGGCCGTCATGTTCATGGGGCCGACCGACCCGCGCCGCTACGGCCTCTACGGCGGCAGCGGCCTCACGCTGTGGAAGCCTGCGCCGGTGAGCGCGCGCGGCGTGGCCGGGGCGCAGCCAGCGTGGGACTGGGCGCGCGATGGCCTCCCGCCGGATGAAGCCTTCGCGCGCATCGCGGCGTTTGTGGGGCTGTGAGCGATTTTTCACTGGTCACCTGCGCCCTTTTCCCCGTAGAATGCGCCTAGTTCACAGGGAGAGGCCGCAACGCGATGAAGAACCGACTTACCTATTTGATGGCAGCGGTGGGCGCGCTGTCGATTGTTGTGGTGGTCACATGGCTGCTTGTCCCCGATAACGTCCCCGCGTATGAGGCGGCGATTGCCTTCGCCAACGCCGCAGGCCGTGGAGACGACAACACCGCCATGAGCCTGCTGAGCGAGGAGCTGCAAGCGTGGGTGAGCGAGAACTGCCGCGATGGCAGCGTCAGCGCCTGCGTCGATGACTACACGCCGCCCGATTGGGGTGGGATGCTCTCGACCGTGTTCCGGCGCGCTCAACCCGTCCCGGGTGTGGAGGGCTTCGACGTGCAGCTCGTCGCCACCTACGAGGACAATCAAGGCTTCAGCGGGGTATGTATCTACACGCAGGTGCTGCGCCAACCGGACGGCGCATGGCGCGTCACGCGGTGGGCGGGCTGGTTCTCGTGCGATGAGCCGAACAGCGGCCTATCTGCGCTCATCAGCGACCCGACCGTGCCCCATCGCGCGCCATGAAGTGGCTGCTGGTGGCGCTGCTGCTGGCGGGGTGCGGGCTGGTTCCGGCGCGCGTCCCGCCGCAGCTCGCCCACACGCCCGGCCCAACGATCAGCTTCCGCGAGGGGCGCGTGGTGCTGGGGGCGTTCAGCGTGCCGATCCCGCCCACGTGGCGCGTCGTCAAATCCAGCACGGCGCAGGAGCCGCTGCGGGTGGTGCTGGCCGCGCCCGATGAGGCGATGCTCATCACCGCTGCCCTCGACGTGCGCACGCTCGACAACCCTGCTCTGCCGATCCGCCATGATGAGACGCTGCGCCAATCGGGGCAAACGCTCCACCTCATCGGCCAAGCGACAGACGAGGCCGCGCCCGCGCTGGCAGCCCTCTGGGAGCGTTGGATCAGGGACGTGAGCCGCCAGTAGGGACGTGGCCTGCCACGTCCGCGTATGGCCTGCCACGTCCGCGTATGGCCTGCCGCGTCCGCGCATGGCCTGCCACGTCCGCGTATGGCCTGCCACGTCCGCGTTGGGCAGAAACGCGCGCTTTGCGGTACGATTGAGGCGATGTCTGAGCAGAGC
>JBDNCV010000172.1:0-7185 GCA_046719465.1 Anaerolinea sp.
GATAGACTTCAGTCAGCTTGGGGATTGGCCAAATGGCAAGGCAGCTGCCTTTGGAGCAGAAGATTCCTGGTTCGAGTCCAGGATCCCCAGTTGTAAGGCAGGTGATCAGCGTCACCTGTTTTTTGTTGTTTCTCAACAGTTGGCCGACGCTGGGTCATCAGCCGTTCGAGGAAGCGCCCGGGGTGTTCAACGGTGTGCTGTTAGGGGTGCTGGCCGCGCAACCACCACCTGCTTGACAACACGCCTACATTCAGCCTATGATTGTGCTATCTTTCACAATATCCTCGAGGTGAATCCCCATGACTGCCACAGTGACCCCTCCCACGCTCCCCGGGCGTTTTTTGCTGGGCAGCGCGCCCGAGTTCCAGCGCGACACGCTCCACCTGCTGCTTGAATCGCGCAAGCTCGGCGAGTTCGTCCGTATGTACTATGGCCCTTTCCGCCTGTACATCCTCAACACCCCTGACCTTGCGCATGAGGTGCTGGTCGAGAAGGCCGCGTCGTTCTACAAGACTACGCTCCTCAAAACCGTGCTGGAGCCAGTGGTCGGGGCGGGGTTGTTCACCAACGACGGCGACAGCTGGCGGCAGCAGCGGCGCTTGGCACAGCCTGCGTTCCACAGCAAGCGCATCGCGGCCTATGCTGATGTCATGGTGCAGTTCGCCCATGAGTTGGCTGAGCGCTGGCACGATCAACAGACGCTCGATGTCGAGCATGAGATGGCCGGTGTCACCATGCAGATCGTGAGCAAGACGCTGTTCGACGCGCACGTTACCCAAGAGGACACCACTGGTCAAGCGGTGGCGACCGTGCTGAGGCTGGCGGATCAACGTTTCAATCGCATCGTTCAAGTGCCAGACTGGCTGCCAACCCCCGAAAACCGCCGCATGAAAGCGGCCATCCAGCACTTGGATGCGTTGATTCAAGGGTTCATCAACGAACGGCGCGCCACTGGCGAGGATAAAGGCGACCTGCTGAGCATGATGATCGCTGCCACTGACGATGAGAACGGCGCGCGCATGAGCGATAAGCAGCTCCGCGATGAGGTGATGACCGTGTTCGGCGCAGGCCACGAGACGACCGCCGTCACCCTGACGTGGGCGTTCTATGTGCTGTCGCAGCATCCCGAGGTCGAGGCCAAGCTGCACGCTGAGCTAGACACGGTGTTGGGTGGTCGCCTCCCGACGTTCGAGGATCTGCCCAAACTCACGTATACCGAGAAAGTCATCAAAGAGACGATGCGCCTCTACCCGCCCGCGTGGTCAGTCACCCGGGAGCCGATTGTGCCCGTGCGCCTCGCCGATAAGTACGATCTGAAGAAGGGTGAGACGCTGATGGTGAATATCTACGGCATCCACCGTGACGAGCGCTACTTCCCTGACCCGCTGCGCTTCGACCCTGAACGCTGGACACCCGAAAACGAGAAGAAGATGCACCGCTATCAGTACTTCCCGTTTGGGGCGGGGCCGCGCGTCTGCATTGGCAATTCGTTCGCCATGATGGAGGCGCGCTTGGTGCTGGCGACGCTGGCGCAGCGCTTCCGCTTGACGCTTGCGCCCGAGCAAATCGTGAAACCGCAGCGGGTATTTACGCTGCGCCCGCGCTATGGCATGAAGATGATCGCCCATGTGCGCCAACCAATTCCGCAGCCGGTGATCTAACCGCCCCAAGACGCGCTATACTGGCAGGCAAGTACACACAACAACGGATGGGTGACATGCCTGCCAGACGCTCCGCCTCACAGCTTGCAGCTTTCGTTCAAGGGGATGGCCTGTACCTTTACGACGCGCAGGGCAATCGCACCGCCGATTTTACCAGCGCCAGCGGCCAGATGCTGCTGGGATACAGCCATCCGGTGGTCATCAAAGCGGTGCAGCAGCAGGCCGAGGTGCTGTGGAGCACGCCCGCGCGCAGCATCGCCCAAGCCGAGCTGGACTTCCACACGCTGCTTGAGAGCGTCGCCCCCTCGCATTTGACCAACTTCTTCTGCGTCGAGACGGCCAGCAAAGCTGTGGAACGGGCTGTGCTGCTGGCCCAACGGGCGACGCTGCGCTCGCGCGTGCTGGTGTTCGACGGGGGCGCACATGGCGATACGATCCAGACGCTGGCCATGTCGGCGGTCAAAGGCGGTCAGCGCGCCCACCCGGGCGTTTCGTCCGTGTTAATTGCCCCCTACCCGACGAGCAGCACAGAGGACGAAATCGCGTTTTGCCTGCGCCAGCTCGAGCGCATGTTCAAGACGCAGACCGCGCCGGAGAACATCGCGGCGATGGTGATCGAGCCTATGCTGGAACAAGGCGGGGGCCATGTGACGCCGCCCGCGTTCTTCAAAGCGCTGGAGGGGTTGTGCCGCCGCTGGGGCATCCTTCTCATCGTGAACGAGGCACGCAGCAGCCTGCGCGGGGGCGAGTGGCTGATGAGCGTGGGCGCGAGCGTGCAGCCCGATATGGTCGTGCTTTCGAGCGGGCTGGCAAATGGGCAGCCGCTGGGGGTCGTCGCCGCCGCTGATGAGCTGGGTGTGCACCTTGAAGCACACTACCCGGCCAGCACGTTAGCAATTGCCGCCGCGCACGCCGTCGTACAGACCGTCAAACAGCAGCGGCTCATCCCACAGGCGCAGGCCATGGGCGAGCGCTTGCAGGGCGGCTTGAGCGATTTGCAGTCCGAGTATGGGCACATCGTGGAGGTGCGCGGGCGCGGCCTCATGCTGGGGGTGGCGTTCGACGCCGCCGAGCGCAAAGTGGCCACCCTGCTCGTGGAGGCCTGCCGCCAGCGCGGGCTGTGGCTCCCGCTGTGGGGCAGCGAGGATGAAGTCATCGGCTGGATGCCCCCCCTCACCGTGACAGAAGCCCAGATCGACGACGCATTGGGCATCTTCGAGGAGGCGCTGCAAACGGTGCTGCTGCAAAGGCGTTGATCTGTACCCCTCAATCCCCTCTCCCGTACATAGGCCTCACCCCTCAATCCCCTCTCCCGTGGAGAGGGGACTTAGGGGTGAGGCCTCTGGCGCATGATGGGGTGAAACCTCGTCACCCTCAACAGTCGCTTTACCTTTAACCGACTTCTCAGCGCGGGTATAATAAAGTTGTTTTACTCACCTATGGGATGCCGCCTTGCCAATCATTCGAGAGAGCGAACTCGACATCATCAGCTACAGCGCCGACCAAACGCGCGCGCTGGGCATGAGGCTGGGCGCGCTGCTGCGCAAGGGCGACATCATCTGCTTGATCGGCGATATGGGCGCGGGCAAGACCGTTTTCACCAGCGGCCTCGGCCTCGGCTGGGGCGCGACCACGCCCATCACCAGCCCCACTTTCAACCTTGTGCATCAGCATCGTCGCACCGCTGACCGCAGCGTGCTCTACCACCTCGACTGCTATCGGCTGCGCGGCGCACAAGACACCGACAGCATCGGCCTCGACGACATCCTCGACAGCGACGGCGTGGTCGTGCTGGAATGGGCCGAGCGCATCGAGAGCGCCCTGCCCAAAGAACACCTCTGGATCGAAATCCGCGTGCGCGAAGAGAACCGCCGCAACCTGCTCATGGAGGCGATCGGCACGCGCTATCAAACCCTGCTGGACGAGTTCCGCGCCAGCCTCACGAGGATGTAACATCGCCCATGGTGCTGATTGCGATAGACACCGCCACCAAGGCCCTCGGCTTGGCCTTCTACGATGGCAAGACGCTGCTGGCCGAGCAGATGTGGTTGGCGGGCAACCAACACAACCTGCTGCTGGCCCCGGCCATCCAATCCACCCTTGCCACCCTCGACCTCACCGCCGAGCAGCTCAGCGCGGTGGCAGTGGTCAACGGCCCCGGATCCTATACCGGCCTGCGCATCGGCATCGCGCTGGCCAAAGGGCTGGCCGCCGCCCGCCGCATCCCGCTGATCGGCATAGGCACGCTGGACGTGCTGGCCGTGCCGCAGCCTGTCAGTACCAAATTCCACCTGCTGTGTGTGGTGCAGGCAGGGCGCGGACGCATCATCGCCAGCCAATACGTGACGCGCAAAGGCCACTGGGTGGTAGAAACTGCCCCCATCATCACCGAGTGGGCAGCGCTGCTGCCGACGCTGACCGCGCCCACTTTGATCACCGGCGAGGTGGACGAGGAGGGCAGCGCCCAGATCGCCGCACAAGGGAAGGACTCGCTGGTGGTTGTGCCGCCCGCGCTGCGCGCCCGACGTCCGGGGATCCTCGCCGAGGAGGCGTGGCGGCGCTGGCAAGCCCACCCTGACCATGATTACTCTGTCAACAGTGTAATGCCGCTCTACTTGCAAACGCCATGACCCGTGTCCTCCATATCATCAAAGCCACCCGCTTCAGCGGCGCCGAGCGCCACCTCATGATTCTGCTGCCTGCGCTGCGCCAGCGCGGGATCGACGCGCGCTTGCTCATCTTGACGGAACCTGACAAGCCGATGGATGAGATCGCCGCCGCCGCTGAGGCAGCGGGCGTGCCGCTGCGCCGCATGACGATCCGCCGCGGGCTGGATCTCTCTGCGCCGCCGCGCCTCGCCGCGGAAATTCGCGCTCAGCGCCCCGACATCGTCCACACCCACCTGATCCACGCGGACGTATTCGGCTTTTTGGGGGCGCGTCAAGCGGGGGTCGCCCACGTCGTCAGCACGCGCCACAACGACGACGCCTTCCGGCGGCGCTGGCCGCTGCGCCTGCTGCACGCGTGGCTGTGGCGGCGCATCAGCGCGGGCATCGTCATCAGCCATGCGCTGGCCGACTTCGTGCGCACCGTGGAGTTCGCCCCGCCGGAGCGTGTCCACGTCATCCACTACGGCATGACCAGCCCGCGCCCTTCCGCGCTGGATATTGAACTCGCGCGGCGGCAGCTCCGGCTTGATCTGGGCAACCTGCCCTACGAGACCCAGTTGATCGGCATTGTTTCACGCTTGATCGAACAGAAGGGCATCCCCTACGCGCTGGAGGCGTTCAAGCTCATCGCGGATGAATTCCCCGCCGCGCACTTGGTCATCGCAGGCGACGGCGACCAGCGAGGCGCCCTAGAAGCGCAGGCGCAGACGATGCTGCTGGGGGATCGCGTCCACTTTTTGGGCTGGCGCGAGGACGCGCAGGCGGTGCTGCGCGGGCTGGATGTGCTGCTCATGCCCAGCTTGTGGGAGGGCTTCGGATTGACGCTGTTGGAGGCGATGGGGGCGCGCCTGCCGGTCGTCGCCAGCCACGTGAGCGCCATTCCCGAGATCGTCGTGCATCAAGAGACCGGCTTCCTCACCGCCCCGCGCGACCCCGAAGCCATCGCTTATGCGCTGCGCCTGCTGCTGAGCGACCCGCTGCTCTGCAAACACATGGGGTTGAACGGCGAAGATCGGCTTGAAGCGCAGTTCAGCGTCGAGCGCATGGCCGAACAAACCGCCGCGCTCTACGCCCGTGTGCTAGGCCAACAGCCCCGTGACGCCCTCAAAGATCAACCGCGCCCCAAAGAAGCTGAGCAGCAGCACCGTGAAGGTCAAGATGCGCCGCGTGACGAGCGGTGAGATGCTGCCCAGCCGGTCGAACACCAGCACCAGCAGCGCAAGGCCGCCCAAGAACGTCCCATAGAATGCCAGCAGAAATGCCAGCGCCAACCCCAGCGATTCGCGCAGGGCCGCCACCAGCGTTGGCCCGTTCAACGCCCCCCAGAAGATATACGGCCCGGGGTTGAGCAAGTTGATCATCACCGCCTTGAACAGCACCGCGCGCACGCTTTCCAGCTCCACTTGGCCGTCAGCCTTGAACGTCGCCCCCGCGCGAATCTGTTGATAGGCGCTGTAGGCCAGATACCATAAGAACAGCCCGCCGCCGATGCGGATGCCGTTCAGCGCCGCGTCCGGCAGGCTGCCGAGGATGACGATCATTAGGAAAGCGATAGGAATATCCGAGATCAACGGCGAGAAGATCGTCACGATCCCGCGCCGCCAGCCAAAGCGCAGCGTGACACTCAGGATGTTAGTCTGCAACGCGCCCGGGATCGACACGGCGCTCAGCGCATACGAAAACCCCGTTGTGAGATAGTACACGAGCATGAAATACTTTCGTTGTATGAGTACGGCCTAAGTGTAATCGGCTTGTTGATGCCACACAACGTCCACTTAGCCCCCCTCATAAGCCATGAGTTATAATAAAGGCGTACCCAACATCGTGAAGGACGCACACCATGAGCTACACCGACATCTCGCTGGATGACTACCTGACGCAGTTCAAAAACGCGGATTACTACCTGATCGACGTGCGCGAGGCCGACGAATATGCCGACGGCCACTTGCCCGGCACGGTGAACCTGCCCCTAAGCGAGCTTGAACAGCGCTACAGTGAAATCCGCCGCGACAAGCCGATTGTGCTGGTGTGCGCGCGCGGTGGGCGCAGCGCGCAAGCCGCCGAATATCTGGCGTATCTGGGCTATCAGAACCTCTACAACCTCGAGGGCGGCACGCTGGGCTATATGCAAGCAGGCCACCCGCTGGAGAAGTGAGCATGAGCCGCCGCTATGCTGTGCTGGAGCGCGTGCTGTCGCTTGACCCGCAGCGCGACTGCCAAGAGATCGTGCGGCTGGTCGGCGCGTATGAATCGCCGTGGTTGATGCAAAAATCGCTGGAGTTTGCGCTGTTCCGCACTTACGCCGTGCCGAGCATCAGCGGGCTGCTGGCGCAAACGGGGCGCTTTCAACATGCGGGGCAGCGGCGCTATGACGACACCACCCTGCTCATCAGCGAGTTTGTGGAAGAAGGCCTCGACAGCCCACGCGGGCGCGCAGCCCTGCGCCAGATGAACCGGCTGCACGGGCGATTCAACATCAGCAACGAGGACTACCTCTACGTACTGTCAACATTTATCTACACGCCGATCTACTGGCATCAGCGCTTCGGCTGGCGGCCGCCCACCCGCCATGAGAACCTCGCCAACTACTACTTCTGGTGCGAGGTGGGGCGGCGCATGAACATTAAAAATATCCCGCCCACGTTTGAAGCGTTCGAGGCGTTCCACCAAGCTTACGAGCGTGAGCACTTCGTCTACGCCGACACCAACCGCCAGATCGCCGAGTACACGATCGGGGTGTTTTGCAGTTGGTATCCGTCGTTCCTCGCGCCGTTCATTCGTCAGGTGATCTACACCTTCCTAGACGCGCCGCTGCGCCGCGCCTTCGGCTACCCTGACCCTAACCCCGTGCTGAA
>JBDNCV010000173.1:0-7112 GCA_046719465.1 Anaerolinea sp.
TGCAGCACCACAATCCCGAACAAGATCAAGATCACAATGACGCCAAACAGCGCGCCTTCCCACCCCAGCCCGGTGAACAACCCAAACTGAAGCATCGCCCAGATCAAGATCAACGGGAACGTGAGATGCACCCGCAGTTGAATCCCACGGATCGTAAACAAGCGGATAGAATCACGCATAGACACCGCCTTTCACCGCTGACGATATGGATAGTAACATTGCGAGCGCGCGCTGACAACTAAGGGGACAGTGAGACACGGCAGGCCTCACCCCTAAATCCCCTCTCCGAGCGGAGAGGGGACTTTTGCCTTTTCTCCGGGTGGCCGCAGGCAGGCCACATCGTGGCCGCAGGCAGGCCACATCGTGGCCGCAGGCAGGCTATGTCATGGCCGCAGCACGCTGCGCCCCGACTGTCCCTGTTCACTTCAACGTGGGGGATGAGGCCGATTGCGGGCGAGGCACGCCTTGCTACAGCGCCCGCAGCAAGATATCCACCCGTTGGAGGAACGTTGCGCCGGCCAGCGGGTTCACGCCGAAGAAGATCGGGTCGCCAACGCGCGCGCTCCATGCAGCATTCATGACGTAACGTTCTCCGTCGATTAGGCGTGTGCCGGTTTCTTGATCGACCAGCGTCACGAAGAAGGTGTTGTTGCCCTCCAGCAGGATGGTCAGATCGTAGACGCGATCCGGCAGCAGCAGCAGCTCGCGCTCGGTGACGGGGCCGTTAGCGTCAAATGCGCTGACGAAGCGCCAAGATGTGCCCTCGACTGGCTCAAGGCCGAAGTAGCGGAAGCCGCTCTGCCCGGCGATTCCTTGTGTGAGGAAGAAGCGCGCGGCGAAGAAGCCGCTGGCATCCCCCGTGAGCGAGAAGAAGGTGCGCGTGCCGCTGTTGGCGAAGAAGCCGCTGCGCCGCAGCAGGTCGCTCTCGAAGCCGCGCCCAGTGAGCGTCAGCGGGGCGTTAGGGACGCTGGTCACGAAGCCGCTGTCGGTCGCGCTCCAGCCGACGGGCAGGCCGCCGTTGAAGTTGGCGGTGGCGTTGACGAGCCAGCCCTGCGCAAACTCGCTGGTAGGGCGGGGCGTGGGCGAGGGGCGCGGCGTGGCGGTCGCATCGGCCGCAGGGGTCAGCGTGGGCGCGACGAAGGCGATCACTGGCACATTGTCGAGGCTGCCGTTGATCTGCATGAAGTTGTTGACGCGAATCCAACCGTGGCGCGTGCCTGCCGCCACCAGCACATAGGCACGGTCAGCCGTGCGCCCGATGACCGGAACTGGCTCCGCCACGCTGCCGACCAGCACGCCGCTGTCGGTTGGCTCGCTGAGCAAGAACATGCCGCCGAAGCTGCTGATGATAGGGGAGCTAATGCCCGGGGCAGGCAGCGCGCGCGCCGTCGCGGTTAAGTTGAGGGCGGCGCGGGCGCTGTCATCAAGGGGGGGCGTGGTGGTGAAGTCCCGCGTTAGCACCGCGCTCAGCAGGAACATCGCCGAAGCGACGGCCACCACCCCCGCCACGCCGGCCACCACGCGCCGATTCAGCGGACGGCGGCGCGGGCTGCTCTCGATGAGTTGAGCGACGAGCTTGTCCATATGGGGGTGGAAGTCAGGGTCATCGTCGACGCGCGCGGTGTTGAGGTAGGCGAGCCGCGTGATGCTCTCCGGCAGGTCGGCGGCGGTTGGCGGACGCGCCCCCTCCACCAACACGGGGATGACACGTTTGCCCTGCTTAAAGGCGCTTTCGATCTCAATACGCACGTAATCGGCGGGGTCTTGGGCGCGCTGCTGCAAGAGGGACACCCAGCGCGTGCCGATGATGACCAGCACAGTGTCGGTCTTAGCGATTTCGTTCTGGATGAACTCGCGGAAGTCCACCCCCGCCGGGATGACGTTCACATCCTTGAACACGTTCTGCTTGCCAAACTCGGCAGCCAAGCGGTCGTAGATGCGGCTGGAGACGGATTTGCTGTCGTCGCGCCGGTAACAGATGAAAAATCGCTGCATGGCCTTGTTTCCAATGCTCGCCGTTCTAGGGTTCAGTATAGCGCAAAAGTGCCGCGCTTGTGCCGTTGAGGTCGTGGGGAGAGGGGCTTCAGTCTCACATGCTCTATTCACATGCTCTATGAGGAGGCCTCACGCTGACGCCGCTTCCCTCCGTCGCCCGTCTCCGGTAGACAGGGGCCGCTGCGGCTGTGCGTTCCCTTCTCGGCCGGGAGAAGGGGCTGGGGGATGAGGCCTCTGGCGGGCAAGGCAGACCTCACCCCATCTCTCATGCGCTTTTTCCTGCACAAACCGCCGCATTCACGTTAAAATGACAAGCGTCTGCTGCCGTCTAAGGCGATTGTATGATGACTCAGTTTGTCGTTCAGCGTCTGCGGGATACGTTTAACGCCCTGCCCGATGTTCGCATCGCATCGACTGACCCCGACCCCGGGCAGATCTTCCAGCATCACTCGGCTGATCTGGTGGTCGATACGTGGATGGGCGGGCGCTTGCACATCTACTTGATCAACCATGAGCCGAAAGTGCGTGACCTCAAAGCCACCCTCAAAGAGAACACGCGCAACAGCATCGGCACGCTGTTCCTTGTGGATGCGGCGCTGCTGCCCGCCGAGCAGGAGAGCTTCAAGGTGGCCGATTGGCACTTTGCCCTGTTCCACCTCAACGACAGCTGGATCTACACCTACCAACTCGACGAGCACGGCCATGTACAGGTGCGCCAAGTGCACTTTGCGCCCACGCCCTACGCCGATTACTACCGCGTTTGGCATTTGAACGACTTCACGATTGAGGCCTGCGTGGTGCGTCAGCGCGAATACGACGACGGCATCCGCGGGCAGTGGTTCATCGGCGACCTCGCTTCGCCGCAGTACAAGCGCCGCATCAACTATGAGCGGGTGCATCAGCGCTATCACTACAGCACCCGCCAAACGCGCGAGGTCGCCCAACTGCCCACCGACCAGCTCATGAAGTACTACCAGATGCTCGGCTTAGAGCGCAGCGCCAGCGAAAAAGAGGTCAAGCGCGCCTTTCGCATGATGGCGCTCAAAGTCCACCCGGACGTGAGCGCCCTGCCGCGCCAAGAGTCCGAACGGCGCATCAAAGAGCTAAACGAGGCCTACGAGTACATCAAAGAGTACCACGGCTGGAGCTAGCGCTTGCGCTGCCGCCAGCGCATCCACGTGCCCACCACGCCATACGGGAAGATCATCACCACGAGCACGAACAGCACGCCTAAGATGGTCGTCCAGCTTTCGCCGATGTTGAGCGTGACCGTGCCGATGGTCAGGCGGGCGTCGCGCAGCAGCGTATCGGCAATTTCGATGCCCGCCGCCCCGATCACCGGCCCCGTGAACGTCCCCGCCCCGCCGATGATCGTCATCAGCAGCGCCTCGACCGTGTAGCTCACCCCCAGAATCTCCGGGCCGATCTTCTTGGCCAGCACGCTGTGCAGGATGCCCGCCGTGCCTGCCAGCATCCCTGCGACGATGATCGCTACCAGCTTGTAGGCCAGCGTGTTGTAGCCCAGCGCCTGCGCCCGTTCCTCGTTCTCGCGCATCCCCACCCACACCGTCCCCAACGGGGAGCGCACCATGCGCCGAATCAACCAGAAGGTGAAGGCGAACAGCGCCAAGCCAACATAGTACAGGTTGATGCGGCTGACGGTCGGGTCGATCCATGCGGGCAAGCGGCTGAGGGCAAAGCCGTCCTCGCCGTTGGTGAGCGGCAGGCGGCCGAAGTAGATCCACACCATCTCGGCCACGGCCAGCGTGAAGATCGCAAAGTAGACCCCGCGCAGCCGCAAGCTGATGAGGCCGATCCCGAAGCCGATCACCGCGCAGGCTGCCAGCACCACCACCACCCCCAACAAGAAGCCTACATCTGGCGGCAGGTCGGTATATTGCAGCAGCAGCCCCAGCAAGTAGCCGCCCAGCCCGAAGAACAGCGCATGACCAAAGCTCACGACCCCGGTGAAGCCGAACATGAGGTTGTAGCTCATCACCAGCACGGCCAGCGCGAACACCTCAATCACCACGCTCATCCAATACACCGCCGGGCCGATCATGATCAGACGGCTGCCGCGCTGCACGCCGTAGGGGCTGCTGTTGGTCAGTGCGCCCACCAAGAACGGGAACGCAATCAAGAACGCCAGCACCGCCAGATACAGCCAGTTGTCTTTGAGGTACGTTAAGGGGCGTTTCATCACGTCCGATCCTCCCATATAGGCCAGCGGTCGCCAGAGGTCAGAGCCTCGAGCTTAAGCGCGGGGGCTAAAGCCCCCTTCAGGGGGCGCGCGCTAGCCGGATGCTTCAGCATCCGGCGGTGGTCTAGCTTCATCACGTCCGATCCTCCCATATAGGCCAGCGGTCGCCAGAGGTCAGAGCCTCGAGCTTAAGCGCGGGGGCTGAAGCCCCCTTCAGGGGGCGCGCGCTAGCCGGATGCTTCAGCGTCCGGCGGTGGTCTGGTTTCATCACGTCCGATCCTCCCCGAACAGGCCGCCGGGCCGCAGCAGCAGGATAAACGTCAGCATCAGCATAGGGGTGATGCTCGCTAGCACGCTGGCCACCTCAGGGCGGACGCTGAACTGCTCCATGGCAGCCCATGCCATGCCCACCAGCACGCTGCCGACGGCAGTTCCTTCAAAGCTGCCCAGCCCTCCCAGCACGATCACCGCGATGCTGGCCAGCAGGAACGTCCCGCCGAGGCTGATCGTCGCCCCGAGGAACGGCGCGCTGATCGCCCCGCCGAAGGCCGCCAACGCGCACCCCAACGTAAACACCAGCGTGAACACTGCCCGCACGTTGATCCCTAACGCGCTGACCATCTCCGCGTCTTGCACGCCCGCACGGACGATGATCCCAATGCGGCTGTAGCGCAGCAGCAGCGTCACCGCGACCATCAGCAGCGCCCCCACCACAATCACAAACGGGCGATACGCGCTGAACGATTGACCGAACAAGCTGAACGACGCGATCTGAATCTCGAGCCGCTCCGTCCAACTGTAGGGGGTTGTCCCCCATGTGCCGCGGATGATCTCGGTCATGATGATGCTCACGCCGAAGGTCAGCACCAGTTGGAACAGCGGACGCACGTACATTCGGCGCAGGAAGCCGCGTTCCAAGATGTAGCCCAGCACACCGCCGACGATCACCGCGACCGTCACCCCCACGAGGAAGCGCAGCTCCAGCGAGGGGATGCTCTCCCCGAATTGGAACACGCCCATGCGTGGGTGCTGGATGTCGAAGGCCAGATACGCCCCGAGCATGAAGTATGCCCCCTGCGCAAAGTTGAGGATGTCCATCAGGCCGAAGATGAGCGACAAGCCCGCCGCCACCAAGAACAGCAAGCTGGCGCGCAGCAAGCCGGAAAGCAGCGTCCCTGAGAACGTGCCGAGGTCACCGTTGGCGCTGAAAAAGGCAAATACAATGATGCCGATGAGCAGCCCGCCGATGATGTTCCATCGCGGGTGATAGGGCAGTCGATGCGTCAGGTTCATCTCATCTCCCTCAGGCAACGCCTAGATAGCGCTGGATGGTGGCAGGGTCGCGCAGCAAGTCGCTCATGGCCCCACGCTGCACGCTGTGGCCGTCGTCGATGATGACGTAGTGATCGGCCAGTTGGCTGGCCACGCGGAAGTTCTGCTCCACGAGCAGGACGGTGCTGGTCTGAGCGAGGCGCTTGATCACGGCCATCAAGTGGCTGATGATGACCGGTGCGAGGCCTTCGCTCGGCTCGTCGATCAGCAGCAGGTCATTCTGGGGGACGAGCGCGCGAGCGATGGCCAACATCTGCTGCTGGCCGCCGCTGAGCTGCCCGCCTTTGAGCTGATACAGCCGCTGCAAATCGGGGAACAGGTCGAAAATCAAGTCAAGCCGTGCTTTGAGGTCGCCGCTGCGCCGCTCGGCGATGCGCAAGTTCTCCGCGACGGTGAGTTCTTTGAAGATAGCGCGATGCTCGGGCACATAGCCGATGCCCATCTGCGCGATCTGAAAAGGCTTGCGCCCGTTGAGCCGCTCTCCACGGAAGCGCACCTCGCCGCTGCTGGGCGGCGTCAGGCCGAGGATGCTGCGGAGGGTGGTGGTCTTGCCTGCGCCGTTGCGCCCCAGCAGCACGGTGATCTGCCCCGGCTGCACGTCCACACTCACGCCCTCAAGGATGTGAAATTGGCCGATGAACGTGTCGATCTGATGGACTTCGAGCAGGCTCATGTTCCCACCTCCGAGAGGTCGTACAGGTCACCGAGGTAAACCTGCTGCACCTGCGGGTTGGCCGTGATCTCGGCGGGTGTGCCCTCAGCCAGCAGCGCCCCCTGATGCATCACCGTGATACGGTCGCTGATGTTCATCACCACGTTCATGTTGTGCTCGACCATGACGATGGTCTTGTTGGCTTCGCGGCGGATGCGCTCGATCGTTTGCAGCAGCTCGGGCACTTGTTCGCTGGCCATGCCGGCGGTCGGCTCATCGAGCAGCAGCAGGACGGGGTCGCTGGCGAGGATGATGGCCAGCTCTAGCTTGCGCTTGGCCCCATGCGCCAGCGCCGTGCCGGGCAGCGCCACCTCCGCCGTCAGGCCAACCAGTTCAATGACCTCATACGCCCGCTTGAGATAGGGCTGGAAGGTATACGCTGGGCGCAGCCAACGCCAGCGGTCAGCGCTCAGAGCTTGCGCTGCCAACCGCACGTTCTCCAACACGCTGAGGTTGGGAAAAATGTTGGTGATCTGATAACTGCGCCCAATGCCCAAGTGCGCGCGGCGATGCATCGGCAGGGTGGTGATGTCCTGCCCGCGGAAGATCACCCGCCCGCGCGTCGGCTTATACTTGCCCGTGAGCAGGTTAAAACACGTGGTTTTGCCTGCGCCGTTGGGGCCGATGATGCTGTGAACGCTGCCCTCGGCGATGCTCAAACTCACATCGTCCACGGCCACCAGCCGCCCAAACTCCATGCGTAGGTTGTGCGCTTCTAGTAACGCCATGTGGTTATCTTTCTGGTTGAGAAAGGTCTCACCCCTGAATCCCCGTGCAGAAGGCCTCACCCCTGAATCCCCTCTCCCGAAGGAGAGGGGACTTAGCCCCCTTCTCCCCCCGGAGAAGGGGGTTGGGGGTTGAGGCCCTCTACTG
>JBDNCV010000174.1:0-7038 GCA_046719465.1 Anaerolinea sp.
CGCGCTTCAGCCGGATGCTTTAGCGTCCAGCGCGACCTAAAGCGCGGGGGCTGAAGCCCCCTTCAGGGGGCGCGTTTTAGCGCGGCTGGAGGCTTCAGCCGCCGCCGTCCACTGGCACGGCTGCGCCCGTGATGAAGCTGGCCGCATCGCTCAGCAGGAATAGGGCGGCGTTGGCCGCTTCTTCGGCACTGCCCATGCGCCCCAGCGCGTTGGGCGGCGTGAGCGCCGCGGGCATGTCCTCCTCCGCCACGTGGCCGAGCAGCAGCGCGTTCACCCGCACGCCAACCGGGGCAAGCTCACGAGCGGCCTGCCGCACCATGCCGACCAGCCCCGCCTTGCCCGCCACATAACCCACGCCCTGCGCCAGCGTGTGGGGGTTGCCTGCGGTGCTCGCAAAGTGCAGGATGCTGCCGCCGCCTTCGCTGCTCATCACACGGGCGACCAACTGCGTGCAGAAGAACGGCCCGACGATGTTCACCTCGATCTGCCGCCGCCAGTCCCACTCGTCGATGTTGAGGAGAGGCTCTGCTTTGAAGACGCCCGCCCCGTTGACGAGGTAGTGAATCCGACCGAAGGCGTCGCGGGCGTTTTCGATCATCGCCGCCGCTTGAAAGCGGTTGGTGATGTCGCCCTGCATGCCCTCAGCGCGACCGCCTGCCGCGCGAATGGCATCCAGCACTGTGTCGACGCGGTCAGGGTTTTGATCGTTCACAAAGACGTTTGCCCCCGCAGCGGCCAGCGCCAGCGCAGTTGCCCGCGCCGCGCCGCTCCCTGCGCCGGTCACGATGGCCGTGCGGCCGCCGAAGTCTACGCTGAAATCCGGCATACGGTCTTCAACCATTGGCGAATGTAGTCGCTGGCCCCGCGGTGAAATGCGCCGCCGTGCTCGTACATCAGGCGGCGGTTGGTGTTGGGGGCGACGTAGTAGGATGCTGGCCACTGCGGGTAGCGGGCATGGTGGGCTTGGGTCGCCTGCTGCGCGTAGATCTGCCATGCGTTCCAGTCGTTCTTGCTGATGACCACCGACACTGGCACGTCTAAGCGCACGATAGCGCGCTCATCGAGCATGTTGCCGACCAAGATCACTCCGCTCGGCACGGCCAGCGCCTTGAACTTGGCCCACAGGTCATGCAGCACAAGCGAGCCTTCATTCTGGGCGAGGATCACGACGCGCTTGGGGTTGATGTGGGGCTGGGCGAGCGCGGCTTTGTAGGCGTGCAGCGCGTCGGTGATGCCGTCGCCGATGCCGCTGCCGCTGTTGCCCGTCCCGCGCTTATCCCAGCGGAACACCGCCGCGCCCGCCTCCGTCCCAAGTCGTGCATAGTGCAAGTAACCGCTGCGGCTGTTGCAGGTGGAATGCTGGATGATGAACAGCAGCGGGAAGCCCTCCGGCGGGGCAGGCAGGGCGGGGTAATCTACCTGCCCGGCCAACTGAACTTGATCGCCCGCGAAAAACACGTATTCGGTGGCCCCAAATGCCGATTCGTGCGATTGAACGGGAAGTGACGACATGACGACCAGCCTTAACCCTTCACGGCATGCAGCAAATCAAAGGCAGCAAACGTATCAATTTTTATGAAAAACGTGGAAATAACTATTGGGAAGCGAAGGTGATTATGGCACATTCAAGAGGGATGTTCAATAATCCCGCGCAGAAATGACGCGCGAGTTTGTGCAAACTGCACCGACGTCAGCAGCAGACTCGTTTCCATTCAACTTCTGGGAATATCTAACATGGTGGCAATGCGCGATCTACCCCTAGATTTTACGGGTTTTGGACGGTCGTGGAGGGCATGACATGGCCTCACCCCTAAATCCCCTCTCCCGTGGCGAGGCGACTTGCCCCTTCTCCTTCGGGAGAAGGGGTTGGGGATGAGGCCTTGCCACCCATCGATCACGGTCGAAACTAGTCAACATGACCCTGCGGCCAGCTTGTCCCTCTCACACAAGGGGCGAGGGACGCTGCAAGCCGCGGCGTGAGAGAGAGAAGGACAGGGGTTGAGGGGCAGCACCAGCCATTTAGACACACCCCGGCTTCTCAAATTGTCGCAGCATGAGGCTGTTTATGACATAATTGGGCGCACGGTTGTTGGGTGATGGGTGCGTCTTATGTTCAAGAACCTTCAAATCGGCACACGGCTCACGCTGATCGTCTCGGTCACATTCTTCATCGTGTTGATCATCATCACGTTTATCGAGATCAGTTCCAGCGAAAACGCGCTGCGGACGCAGACCATCGCGCGTTTTACCGATAAAAGCACTCGGGTTGTCGCCCAAATCAACCAAGAATTCCTGCGGCTGAACGGCACGATTCGCGCGCTTGCCACTGCCGTCGGCAACATGGGCAACCCCAACGCAGCCAACGAGCTGCGCCAAGTCGTGGCCAACTTTGTCGCCTCGGATGGCGACGTATTAGCGACACGCTTCAATGTGCTGCGCCCTGATGGCAGCATCGGCGCGCTGACGATGAACAACCCGCTTGTGCCGTCGCAGTATCAATGGCGCATCTGGGCCTCAGCGTCTGAAATCCCGAATCGCAACGACCCCATCGAAGGGCGCTTTTATGAGCCGCTGCGCACGGGCGAGGTGGCGTGGTTTATCCAAGACCGCACGTTCTTCGACCCCGAACGCCAGTCGAGCATCACGCTTGCCGCCCCCTACAGCATCAACAATCGCATCGCTGGCGTCGTGTGGATGGACATCCCGCGCGCGTCCTTCCAGCGCCTTCTCACTCAGTTCATGAACAACGAAGGCCTGCTGGCCGACACGCGCAGCGGCTATGTGCTGCTGGTCGATCAAACCGGCCAACTCGTCACCGTCCACAACTTACAATTACGCAACCAAGCCCTGACGAGCGATCAAAGCAGCCTTGTGATGCAAGAGCGCGACACCGGCGTTGCCCAAGTCGCCCAGCGCCTTGACCCCATCCGCCAAGAGCCGAGCTACGTCAACGTGCGCCAGTTCGCCGTCAACAACTGGCGCTACATCGCCACATACCCCGAAAGCGAAATTCCGACGCTGCCCTCGGCCGTTTTGGGGCCGATCTTGATCGTCTCGCTGTTTGGCGTCGTGACGTTGACGATCGTCATCAACCAGTTCATTGGGCGCAGCGTGGCGCTGCCACTGCGCAACCTCGGGCGCTCGGCGCAGGAGATCGGCGCAGGTGATTTCCGCTACTTCATCCCGCACCGCGACCGCCGCGACGAGATCGGCAAATTAGCCGAGGAGTTGGAGAACATGCGCGTGGGCTTGGAACGTTCCTACGACGAGCTAAGCCGCTGGAGCCGCACCCTCGAGCGCCGCGTGATCGAACGCACCAAAGAACTCGACATCGCCCGCCAAGAGGCGGAAAGTGCCGCCAATGAGCTGACTGCCGTCTACAACGAGTCGCTGTTGGTGGTGAGCGAGTCGCAGTTGAAGCCGATCCTCGACGCGCTGGCGGCTCGCCTCCCCAGCCTGCTGGCGGCCAGCTACGCTGCCGTTTGGCTGCTCACCGATGAGCGCGACCGCCTGCAGCTCGTCGCCACCAGCGATGACAAGCAGCGCGAGGGCTGGATCATCCGCGTTGGCGAGGGCATCGCGGGGCAGTCGGTGTTGAAGGGCGAGCCGCAAATTGTCGACGACTACGCTCATTACGAACACAACTTACTCGCCCACACTGAGCGCACCAGCACCGAGTTCAACAAGGCCATGGCCGTGCCGCTGGTCTACCTCGGCAAGCCTATCGGCGCGCTGGTGGTGGGGCGTGGTCATTCCCAGCCGACCTTCAACGAGGCCGACCTGCGCCTGCTCTCGCTGTTTGCCAACCTCGTCACCCCGTCCGTCCGCAACGCGCAGTTGTTCGTTCGCCTCAATAACGCCGTCGAGGCCACCGAGCGCGCCAACCAAGTCAAGACGCGCTTCCTCGCCAGCGTCACGCATGAGCTGCGCACGCCGCTCAACCTCGTCATCAACAACATGGACTTCATGCGCATTGGGGCGTTTGGGCCGGTCACCCCAGAGCAAGCCGAGCGCCTCGGCCAGACCATCCGCAGCGCTGAACATCTGCTTTACCTGATCAACGACCTGCTCGACGTGAGCAAGATCGAAGCTGGCGAGATGCAGTTGTTCATCCAAGAGGCCGATGTCTACACCATGCTCGACGACTGCATCGACAACACGGTGGCCTTCATCGAGAAGATCGACGGCAAGGCCGACGCAGTCGAGTTCGTGGCCGACATCGACGACGAGCTGCCGCGCCTGCCGATGGACGTGCGCCGCATCCGCCAAGTGCTGACTAACCTGCTCACCAACGCCGTCAAATTTACCGAGCGCGGCACGGTCACCCTGCGCGTGGAGAAGGTCAAGGACGGCGTGCGCTTCAGCGTGACCGACACCGGCATGGGCATCGCGCCTGAGGAAGCCGATAAACTGTTCGCGGCGTTCGAGCGCACCGAGAGCGCCAAAGCCAACATGATCGAAGGGACGGGCCTCGGCCTGCCGATTTCCAAGTATCTCGTGGAGCAGCACGGCGGCGAGCTGACGTTTACGTCCGAGGTGGGCGTGGGGACGACCTTCACCTTCACCCTGCCGACACAGCTCACGCCCGAGGACAGCCAAACGATGCGCCGCCCCGACCCGTCTATCGCGGCGATGCTCTCATCCAAGACCCAATAGCGCCAGCAGTCCAGTGGGGTAGAGCCGCGCCTCGCCCCGCTGAAAGCGCGCCAGCGGCTGCCAACTGGCGATCCCAAGCAAGCGCTCGCCATCGCGCGCTTCAAGCGTGCGCGTCAGGTCATAGAGCGCTGCATCCGCGAAGCGCGCACGATAGAGCAGCACAACCTCATGACCGGGCTGGCCTTCGTAAACGAAGATGTTCTCGCACAGGCCGAGATACTGCACGTCCATCAAACGCTGCCCCAGCTCTTCAAGGAACTCACGCACGACAGCCTGTGCGCCGTACTCGCCAAACTCGATGCGCCCGCCGAGCGGGCGGTAGAACGTCTCGCGCTTCACGTGGTCATACCCCTCGGAGACGAACACGTGCCCTTCATGCTCGAGGACGGCCAGCGCTAGCACGCGCACTTTGTCATGCTTGGTCATTATCCCTACTGTGGGCGGAAGGTCAGCACTGCGACGTTGTCATCACAGGTGGCGCGGGTCTGAAGCGCAATCACATCGCTCAGAGGCTGGCTGTCCCCTCCCAGAAGCTGCACCAAGAAGGCCGCTTCCACCGGGGCTGACCCCAGCGGAAACTCAAACCCGCCCGCGCCGAAGGCCGCTGCTGTGCCGCTAAACACGGTCGTGTTGACCCCCTCACCGATGATCTGCACGCGGTAGCCCGTCAAGCCGAGGCCGCTGGCGTCGACCACGCTGCCGGCGATGCTGGCCCACTCACAGCCGCGCTCGTTCTCATTCGCGCGATACACCACCCCCTCCGCCAGCGCGAACGGGAAGCCGAGGCTGCCCTCCGGCGTGGGCGGCAAGTTGGGGGTAGGCGTGGGCGGCAGGAAAGTGGCCGTCACGAACACGCGCACCACCGGCGGCGGCAGCGGGTTCAGCCAGTGGTAAGGGTCCTGCCAGATCTGCGCGACGCCCAACCACACCCCCACTGTCCCCAGCAGAAGGGCGAACGTCAGCAGGTTGAGGCCGAGGCGGCGCGGCGGCTGTGAGCGCGGCGCGGGCGCAGGGCGCGGCGCAGCGGGCGCGGCAGGCTCCGTGGGGGGCGCGACGGGCGGGAAGCGTTCCTCCGGCGGGGTGATCTTCAACGGGCGCGCGATCACCCCTTCGGGGATAGCGGCAAGCTGCTCAACGTCCTGCGTGTCGTCGGCGGTCAGCATTGACAAATCGGGCAGGTCGTCGGGGATGTCCTGCTTGAGGAAGTCACGGTTGGCTTTGATCTCGCGTTTGCGGTCGGCGCGCTTCAGCCGACGGAACGGGCGGTCGTCGCTCATAGCTACTGGATGGGGCGGGTTTGGACGAACGTTACAATGGCAACATTGCCATCACATGACGAGTTGAACTGAAGCTGCACCGTCTCGCTGACGGCCACCCCGTTCGGGCTTTCAAGCTGCACGAAGTAGATCAAGCTGTTCACGTTGTTCTCCACGCGGATTTCCCACCCGCTGTTCTCGCCGTTCGGCCCGGCCACGCCGTACAGCGAGTTGGAGCCAATCGGGATCTTGCCGGAAAAGTTGTTGTTGAACACGTGCACGATCAAATTGCCGACGAAGGGCGTGCCGTTCAGGTTGATGACCTGCCCGCCCACGCCCTGCCACGCGCACTGGGCGCTGTTGGCAAAGTTGCGGACGTACTGCACCGGCTCGCGCAGGCTAAACAGGAACGGTGACGGGCTGGCGGTGAAGGTCGGCGTAGGGCCAGTCGGCGTGTGGGTGGGCGTGGGCGTATCCGAGGCTGAGGGGGTAAACGTCAGCGACGGGGTGAGCGTCGGCGCGGGCGTGTCGGTGATGGTCGCGGTGGGCGTCGGCGTCGGCGTCTCGGTGTGGGTCGGCGTGGGGGTGAGCGTTTCGGTCGGCGTGGGGGTGAAGGTCGGCGGGAGTGGGGTGCGCGTGGGCGTTGGGGTGAGCGTAGGCGTCCACGTGAAGCTGGGCGTGATCGTCGGCAGCAGCAGCGCAGCCACTTGGGTTTGCTCCGCAGGGGTGATCTCGCGCGGCGGCGTGGTTAACACAAGCGCCACCGTGCCGCCGATGACGAGCACCGTGCCTATCAGCGCCAGCGCTGTGATGAAGTTATACACGCTATCCGACGAGCGGCGAGCCATGCGATACACCTTCTACGACCAACTGATCTAAGGCCTAATCATACAGCAAGCGCTCGATTGTGCCAAAGGGGCTGGGGGATGAGTGTCTAAATGGCTGGTGATGGCCCTGCCCCCTGTCTCTCCCGTGCGCCGCTGGGGCGAGGGACGCTGCGAGCCAGCGACCTGTACCGCCTCACCCCTAAATCCCCTCTCCGGGCGGAGAGGGGACTTGCCCCTTCTCCTTCGGGAGAAGGGGTTGGGGATGAGGCCCTCGATCACGGTCGAAACCAGTCAACATG
>JBDNCV010000175.1:0-7037 GCA_046719465.1 Anaerolinea sp.
TGGTTGCTACGATATCGTCGTTCGAGTGACCTCGGACACGATTAATTTCGTTGAAAGCAATTTAGCCACGATGCTTCCTTGACCAGCACGACAGCATCAACGCTGATGCGGTGGTTCAGGATCGCTTGCCCGCGCTGATGGAGGTTTGGCGGGCGCTGTGATCAAGAGGGTTGTTTGTGGGGGCGCAGCTCGCTGCGCCCCTGCTGCCTAGGCGGCACGTGATCAAACGGTAAGCGTTCATGATAAGATAGGGTGGTAGCCCGAACCACACGACGAAAGAGCCATCTCATGCGCGAGATACCGTCGCCAGCCGTGCCCATACCTTACGAAGCGATCATCCGCTTCTGCGAGAAGCACAGACTGCGCCGCTTTGCGCTGTTTGGCTCGGTGCTGCGCGATGATTTCAGCCCCCACAGCGACGTCGATGTTTTGGTGGAATTCGACCCTGATGCTGTGCCGGGCTGGGAGTTTTATGGCGATTGGGCGACAGAATTATCGGCCATGTTTGGGCGACGAGTGGATATCGGCACGTTTGCCTCGCTGCGCCCGTGGCTCAAGCAGCGCATTCAAGACGAGATGTTGGTCATCTATGAGCGCGTTGAATGAGCGTGACGCCTCGCGCTTGCGGGACATGTTGGAGAATGCGCGCTTGGCGCGCCAGTTCATGCAAGGCAAGGGGCGCGCAGACTTAGACACTGACCCGCTGCTCGCCTATGCGGTTGTGCGCGCACTCGAGGTGATCGGTGAAGCTGCTCATCGCGTTAGTCCTAATGTGCGCGCGGCTATGCCAGAGGTCGAATGGGTGAACATTATCGGGATGCGCCATCGGATTGTTCACGGCTACGACAGCATCAACGCTGATGTTGTGTTCACGGTGGTTCAGGATCGCTTGCCCGTGCTGATGGAGGTTTTGCTGGCTGCGCTGCGCCCGATGTATCCTGACTTGGATGCTTAACGCTTGGCTGACAGCTAGTATGGGCAAACCGAAACGGTTGCTGTGATCAAGAGGGTTGTTTGTGGAGCGCAGCGCGCTGCGCCCCTGCTGCCAACAAATAAAAAAACGGGGCGGCTGAGCCGCCCCGCGTTGTGTGTTACTGCGCCCAGCGCAGTTGGGTCACCCGCAAGTCTGGCAGGCGGATGAACGGCGCGGCGTTTGTGCCGTCAGAGGAGGCGAGCGTGATCGTCTCGCCGTCGTCCCAGATGAGCGTGCCGCTGGTTGGGCCTGCGCCTGCGTAAACGAGGGTTTCCGTGCCCGTGGGCACTTCGCGCAGGTCGCCTGTGCCCTGCCAGTAGAGGGCGGCGCGCTCGCTGCTGCGGCAGATGAAGAACAGGTCGAGGCCGTTGGCGTCGAAGAAGGGCTGCTCGCAGGCGCTGCCTTCTGCTGCCGTGCTGACCGGGTACTCGTCGCCCGTGTCGAGGAAGCGCACGACCACGCTGCCATCGCGCACGAAGGCCATCAGCAGGCCGTCGCTGGTGAGGGCAGGCTGGCGCGCGTTGTCTACGACGAGGGTGGGCGCGAGGTCGGGCGTGTCGAGGTTGAGGCGGAAGATCGCTGGGCCGCGCTCGTCCTGCGCGCTGAAGAACAGCGTTCGCCCGTCAGATGACCACGCGGGGGCTTCATCCAGCAGTTGCAAGCCGAAGCTGTCGCTGAACACGCTGCGATAGGCGCCGCTCACCACGTTCATGATGAATAGGGTGGCGCGGCCTTCGTCGTCGCGCCCGATGAACGCGACCTCCGTGCCGAGCGGGCCGAAGCTGGGGGCGGCCTCGCTGCTGGCGGCCTCGCCGATCTCGTAGATCTGGCCACCTTCGATCATGTAGAGGTTGGCCGCGTTGGTCTGCGGGTCGCGCCCGATGAAGACCCCGCGCGCGGTCGTGTCGAGCTGCACCTCGCGCCACGACGGGCCGAGGTCAGCGTCGAGCTGGGCGGTGTTCAGCGGCGGGTCGACGCGCGGCGCAGCGGGCAGCGGGAAGCGCACCACACCACGCGGCGGGGCGACCGCAGGCGCGACCGGCGCGTTGGGCACGGCAGGCCGCCCAAGCGTTACAGCGCTGGGGCAAGCGCCACCCGGCGGGCAGGCGGCCACGTCGCGCACGGGGCGGATCGGCACGCTGCCAGCGAGGCCAGCACCCGAGGGACCCGGCCCGAAGGGGCGACCCTCCGGCGGGACAGGGGTCACCGTTGCGCCCGGCATCGGCGCGGCGCTGCTGATGCCCGGATCCCACCACGGGTAGCTGAACCGTAAGACCTCTCCGGGGGCCAGCGTCGCAACATCGACGAAGGCCATCGAGACAACGCGCGGCGCGGAATCTGTAAAGCCCCAGCGCCCGCTGCCCAGCCGTGCGGCGTTGTCCGGGCGTGTGGCATCAGCGATCACGCACAGCACGTCCCCCAGCGGGTGGACTGGCAGCGGCGTGGAGATGCGCCCGCTCGGCGCAGTTGTCAAGAAGTAGGTGGCGCTGGTGGGCGCGTCGCAGCCGCCCACGCGGAACTCGACAGTGAAGCCCTCCACGGCCACGTCGCCGCGCGCTGGGTCGAAGATCGTGTCCGGGTAGATGCGGCCATCCCGCCCGATCATGCAGCCCTCAGGGACATCGCGCAGGTCGCCGCTCCACAGCGTGGGGTCGCAGTTAGCGCGGTAGACCTCCACCAGGATGTTGACCGGCACGTATTCGATCTCGGGCGCGCTGGGGTCGCTCGGTGTAGGCGTGGGCGGCGGCAAGAAGTCCAGCGGGTTGATGTTGGTGAGGTCGTTGTAGTCCTCAAGGTTGATGTCGATGATCGACACGTTGTTGAAGACCTCGGCAAGGTTCTCGTCGCCCATGCCGGTGCGGGTGGTCGTCCCCGTTTCGCGCGGCCACCACCCAAAACCCAGCACCGGCACGGCATAGCCGGGGGCGCTGTTGTAGGGCGTGAACTCGTAGATGAAGTCCGATTCGGTGCGGCCATGTTCCGTCCACCACATGCCGCGCTCGTTTAGCAGCAGCGCGTTCGCCCCGCTGTTGCGGCTCAGCTTCAGGCAGTGCGGTTCGTTCGTCAGGCCGCTGAAGCTGAAGTTGCCAAAGCCATCCGTGACGGTGGAGGCCACCACCGGCCCAAAGCTGGAGCAGCGCCCGCGATTGACTTCAATCAGCAGGCCAGCGATGCCCGCTTCGAACGGGTCGCGCCGGTCGTTCGGCTCCACGTAGTAGCGGTTGATGCGGCGGCAGCCCATTGGCACATAGCCTGCTGAGCTAAAACCAGCCGCGGCTTGGTTGCACTCGACGGTGTAGACGTTCCCGGCAAACCCGCCGTTGAACCGCACGGTCAGCTCGGCGCTGATCGTGGTGACCACGCGCGTGTTGGCGTAGCGGCTGATCTCGCGCAGGAAGTCCTCCAGCGTCATGCAGGTGTTCTGGTTGCGCTGCCAATCCTCGATGACGCGGATGAAGCCCTCCAAGCCAATCGGCGGGAAGAACGCCAGCAGCGGGTTGGATGCGCCCTGCGTCGCCAGCATCCGCAGCAGATCCTCGGCGGTCTGTTCGTTCATCACGCCGCACTCGATCAAGAACTGGGCGGCGTTGCGCGCTTCGACGGGGATGCCGCGGTCGCGCACGATGGCGTTGGCGTGTTCACACCACAGGCGCGCCCGCTCCGCGCGGCTGCTGGCAGCTCGCACGCGCCGCATGACGCTCGGTGTGTTCGTGTTGTGGACGATATCAGTGAAGAAAACGCTGTACGCTTCATTCTCGACGTCGCCGCCGAAGCACTCGGTCGTCCAGTACAGGCTGGAAAACATGCTATCGCCTGAGAGGATCGCCTCGCTCGTGCTGAACGGGTCGCCTTGCATGAACGCGCAGAGGCCATCGGTGGAGAGTACCTCCAACAGGCTGGCTATCTGCTCCTCGATCGTTCCATACGCGACGCCGCTGATGAGGTTCAGCCGTTCAAGGAGCTGGATCATCTCCGGCGTGGGGATCGGGCGCGAGTCGGTCGGGCACACGGCATTCAGCCCGAGGCTGGTGCGTTCCACGCCCGCCATGCTCATCACGAAGTCGGCGTGGTCGTCCGGCGTGGGGCACGTGTCGGGGTAGACGGTGCGCCAGTTCTGCGCCCACGCGCGGAGCTGTGCCCGCGTGAACGGCAGCATGACCCCGCGCACGCTGATCCCGCCTGCGGTCTCGATCCCGCTCAGGATATCCGCGAGGTAATCCGCCGGGATCGTGCCGCACTCCGCGAGGAAGTCCCAGTCCTCATCGCCAAACGAGCGGCGCGGGGCAGGGGTCGGCTCGATCTCGAAGAAGGTCTCAACGGGCACGATTTCGAGCGTCACGCCTTCCGAGGCGCGCCGCTGGAACTCGGCCACGTCGTCGCTCGTCGGGCAGACCCCGCGCGCGCGGAAGTCCGCCGCCCATGCGCGCATCTGCTCCAGCGTGAAAGGCAGCGGCGTATCGCCAAACAGGTAGATGCGCCCATCAGCGCGGGTGACGGCGGTGAAGCTGTTGATCGTCTCCACGTCGATCTGCACGCATTCGATCAAGAAGTCCCAGTCGGGGTCGCCGGTGCGCTTGCTGAGGTCGGGGTCAGGCTTGGCGGCGGCGGTGGCGGGGTCGAACGGCTCGCCAGTGAGCAGCGTCCGCGCGTAGTACGTCAGGAAGTCGGGGTCGAAGCAGTCGTTCGGGCGCAGGGCGCGCCACTCACGCACGAGGCCGATGAAGTCCTCATACGGGACTTTGACGCGCTCCGTGCCGATCACGACGACGACGTGCCCGCGCGTGCGGATCAGCTCCAAGTAGTCCGCGCTGGCGAAGCCGCAGTCCAACAGGTAGTCGAGGTCGGGGTCACCCAGCGAGGGGACGGGCGTGCTGGTCGGGTCTGGCGTGTCGGTCATCGTGCCGAGCGGGAACGGGATCTCGCCAGTGTGGATGCCGTGGATGAAGTCGCACCACGTCGTGCGCTTGTCGCTGCTGGCCATCACGGACGCGACGACGCGGTCGAAGTCGGGGTGCATGGTGGCGGCTTCGGCGGCCAACCAGTAGTCGGTGTCAGTCAGCCCACCGCCGAGGCAGGCGCTGGTATACCAACGGCTGATCAGGTCGCGGTCGCTGCTGCCGCCCGGGATGCCCGCGTGCGTGCCGAACGGGTCACCGCTCATGAAGGCGCAGACGGCATCTTCGCTGAGCGTTGCGGCGAAGGCGCGGGCGCGGTCGGTCTCGCTGGCCCCCACGCCGACTAGGGCGCTGCCGAACGTGCCCGGCAGCCCGCCCGTGATGATCTCCATGCGCTTCATCAGGACGCTGGATTCGGGCGTGGGCAGGTCGCGGCTGTCGGTCGGGCAGGCGGGGCCGCCAGTAAAGCGGAAGGTGCGCGTCATGACTGGTGGATAGGTCGCCACCTCAGCGCGGGCGATTGTGACCGCCTCTAGGAACACGCCACCGTTGGCCACGAAGCGCTCATAGTCTGCACGGCTGGGGCAGCGCCGACCGTAGTAGCTGAGGAAGGCGTTCAAGTCGCGCCACGAGTAGCCCGCCGCGCCGGTGTTGATGCGGGTACGCAGCGTCTCGGGGTTGAAGCCAACGCCGAACACGCGGCACTCCTGCAAGCGGCGCAGCAGCGCGTTCTCCTCCTCCGAGGTCGGCGGCAGCTCGCGGTTGAGGGTCTGAACGTAGCTGCACCACACCTGCGTGTTGCGCTGGAGGGTGAACACAGGGTTCACGCTCGTCAGGATGCGGATCAGCCGCTCGTCGTCGCGCCGCTCTTTGATGTGGCGCAGGGCGCGGCTCATCTGGGACGTGCTGACCGTGCCGTAGCATGCGCCCATGTAGTAGTCGACCAACACCAGCGGGTCAACGATGCGCTTTTCGAAGGCCAACCGGAACGGGTCGCCGATCTGGGCTGCGCACAGCTCCCCATCGCTCACGCCGACCCACGTGATCATGCGGTTGGCGCGGTCGCTGCCGTAGAGGTCATGGTAGATCCCTGCGAGGCGCATGAAGTCCGCGCTGGGGACAGGGCGGGGATCCGTGGAGCAGCGCAGCGCGTTGTTCAGCGGCGCTGGGAACGGGTTGGGCAGCGTGGGGCCGCCGAAGCGCGCGCGCCGCAGCGCCTCAGTGAGTGCGCCGCAGGGGTTGCTCGTGCTCAACACGCGGATCAACTGCACCCGTGACAAGCTGGCCGTCTGCGGCAGCAAGTTGGAGCAGTTGGCCAAGCGATTTAAGTCAATCGTGGTTGGCAGCGCAAGGCGCATGTCTGGCGTCGCGGTTGGCGTGGCCGTGGGTGGGACACGCGTCGCAGGGATGCGCGTGGCGGTGGCGGTCGGTGGCAGACAGCCGTTGAAGGTTTGGGCGAAGGTGTTGGGGCAGGCATCCGAGTTGTCTGGGATCCCGTCGCCGTCACTGTCGGCTGGGCAACCATTGAAAGTTTGGGCGAAGGTGTTGGGGCAGGCATCCGAGTTGTCTGGGATCCCGTCGCCGTCGCTGTCGGCTGGGCAACCATTGAAGGTTTGGGCGAAGGTGTTGGGGCAGGCATCCGAGTCGTCTGGGATCCCGTCGCCGTCGCTGTCGGCTGGGCAGCCGTTGAAGGTTTGGGCGAAGGTGTTGGGGCAGGCATCCGAGTCGTCTGGGATCCCGTCGCCGTCGCTGTCGGCTGGACAACCGTTTTGCGTCAGCGCGAAGGTGTTGGGGCAGCTATCTTGGTTATCTGTGATGCCGTCGCCGTCGCTGTCGATTTCGCTGACGAAGAATGACGTGTAGTTTGCCCATGGGCCGCTGTCTGGCACGGTGGGCTGGTAGCAGTAGATGCTCAGAACGGTGCCGGGCGAGATGCTGGTTGGCACGGTGTAGTATATCGGAGCGTAGTAATCCGAAAAGCCGATCACCCCAATGCCCATGATCGAACACTCAAACGGTTGGCCCTCGAAGCCGCCGCCAGCCACAATGATCTGGAAGGTTGTCCCAGCCGGGCCGCTGCTGGGGCTAGTGTAGACGTTGAGCGGAGACGACTGCGCGTGGCTGACAGTAAGCATGAGCAAACTCGACCACATCCATAACAATATAAG
>JBDNCV010000176.1:0-6999 GCA_046719465.1 Anaerolinea sp.
ATCTGTCGCTTCAGGCGTGACCTCGGGGGTAGCCTCAGGGGTCACTTCAGGCGTGACCTCGGGGGTGGCTTCAGGCGTCACTTCGGGGGTGGCTTCAGGCGTGGCAGTGATCACCGGCGTGTTGGTAGGCTGTGGCGTTGCGGTCGGCGCGGGGCCAGCGCAGGCGGCCAACGTCAGCGCGGCAGCAGCGGCGAATACAAGGATCGGACGTTTCAGCATTGTTTCCTCCATGTGTGTGGCGTTGATCATGCAGCGGTCTTGGTGGCGTTCCCTTGGAACAAGAGCGACGCCCCCACGAACACCGTCGATGCTATAAGCATAACAGTACTAATAGCGTTAATCTCTGGTGTGACGGAGACTTTAAGCAAACTATATACATACAGCGGCAGCGTGGTCGTGCCAACCCCCGATAGGAAGAAGGTGATCACAAAGTCGTCGAGCGACATGGTGAACGCCAACAGGCCGCCTGCGACGATCCCGGGCATGAGCAGCGGCAGCGTCACACGGCGGAAGGCCTGCCACGGGCTAGCGCCAAGATCTGCTGCGGCTTCTTCATAGCGCGGGTTCATATCGGCCAACCGCGCGCCGACCACAATCGCCACATACGAGATGTTGAACGCCACGTGCCCGATGATGATCGTCGTAAAACCGGTGACGGGCCGTTCACCGCTGATCATGTGGATGAAGTCGAACACGACTTTGAAGAACAGCGCCAGCGAGATGCCCTGCGTGATATCAGGAATGATGATAGGCGCGTAGAGCAGCCCGCTGATGAGCCGCTTGCCCGGGTAGCTGCCGCGCGCAAGGCTGAGCGCGACCAACGTCCCGATGACGCTGCTGATGAGCGTGGCCATCAACGCGACAAAGATGCTGTTGCCCAGCGCGTTGAGCATCAAGCGGCTGGAGAAGCTGTTGGGGCTGCCGCTGCCGATGGCCCCGTCGAAGATCGTCTGATACCACTGGAAGCTGAAGCCGCTCCATGTGGCCAGCGAGCTAGAGGCGTTGAACGAGAAGGCCACCAGCAGCACAATCGGCGCCCACAAGAAGAAGTATCCGGCAGCGGGCGCAACAACCAGCCCAAGCTTGCCGAGGCCATGAAGCTGGCGTGTGCGCCGCGCCCGATCCACCATCTGCTGCTGGCGCACCTCCAACGGCGTCGCAATCTGACTAACCACGCTGACCATCCTTTCTGCCTGTCCACACGTAAATCGCAATCGGCACAACAATCATCGCCAGCAGCACAATCGAGATGGCCGCGCCCTGCGGCAGGTTGCCGCTGCCGGTGAGCTGGCTGGCCAACAGCGTCGCAATCATCAGCCCGCGGTTGCCGCCGAGCAAGTCAGGCGTGACGTAAGAGCCAATCGACGGCACGAACACCAGCACACACCCGGCGATCACCCCGGGCAGCGTCATCGGCAGCAGGATGCGCCAGAAGGCCGCCCACGCCCCCGCGCCGAGGTCTTGCGCCGCTTCAATGTAACGAAAGTCGAACCGCTCCATCGACGCATAGATCGGCAGCACCATGAACGGCAGCATCCCATACACCAAGCCGAGGATGACCGCAAACTCGGTGTTGAGGATTTGAATCGGTGCATCAATCAAGCCCAGCTCCAGCAGCACGCTGTTGATGAGGCCTTCGCGCGCCAGCAGGAAGCGCCACGCATACGTGCGGATGAGCAGGTTCGTCCAGAAAGGCAGGATGACGAGGAACAACGCGAGCGCCTTCGCCCAGCGCGTGCGGCGCGTTTTGATGAAGTAGGCCATGGGGTAGCCCAACAGCAAGCAGATCACCGTCGTCAGCAGGGCGAACCGCACCGACTGCCAAATGACGCCGCCGAAGACGTTGAACGTGCGTGAGTAGTTGTCAAGCGTAAGAGGAAGGACTGGTAGGCCGCCGATGCCTCGTGACATGAAGCTGATGCCCAGCACGATGATCACCGGCGCGATAAAGAACAACGCCAACCAAACAACGGCTGGCACCGACAGCAGGGCGTAACCCCGCCCGCGCATCAGCCCCCTCAGCCATAGCGCCATGGCAGGTCATCCTCGATCAGGGCGCAAATGATCTTGTACACCATGACAAGATCCTCCTCTACGTGTATTGGCCATTTAGGTAAAAGAAACAAACTCAATGCCAGCCAGCGTAAAAGCCAACCACACAATGAGTTCGCAAGTAGCGCTAATAATACATCGTTTGCGCGCGCTGTAAAGTAAAAAGGTGAAATCTTAATGCTTTAAATGGCTGGGCACAACGTCTGCTTTGCCCACGCTGGCGCATTTTCACAGTGTCGGACAGCGCAGGCGCTGTCCCTACGTTATGTTGCGTGTTGCGTTCTGTAGGGACAAGGCCTGCCTTGTCCGTGGCCTGCCTTGTCCGTGGCCTGCCTTGTCCGTGCGTGCCGATATCTCCAATAGGCGGTTGCCGGGCGCCCCCCGCATGTAAAGCACTTGACACAGTTTGTTAAAGCATTCTTCAAGGTTTGTGATTATTCTTGATAAACACAACGATCATCGTGAGGAGAAGAAGCCAATGAAGCAAGCGAGACTGCTTTTGGTGGTTGGGGCGTTGGTAGGCTTGATGGGGCTGCCAGCACGCGCGCAAGATATCGTGATCGACTTCGCCCACATCTTCGGCGGGGAAGGGGACATCCGCCGCGACGTCATCCGCGCCATTGCCGATGACTTCGAGGCTCAAAACCCGGGCATTCGCATCAACCTTGTGTCCCCCAGCACTGACTACACGGAGCTGTTCAACCGTGTGCTGCTGGACGCGCAGCAGGGCAATGCTCCCGCCGTCGTGCAAGTGGAGGAGGGCCTGACGCAGCTCGCCGCCGACAGCGGCCTGTTCGTGCCCATCGGCGACGTTGCCACGCCGGAGCAGCTCGCCCAGTACGAGGGTATCCTGCCGGTGGTGCGCAGCTACTACACCATCGGCGACACGATCTGGAGCGTCCCGTGGAACAGCAGCAACCCCGTCGTCTACTACAACAAGACCATCACCGACATCTTGCAGATTCAAGTCCCTGAGGTGATGACGTTTGAGGACATCATCCGCATCTGCCAGCGCATCGAACGCGCCCGCCCGCTGATTCGCGCAGCGAACCCGGCATTTCAAGCGTGCATGAACTTCCCGATGACGGCGTGGTTCCCGGAACAGTGGATGGCCATGCAGAACGCGCTTATCGCCAACAACGACAACGGTCGCACGGCCCGCGCCACTGAGATGCTCTACACCAGCCCTGAGATGCTCGTCATCGGCAACTTCTACAAAGAGCTGCGCGAGCGCAACTTGTTCACCTACACCGGCGTGCCCAATGACTACAACGGCGAGGGCGTGCTGTTCGGCACAGGCGCGACCGTCTTCCACATCAACAGCACGGCGGGCATCACGCTGTTTGTGAACGGCTTCGCCAACGCGGGCGTGAGCTTAGGCATTGCGCCGCTGTTCATCCCCAACGCCGAGGCTACCAATGGCGTGACGGTTGGCGGGGCCAGCTTGTGGGTCACCGCGGGCAAGAGCGAGGCCGAGACGCGCGCCGCGGTCGATTGGATCTTCTTCCTCACCAACACTGAGAACGACATCCGCTGGCATCAGGGCAGCGGCTACTTCCCGAATCGTCAAGAGAGCCTCGACTTCTTGAACGCGGGCGGCGCATTCGTGGACGCGGACGGCAACCCCGTCCCCGCGGGCACAGAAGGAGCCATCGAAGCCCCGTGGTTTGAGGTCTACCCCTTCTTTGCGATTGCCATCAACCAGCTTCAGGCCAGCGGCAGCAGCTTCGCCAATGCAGGCGCAGTGATCGGCCCCAGCGCGGAAGTGCGTCAAACGTTGGTGCGCGCGCTGCAAAGCATCATCGACGGCGGCGTGGAGCCAGCCGAGGCGCTCGCTGCGGCCAAGACGCAAGCCGACCGCATTCTCGCAGAATACAACGCCGTCGTCGGGCAGTGAGGTTGATACAGCCTCGTCTCACCGTCGCTCTGATACACCCCTTCTCCTTCGGGAGAAGGGGCTGGGGATGAGGTTTCACAGCGCATCGACAACATCACAGAGGAACCTTCGCTATGCACAACCGCCCCGTTGATCCCCGCCTCGAGCCAGCGCTGCGCGCCCTGACGTGGAGCGTGTTGGCGGCGGCGCTGGTCTTTTTGTTGGCGTTCACGCTGGCCAATGGGGGGGGCGTGCTGCGCTTTTTTGAGTGGTTCAGCGGCAGCATCGCCCTGCTGCCGCAGGCGCTCCAGCGCATTGTGGATCACTATGCCGCTCTGCCAGCAGCGCAGTGGCTGCCGTCGCTGCTGATAGGTGGCTTGTTCGGCGCTGCTGCCACTGCGCGCGTGATCGGCGTGCAGCGCAAGCGATGGATCGTGGGCGGGGCGCTGCTGGCGCTGCCGTCGTCGCAGATCCTCACGCTCACCACGCAGCACTGCACCTACCATCCGGAGGCCAGCTTCGTCAGCCAAGTGATCGGCGTGGGGCTGACGGTGGTCGGCGCGCTGGTGGCGCTGCTGCCATATTGGACGTATCTCAAACGCGGCGCGCGCAGCGCGTTTGTCGCGGGGTACTTTCGCAGCCGCGCGCTGCCGTACCTGCTGCTGCTGCCGATGCTGATCAACCTGCTGATCTTCCTCTACTACCCCAGCTTGCAAACGGTGATCTTGTCGCTGTTTAGTCGGCGCTTTCCGCTCCCACAGGAACGCTTTGTCTGCCTTGATAACTACGTTCGCTTGGTCGAGGACGCGGTTTATCAAAACAGCTTTGTCACCACGATGAGCCTGACGGCGCTCATCACGCTGGTCAGCATGGGGCTGGCGCTTTCAATTGCTGTGCTGGTCTCCCAGAAGATTCGCTTCGCGTCGGTCTATCGCACGCTGCTGATCTGGCCGTTTGCGCTTTCGCCAGTGGTGGCAGGCGTGATCTTCGCCACGATGTTCCGCGAGGGGCAGGCTGGGTTGATCAACTCGGTGGTGTTCGCGCTCACCGGCACGACGCTGAGTTTAATCCGCGATGCGGACTTGGCGCGCTTGTCGATCATCGCCGCCAGCGTCTGGAACATTTTGGGCTTCAACATCCTGTTCTACGTGGCAGGCTTGCAGAATATCCCCGCCGACGTGTTGGAAGCGGCGCAGATCGACGGGGCAACCCGCGTCCAGCGCTTCTGGTCGGTGACGTTCCCGCTGCTTGCGCCGTTCTCGTTCTTTTTGCTCGTCACCAACGTGACGTACTCGTTCTATGGCATCTACGGCGCGATTGACACGCTGACGCGCGGCGGCCCGCCGCTGGGCGCTGCGGGCGAATTGGGCGGGGCAACCAACGTGTTGATCTACAAGCTGTATCAGGATGCCTTCACGCCCGGCTCCCCGGCGGGGCTGGCCGCGGCGCAAGCGGTCATCCTGTTCTTGCTGGTGGCAGGGCTGACGGTGCTGCAATTCCGCACGGTTGAGAGCAGAATCACCTATGGCGAATAAGACGCGCACGCGCTGGGGCGTGCATCTGACCCTCATTTTTGTTTGCTTTATCATGTGCTTGCCTGCGCTGTACGCGCTGCAAAGCGCTACGCTCACCGCGGAAGAGTTGTTCTTCCCACCGCCGCGCCTCTTCCCGCCCGGCAGCGACCTGCTGAACAACGTCAACGACCTGTTCGACAAGCTGAACTTCGGCCAGTTGATCCTCAACACGGTCATCGTCTCGTTGGTGACGGTCATCGGCAAGACGCTGCTGGCGCTGCTGGCGGGGCTGGCCTTTGTGTACTTCCAGTTCCCCGGCAAGACGGTGCTGTTCTTCTTCGTCCTCTTCACCCTGCTGATGCCGACGGAGATCATCCTGCTGCCGCTGTTCAACATGATGTCGGCGTTGGGCTGGGGGCAGAATCACCCACAGTTGGCGCTCACGATCCCATTTCTTGCGACGGCGGTCGGGGCGTTCTTGTTCCGTCAGCACTTCCAGAACATCCCGCGCGAACTGGCCGAAGCGGCACAGATCGACGGGGCAACGCCCCTGCGTTTCCTCATCAGCGTGCTGATCCCCATGTCGCTGAACGTCATCGCGGCCCATTCGCTCATCCAGTTCATCAGCGCGTGGAATCAATACCTGTGGCCGGTGTTCATCGTCAACGACCCGTCGCAGCAAGTGATCCAAGTGGGCGTGCGCAACGCGGCGCAGTTCGGCATTGTGCCGGATTACGGCGTGCTGATGGCGGCGGGGATCGTCGCCTCGCTGCCGCCGTTGGCGCTGTTTGTGCTGCTGCAAAAGCAGTTCATGAGCGGCTTTGCGATCACGCGCGACAAATAGGGGCAGCGCCTGCGCTGTTCGGTTGCAAGCCGCGCCTCATCGCTGCGCCTCCCCCCCCGCTTGGAAGCGCCGTGCCAGCATCGGGATCAACCCGCCTGCGTCGAGGATGGCCTGCACCGAGGGCGACAGCGGCGGAATCGGGAAGGTTTGCCCGGCCGCGCGGATCACCCCGTCCTCGATCTCGATCATGTCACCCGTTTTCACCAGCGTGTGCAGCGGCGGGCAGACGATGGGGTGCACCCCTTGATTGATGCAGTTGCGCATGTACAGCCCGCCAAAGCTGGCCGCGATGATCGCGCGGATGCCGTTCCATTTGAGGCAGGTCACGGCTTGCTCACGGCTGCTGCCGTTGCCCCAGTTCTGCCCAGCCACGATCACATCGCCGGGCTGGACGCGATGAACGAAGTCAGGGTCGAGGTCTTCAAGGGCGCGGCGCGCGATCTCGTCGCGTTCGCGCAGGGTGTAGGTGTACTTGCCTGCGAAGATCAGGTCGGTGTTGACGTTGTCGCCGTAAACGTGAACGCGGTGTTGAGTCATCGGTTGGTGTCCTGTGAGGTAAGGATGAAGCCTGCGAGTTATGCCATCACCTCGCGCGGGTCAACGATGCAGCCCGCGACAGCGGCGGCGGCCACCACATAGGGGTTGGCCAGATAACAAGGCGCGTCGGGCGTGCCCATCCGCCCGCGGAAGTTGCGGCTGCCGGTGCTGATGGT
>JBDNCV010000177.1:0-6991 GCA_046719465.1 Anaerolinea sp.
CTGCCTGCGGTGCTGATGCAGAACGCCTCCGCATCCAGATACTGGCTGGCCACGCGCTGCACGTCATCACGGGTAATCGCGTTCATGCGGTCAGGGTACGTGAGCAGATAGTCCAAGCCCAATTGGTAGCGCTCCATCGCCTCGAGCATGTTGGCGATGCCTGCGCTGCTCTCCAAGCGCAGCGGCAGATTGCCGATGAAGTAGTTCTTGTTATCGGCCAGCTCATCCTCGCTAACGAGTTCCTCAGTCAAGCGCCGCACCTCAGCTTTGGCCTTCGCAATCGCCAGCTCGACGTTGTGATCGGCCACCCCCGCCGCGATGCTCCACACGCCCTGTACCACACTCGGGTCAAGCCTGCTAGTGGCATAGTAGGCCAGTCCGCTCTCCTCGCGGATGCTTGCGCCCAAGCGCCCCATCATGCCAAACTCGCCGAGGATGCTGTTGGCGAGCGAGGCGATCATATAGTCGGGGTCGAGACGGCTCGGCCCCAAGCGCCCCATGACGATGTCGGTCTGCGTTTTGCCGGGGAGCGTAGTGTGCAGGCGCAGCTCCTGCGCGGGCTGCGGGGCAAGCGGCGGCGTGGGCCGGGCCACAGCGGGCGCGTCCCAATCGCCCAGAATGCGCCGCGCCTCGCGCTCCACGTCGAGCGGCTCAACCGCGCCGACTACAATCAGCGTCATGCGCTGCGGGCTAATGAGGCGCTTGTGGAAGCGCCGCAGGGCCTCCGGCGTGATCGCATCCAGCGCCTCGGCGTAGCCTGCCAACGGCTGATGCAGCGGATGCCCCACGGGGTAGAGCGCCTCGCGCATGGCCTGCCCCGCGCGGAAGCGCGAGTCCTGCATTGCCACTTGGAGGCTGGTGCGCATCTCTCGTTTAACTAGCGCAAGGTGATCCGCAGGGAACGATGGTTGTCGCAGCAGTTCTGCGATAGTCGCCAGCAAATGGCTGAAATCCTCCGCCAGCGCCTTACCGGAATAGTTGAGCGTGAAGGTGCGCGCGCTGAAGTCGAGCGCTGCGCCGATGTCCTCGAGGTCAGCGGCGATGGTGTCAAAGTCGCGCTGGGTGCTGCCGCGTATGAGCATATCGCCCATCACCGCGGCCACCATACGCTCATCGGGGGCTTCATAGGCGCTGCCCGCCAGCAGCGACCCCATCACGTTGACGCTGCGCACCGCCGGGTTGTGATACGCCATCAAGATCAACCCGTTGGGCAGCTCCACGCGGTGGATGTTGCCGCTGTAGGGCAGGGAGTGCGCAAGGTCAGTCATTGCACGTCGCCCGTTGGAATGAGCCAACCCACCGTGCGTGAGCGCGGGGTGAAGTACCGCTGGGCCACCGCCTGCACATCGTCCACCGTCACCGTGGCGAGGCGCTCGGCCGCGCGGTCGAACCAATCGGGCTGGCCGAACGACGCACCCATCGCCAGCATGTAAGCCTGATAGCTGACGGTCTCGCTGGCATAGGCGTACATGGCGCGCGTCTGTTTGACGGCGCGGCGCAGCTCGGCCTCTGTGACTGGCTCGGCTTGCAGGCGCTCGATTTGCTCCACGAGGGCTTGCTCCGCCTGTGCGTGCGACGTGCCCGCGTTCAGCGTCATGGACACCGTGTGCAGATAGGGGTCAATCGTCTCTTGCATGCTGGTAAAGGCGCTGGCGCATAAGCCCGTTTTGACGAGCGCCTGATACAAGCGGCTGGTTTTGTTATCGGGGCCTGCGCCGCCCAGAATGGCGTCCAACATGGCCAGTCGTATCCAGTCGGGGTGGGTCGCCTCTGGGATGCGATGCGCCACGCGCACGAAGCCCGTTTTACCCGGGCGCTCCACCATAACGCGGCGCTCGCCGATCTGCGCTGGCTCCGGACGGGTGAACAAGTCAGGGGCTGGCTCGGCGGGCAGTCGTCCGTAAACGGCGTCGATCTGCTTCAGCAGGCGCTGGCTGTCAAACGCGCCCACCGCCACCACCGTCGCGTTCGATGGGCGGTAGTGCTGGCGGTAATGCCCGTAGAGGTCATCGCGGGTGATGCGGTGCAGATCGACCATGTCGCCGATGATCTCATGATGATAGCCATGCACGCGGAAAGCCGTCGCGCGCACCTGCTCGCCCAGCCAAAAAGTAGGGCGATTTTCGTTGCCCTGCCGCTCGCTGATAATAACCGTGCGCTCGCTCTCCACGTCTGCGGGCAGGAACAGGGCGTTTGTCATGCGGTCGGCTTCAGCTTCAAGCGCAAGCGTCAGGTGCTGCGCGGGCAGCGTCTCGTGATACATCGTCACATCGGCGGAGGTGAAGGCGTTCCAACTGCCGCCCAAGCGGTCAATTGTTTTGTCCAGCACCCCCGCCGGGAAGCGCGGCGTGCCCTTAAACATCATGTGTTCCACCCAATGGCTGATGCCCGTCTGGCCGGTGCGCTCATTGCGGCTCCCGATGCGATACGCCACGTACCAGCTCGCCACGGGGGCGCTGTGCACCTCCCGCAGGATGACTTGCAAACCGTTGTCGAGGGTTGTTTGCAGCGTCTTGGGCATAAGCAGTTGGGTCATAGCGCTCCTGTGGGGGTGGTTGTGTGGCCGTTCGTGCGGCCTTCGCCGTTGTAGCCGCGCCCCACGCCGCGATAAACAAACCCGTGTCGGCGCATCGTCTCTGGGTCGTAAAGGTTGCGGCCATCGACCAAGATCGGCTCGCGCATGGTGCGGCGGATGCGCTCAAAGTCGAGGTTTTTGAACTCGTTCCACGGCGTCAGGATCACCAACGCGTCGACCCCCTCGGCAGCTTCATAGGCGCTTTTGCAGGTGATGATGCCGCTCAGCTCGCGGGCAGCGTGCTCCATTGCCATTGGGTCATAAGCCTTCACCTGTGCCCCTTGATTGAGCAGGCTGCGCACGACCGTTGAGGCGGGGCTTTCGCGCGTGTCGTCGGTGTTCTCTTTGAACGCCAGCCCCAGCACGCCCACCGTCTTACCCTCGAGGCTGCCGCCCAACAGATCACGAATCTTCAGGATGATGTGCTTGCGCTGGAAATCGTTGATCTCCATCACCGCGTTGAGCAGCTGCGGGTGCATGCCGTGCGTGAGCGCCATGTTGGCCAGCGCCTTAACATCCTTAGGGAAGCACGAGCCGCCGTAACCTACACCGGCCTGCAAGAACTGACTGCCGATGCGCTTATCGTAGCCCATGCCGCGCGCCACCTCGGTCACATCTGCGCCCAGCCGTTCACAGATGATGCTGATCTCGTTGATGAAGCTGATCTTGGTGGCGAGGAAGGCGTTGGAGGCGTACTTGATCATCTCTGCCGTGCGCAGGTCGGTGATGATGATCGGCGCGTTCAGCGGCTCATACAGCTCAGCGACGGCCTCCGCTGCTTTGAGGTCGTTGCTGCCCAAGACGGTGCGATCGGGCTTCATAAAGTCGCTGATGGCGCTGCCCTCGCGCAGGAACTCCGGGCAGCTCACGACAGCAAAATCAATCGGTTTGGGCTGGCTCTTGCTGATGATCTCCGCCGTCCAGTCACCCGTTCCCACCGGAACCGTCGACTTGTTGACGATGATCATCGGGTGGGTCATCGTCTGGGCGATGGTCTGCGCTGCCGCGCGCACGTATTTCAGATCGGCCTCCCCGTCAACCGCCGAGGGCGTGCCCACGCAGATGAACACATATTCGGCCTCGCGCAGCCCTTCCTCGTAGCTCGTTGTGAAGCTCAGCCGACCCGCCTTCACGTTGCGTTCGATTAGTTCCTCCAGCCCCGGCTCATAGATCGGCATCTGGCCTGCCAGCAGCTGCTGAATCTTGCGCTCATCAATGTCGACGGTAACAACGCGGTTGCCCAAATCAGCGAAGCAGCCCGCCGTCGGCAGCCCCACGTAACCCGTCCCGATCACGCAGATGTTCTTCATGGTTCACCTTTTTTCACGATCAGATCGAAAAGCGCAGCTTGACGCGCACCTGATGAATAAACGCGCAGTGTAGCACAGGTCATGAGCCGCTTGAAGATGAGGAGTACTGCATATGCACTTCCAACACAACAAGGCGTACACTGGGCACAGCATCGAAGCCGATATTCTCTAGCTAGCCGACAACGCAGGCGTGGACAACGCAGGCGTGGACAACGCAGGCGTTGTCCCTACAGACCTAGGACAACCTCATGAATCCACTGCGCGTCATGATTGTGGCTGATGACCTGCTGGTGCGCACAGGTTTAGCCGCGCTGCTCGAAGAACAAGCCGACGTGCGCATCGTTGGGCAGGCTCACCCGCTGCGCTTCACCGATGACGCCGAGCTGTATCAGCCGGATGTCGTGGTGTGGGATCTCGGTTGGCAGCCGAGCGTCTCCCCAAGCGCCGCTCACTTCACATGGCCGCTGCTGCTGCTCGTAAGTCACACGGAACGCCTGCGCCTGCCGCTGCCAGCGTCTGCCACTGTTGCCCTGCTGCCACGCGACAGCCGACCCCCACACCTCTGGCTCGCGCTCCAAGCGCTTGCAGGTGGTTTAACGGTCGTGGCGCCTTCCCTGCTGCCGCTGCTGGCCAACGCCACCACCGAGCCACAAGAAGTCGCAGAGACACTCACCAACCGCGAGCAAGAGGTGCTGCGTCTGCTGGCCCAAGGCCTCACCAACAAGGCCATCGCGCGCCAGCTCGGGATCACAGAGCACACCGTCAAATTTCACGTCAACGCCATCATGAGCAAGTTGGACGCGCAAAGCCGCACCGATGCGGTGATCCGCGCCACGCGGGCAGGGCTGGTAAGCTTGTGAGTCATGCGCAGCTTCACTGCGCGTTGAAGATCGCTCGCACACCGATCTGTTCGCCCAACACGGTGGATACGAGGCTGTCATCATCCGCGAACACGCCTCGACGTTCATAACGCCCATCCGCGCCGATATTCCAGACTTCGACCACCTCATGCGCCGGATCAACGATCCAGTATTCTTTGACCCCGTGCGCCTCATACGCCTGAAACTTTTCCTGTCGATCCAACTTGGCTGTGCTGGGCGACAGCACCTCGACCACCAGATCAGGCGCGCCAATGATGCGTTTATCGCTGCGCCGAGTAATATCAAGATTGTCTGTGCTGACGAATACAACGTCTGGCTCAAACACGTTGTGGTCGTCAAGCTGAACTTCCACAGGTGAGGTATACGCTTTGCCGCCCAACCTACGCGCGGTGGTCATCAGCAGATACAGAATCTCGCCGACGATGGCTTGATGCTTCAACACAGGTGGCATCGAGATCACCACCTCACCATTGATAAGTTGGATAAGATCAGACTGGGCGTACTCTGGTAGCAGATCGTACTCAACGGCGCTTATGCGTGTGCGGGGCTGGGCTGCCATGCGTATCCCTTTCCACAGCTTGTCTACTGCGATTATAGCAATACTTGCTACGCTCTTTATAGGTCTGTGCGGCAAATGCCCCTGGTATAAGTGGCCTCCCTGTTGAGTACGCCTCCTGCGATTTTGGCTTACCCGCACAAATGGCCTCTTGCCGTTTGCAAGACGCCCCTTAGATAAAGAGCCTCGTTAGGAGAACGCTCCGCAAATTTCGGCGCTGGCAAGTTTCAACGGCATGACAACCACAAACAACGGAGTTTGAGATGACACAAGCAGCAGCGCCAGCGCGGCGCGGCCGCCCGCCAAAGGGCGAAGAGAAGGGGCTGAGCACGGAGCCGCTGCCGAGCGCGCCCGTGGCGGCCGTCGGGATCGATATCGGGGTGAGCGGGTTCCATCTGTGTGTGCCAGCGTCGGCGCGCGTCGACGTGCGAGATTGGCCGGTGTGGTACATCAGCTACGAGAAGATGCCTGACTGGCGCGATCGTTTGAAGGCGCTCATCGGCGACGGGACGGTTGTGCTGGCGGAGCCGACGGGGTGGAACTATCTGGCGCCGGTGGCGTATCTGGTGGCGCGCGAGACGCGCGGCGAGATGTGGCTTATCGAGCACAGCCGCACGACGGCCGTCCGCGGCATTCTGAACTTCGGCCACAAGACCGACTTGATGGACACGCGAGCGATTGCCTACGCTGCTATGCAGCTGACCATTTCGCGGCTGTTCGCGGGCTGCTGGCCGTTCGACCCTGTGAAGAACGATGAGCTGCTCCGACTGCGCTTCTTGGTCAACGGCCACTACAAGGCGACAAACGATAGGACGCGGTTCTCTAACCGGCTGCGGCACATCGGCCACAGCATCGCGCCTGAACTCAATATAGGCAATGCGTGGTTTGCGTGCATGAATTTGGGCGCCTTCACGCCGGAGCAAATTCACGCGCTCGACCTGTCGGGGCTGCCCGCGTCCACGCGGCGCGCCATTGAGCGCTTGCGGGATCGGGTGCCCGCGCACCTGTTCGTTCCGGCGCCCGTCTTGGGCGCGCTGTTTGAAGCGTGGCGGGGTTACACCGATGCTGATGCGCGCATCCAGACGCTGAACGATGAGATTGTCAGCGCCGCGCTGGCGGGGTCGTTCGCTGACCAATTCCGCAAGCTAATGACGTTCCCGCTGGCGGCGCCGGTGACCTGTGCGGCGATCATCGTCGCCACGAAAGGCAACGGCGACCAGATGCGCGTGCCGGAATTCCGCAGCTGCTTGGGAGTGATCCCTAAGCTGCACACGTCGGGTCAGGTCAACAAGACGCGCGCCGCCAGACGCGGCTACAAGCCCGCAATGAAGGGCGTGCACATGTGGACACTCGCCCTGACGGCAGCAAAGGCTCCCGATAACGTTGTCCGGAGGTATTTTGCTGGCGGCGAGAAAGCTGGCGGCAAGAAGTTCAACGCGGCAAAGGCGCGGCTAGCGCTCGCCTTGCGCGGCGTGCTGCGGTCGGAGCACGGTTACGATCCGTCCAAGATGGCCAAGTGGATTCACGAAGATAGTTTGTTGCGGGAGTTTGTAGATGAACGTGAAGATATTTCGTCGTCTGCTGGCGGACTATCTTGATCGGCGCGCCTATCATGCGTGGACGCGCGAGGCGGAGGTGCTGCATGACCGCGTGTTCCTGAAGCTGGTGG
>JBDNCV010000178.1:0-6914 GCA_046719465.1 Anaerolinea sp.
CATCCGGCAGGGCTGCTCATGCCCTAGTTCTGCAAGGTGAAGGTCACCTCGTAGGGCTGCTGGACGAAGTCGCCGCTGGGGGTTTGCAGTGCCAGCCGCAGTTGATACTGCCCGCTGGGCAGGCCTGCGCCGAACAGCGTCTCAAGCTGGCCGTTGATCACCGGCGAGCGCCCGGGCTGCCCCAGCGCCGTCCAGTCGGCGAACGGGCCGCCGCGGATGTACAGGTGATAGTAGCCGACGACGTTAGGATCGAACTGCGCCGAGCCGAGGATGGGCACGTTGCCGCTCACGATCTGACCGTTGCCGGGCGAGGTGATGATGGCCACGTTGATGCTGCTGCCGCCAGAGCCGCCCGCAGCCAGCCCCAGCCCGCTGATATCGGGCGGACACCGCACGTTGGGCATATAGGCGAGGTTGCGGCTCTGGGCGAAGCGCTCTGCCTCCACGTCATCGCCTTGGCTGGTGATCGCCCGCTGGATGAACAGCAAGTCCAGCACGCCCGGCGTCTCCGGTGGGGTGTTCTCGTCAAGCAGGCAGTAGCGCGGCGGAGGCGGCTGCTTGTCGCCCGCGGCGGGGTTGATCTGGAACTGCACTGTGGCGGCCACTTCCGGCGGGAGCGGCACGACGTAGGCTTGGAATACGCCCGGGCTGACGAGCTGGATGGTGCGCGTGTTGGGGGGCAGCGGCGCGGGCGGGATGAACTGGAGGTTGCCCTCGGCGTCCGGGATGCCGATGCCGCCATCGAGGAACCACTCCGTCACGAAAGCGGGGCAGGTCGGCGAGGGGTCGGTCAGGCGGCGCACGTCGCAGATCTGGCGCTGGCTCATGCCCGACGGGGGCGCGGGCTTATCGGGCAGCAGTTGGCCGCCCACCGCCAGCGTGTTGCGCATGGCCGGGTTGTTGTAGATGCCGGTGATGACCGCGTTCCAGATGGGGGCCGCGCCCGTCAAGCCTGAGACGTTCTGCATCGGCGTGCCGTCGTTGTTGCCCGTCCACACGCCCACCGCCACGTTGCTGGTGTAGCCCACCGTCCAGTTGTCTTTATAGTCGTTGGTTGTGCCGGTCTTGACGGCGCTGGCGATCCCGGGGGTGTTGAGCGGGCTGTTCGCGCCCATCGCGGGGGTGCGGGCGACGTTATCGCTGAGGATGTCGGTCATCAGGTAGGCGATGCGCGGGTCGAGCGCTTGGCGGCCCAGCCCCGTCCGCTGATAGGTCTGCGCGGTGATGTTGACGGTCTGCGGGCAGCCGTTCTCGTACATGTAGATCGCGTTGTTGTTGGGGTCAACGATGCACAGGATGCTGGTCGGCTCAACATACGCGCCGAGGTTGGCATACGTCGCGTAGCCCGCTGTCAGCTCGACGAGCGAAATCTCCCCGCCGCCCAACGTGAGCGACAGCCCATATAAGCCCGGGTCTTGGCGCAGGCTGGTCACGCCGAGGCGGCGCAGGAATTGCAGCAGATAGTCCACCCCTGTAAGGCGCAGCGTTTGCACGGCGGGGATGTTGTAACTGTTGGCCAGCGCGGTGCGCATGATCATCGGGCCGCGGAATTGGCCGTCATAGTTGCGCGGGGAGTAGGTCGGCTGGCCCGGGATGCCGATGTCGGTGCGCACGTCCCATAGGACATCGCCCGGGGTCATGCCGCGCTCGATGGCCGCGCTGTAGGTGAAGATCTTCATCGTGCTGCCCGGCTGGCGCAGCGCGGTGGTCACGTTCACGCGCCCGTCGATCACCGTGCTGTCGTAATCGACGCTGCCGACCATCGCCAAGATTTCCCCCGTGAGCGGCTTCAGCACCAGCACGGCGGCGTTAGTCACGCGGTTGTTGGCAAGCTGGCGCACCTGCTGACGGGCGGCTTGCAGCGCCAAGTCGGTGATGCCGAGGTCAACGGTGGTGTAGATCGTGTAGCCGCCGCGCGCGAGGTCAGCGGGTGAATAGCCCAGCCCCTGCATGATCGCGGTGAGTTCACGCTGGGCGTAAACGGTGAAATGCGGGGCGCGCAGGCTGGTTTGCTGCGGGTTGAAGGTGAGGCCCTGCGCGAGGGCTTGGTCGCGCTCCTGTGGGGTGATGAAGCCCTCATCGACCATCTCATCCAGCACTTGGCGCTGGCGAGCGTAGACACGCGCTTGCACTGCCGGGTCGGGGTTGAGCGGGTCAAGGTCGGCGGGGGCTTGCGGCAGGCCTGCCAGCAGCGCCGCCTCGCCCAGCGTCAGATCTTCGACGTTCTTGCTGAAGAAGACCTGCGCGGCGGTCTGTGCGCCATAGGCGAGGTTGCCGTAGTAGATTTCGTTCAGGTAGAGGGTGAGGATGTCCTCCTTGCTGCGGCGCTGCGTCAGCAGGATGGCGAGGATGATCTCCTCGGCCTTGCGAGCGGCGCTGCGCTCGGCGCGCTTCTGCGGGTCGAACAGCACGTTGCGCACCAACTGCTGGGTGATCGTGCTGCCGCCCGGGGTGTTGCCCTCGCCGCCTGCGCCGAGGAACTGAAGCAGCGCGACGGTGGTCGCGGGGACGTCAATGCCGATGTTCGTCCAGAAGCTGCTGTCCTCGATGGCGATGGTGGCGTTGATCAAATGCCGCGGGAAGCGCTCATACGGCACGGTGGTGCGGCGGCCTTCGTTGAACACCTCAAACAGGCGTTGGCCGCTGCGGTCGTTGATGAAGGTGCTCTGAAAGGCGCGGTAGTTATCGACGCGGCTGAGTTCGCTCTCCCATTGGCTCTCCAAGTAGGGGATGAACACCGAGAACACGGCCACCGTGAGGAAGGTCAGGCCGCCGCACACGGTGAACACAAGTGCGCCGAGCGCGTAGAGGCAGCCCGCAGGCAGGCCGAGGAAGCGGCGCGGGGCCGGGCGGCGCGTCGGCAGCGGCTTGCCCCCAGCGTAGGGCGCGGGCGGCGGCGGCACATAGGCCCCCTGCGCGGCCACATAGGGCGAGGCTTGGGCGGACGGCTGCCAGCGCGCGTGATCCTGCGTCTGCTGCGGCATCGTCACCGAGGGCATGTTGGCGAGGGTCGGCTCGCTGGGGTAGGTCATGTCGGGGTTGGGGTCGAGGCCGCCGCTGCCGACCAGCGTCCGGCGCGGGTCGCTCTTGCCCGGCTCTCGGAAGACCGGCATCGTCGGCATCTGGTGCATCGCGTGCCGCCGGTCGAGGGTGTGTTCGTCGGCGTCGGCGTGCGGCAGGTGGAACGGCACGTCGGTATCTTGGGCAGCGTGCTCATCGGTCTCGTGGGCTTCGGCCATCTTGCGGATCGTCGGGAACGGCACATCGTCCGTATCCTCATCCTCGCTCAGCGGCTCATCGCCCAGCGGCTGGGTCATCTGATAGGCGCTGGAGCGTGCCAGCGGGTCGGTGTAGTCATCCGCAGGGGGCGGGGACGTCGACGGCAGGTCGTCATACGGCAGCGGTGACGGTTGACCCGAGGGGGTTGTCAGCTCGGGGTCGTCGTCCGCGTTCAGGCGTGGCAGCTCATCAGCCATAACTCAAGGATCCTCAAACTGCGGGATTAGCATCGATCTCAGTGTAGCACAGTTCCCCCGCGCGTGGATGAGCGTAGGCCAACCGCACGGTATGCGTGGCACATCGTAGGGGCAGGGCGTGCTCTGTCCGCGGGTTTTCCCCATCGCGGGCGCGGCAGGCTGTGGCCCCCCATAGCAGTATTCCATCCCAGCGCGGGTTATTATGTACAGGCGAGACGAGACAGAGAGGAACCCGCGATGAAGGATCGCACTATGGACGACTGCGCGCAGGTGGCCGCTGCGAAGGCCAGTCGTCAGGCTTTCGGGCCGCTGTTTGACCGCTACTACGCGCGCGTGTATGCCTATGCGGTGGCGCGGCTGGCTGACGAGCGCGACGCGCAGGATGTCACCGCGGAGACGTTCCGGCGCGCTGTGGCGGGGCTGGCGGACTTCGCTTGTCAGCATGAAGGCAGCTTCGCCGCGTGGCTGTTTCGCATCGCGCACAATGAAGTGCTGCGGGTCTACGAGCGCGCCCGCCCGACCGTCTCGCTGGAGGCGCTCCCAGAACTGGCCGACAGCAGCCCCGACCTCGACCACGCGCTCGACCAGCAGCAGCAGATGGAGCAGGTACGCCGACTGCTCGACCTGCTCAGCCCACGCCGCCGCGAGATCGTCGCGCTGCGCTTCTACGGCGAGATGCGCAACCGCGACATCGCCGAGGCGCTGGGGCTGGACGAGCGCACCGTGGCCGCGCACCTGTGCCGCGCCCTCGACGACTTGTACGCCCTCATGCAGCCGAGCAAGGATAAACGCTCATGACGACACCTCCCCTCACCCCCGACGACCGTGACCGGCTGGCGCAGATCGACGCGCTCATCACGGACGGAACGCCCAGCGCTGACCCCGCCGCAAACTGGCTGCAGCGTCAGCGCCCGCCGATTGACCCAACCCACTACGATCAACTGAGAAAAGAGATCCTCACAATGAACATCGACGACCTAATGCCTAAGAGGAAGAAACGCCCCGTGCGTGTGATGCCGCGCCTGCTGAAGCTGGCCGCTGCGCTGGCGCTCTTGGCAGGCGCGTACGTGGCCTACCTAGCCACGCGGCCTGTGCCCTATTACACCATCGTCCCGAGCCTCTCGGTGGAAATGCAAGCAACCTTCATGGTGGCTGAAGCTACTGCTGCTGCTCAACAGATGTTCATGCTGACCACCGAGCCGCTCTTCATCCAGCCGACCCCGCTGCCGCCGCCGATTGCGGGCGCGCTTGAAGCGACCAGCCTGCCGATGGCGGTGACAGTGCCCGCCGCGCGCGCGCGGATGTTTGACGGCCAGCCGCTCGCGCTGCAAGCGGGCCAGCGCGTGGCGCTCTACCTACGCGCTGCGAAAGACGACGACGAAACGATCTTCATCAAACTGACGGAGAACGCTTTGGTCTTGTCACAGATCGCGCCTGACCACGGCTATGAACTGCTGGTTGAGAACAACATTGGCCTCATCTTGGGGCAGTTGGTCTCGCCTGATTTGCTGTCTGAGGCGCTGCTGTACGTGATGGTGCTGCCGTAGCTCACTGGCTGAGCGTGTCGACGAGGTGGCGCAGCGCGACTTTGTAGTGCTCCGTCATGACGAAGCGCGGGCTGCGCCCCAACAGGACGGGCACAGCCGCCTCCGCCACCTCGGCCAGCACAATCGGTTTCTTGTGCGAGCGGAAAAACTCGCACGCTTGGCGCACGCTCACATCGACGTGGGCGGCGGCGCTGTGGATCAACACCATGCGGGCGCACTCTTTGAGCGCCGGATGCACCCCGGATGCCCACTCGGTGCGGTTGTCGGCCTCATGGAGCCACACCGCCAGCCCGCTGCGCTCCAAGTCCGCGGCGATCTGGCGGGCGGCTTCTTCGTCGTCAGGCGCGAAGTTCACGTAGACCGTGTCGCGCGCGAGCTTGACGCGGGCGCGGCTGCTCTCGCCGACCTGCACCGCGGCGGGCGCGTCGTGCCCGTGGTGCAGTTCCGTCCGCCCAATGCGGAACACCACGCCGCCGCACAGCGGGCAGGCCCCGCGCGTGGCAGCTTGGCCTTTGCGCGTCCAGACGGCTTGGGGGGCTTCCATGTCAACCGTGGTGCGGCAGCGCACACAGTAGGCTTCAATCGGATCCAACGCGAAGAAATCATCCATGCAGCGGCAGCCTGTGGGTCAATGGGCAGACGCGCTCAGTTTACTTGAAGTACAAGCGAAGTACCATGCGCCCGATGCGCACCTCGTCGCCGCTGTGGAGCACGACGGCTTGGTTGGCAGGGATGCGCGACTCGTTGATGAACGTGCCGTTGGTGCTGTTGAGGTCGGTGATCGTGGGGTGATCAGACTGCGCGTCGAAGCGGGCATGGCGGCGCGATACGCCCATCTCCTGCGCGCCGTAGGGGGTCATGTCGATGTCGATGCCATCGTCGAGCGTGCCGCGCCCCATGATGACGCCGCGCCGCCGCTCAATCGTCAGGGGCTGCTCGCTGCCGCTCACGTAGGCCACAATCGGGTTAGACGACGGGGCAATCGCGCCTGATGGCAGCTCACGGGTTTGGAACGCGGTCAGGCTGCGGGTGGAGACGCGCTCCAGCAGGGCTTCATAGAGGTCAGCGCCGCATTGTTCACACAGCAGCACGCCCACGCGATTGCTGAAACCGCAGTCAGGGCACTTCATGAGGATTGTATCCGCGATGAATTCATATAATATGCCAAAGTATAACATCAATCAAACAAGCGCGCACGCTGGGCGGGTTAGCCGTGCCCACTGCGCCGCGCCCTGACCCGTCCCTATCGCAGGCGCAGTCCTTCCGCTATGCTGAGGGCGACGTTTTTCAGCAATCATAGAGGAGATTTCACCATGCCTAAGAGCTACCCCGCCTACCCAGCAGCCGTCATCGACAAGAGCAAGCAGTACACCGCGCTGATCCACACGAGCAAGGGCACGATTCGCGTCAACCTGTTCGCTGATCGCGCGCCGCTGACGGTGAACAACTTTGTGTTCCTCGCGCAGGATGGCTTCTACGACGGCCTGAACTTTCACCGTGTGATCAAGGATTTCATGATTCAAGGCGGCTGCCCCAACGGCGACGGGCGCGGCGGCCCGGGCTACCGCTGGAACGACGAACCCGCCGCCTTGCAGATCAAGCACGAACGCGGGTCAATCAGCATGGCCAACGCCGGCCCCAACACCAACGGCAGCCAGTTCTTCATCACCCACATTGTGACGGACTGGCTGAACGGCAAGCATGCGGTGTTCGGCAAGGTGGCCAGCGACGCCGATCAAGCCGTGGTGGACAGCATCCAGCAGGGTGACAAGATCAACCGCATCGAGATTGTGGTGAGCTAGTAGGGACGCGGCCTGCCGCGTCCGTGTGGGTAAGGCCTGCCGCGTCCGTGTGGGTAAAGGCCTGCCGCGTTGTCGCTGGTCTCATATGA